>JBHHXN010000120.1:0-15970 GCA_046757025.1 bacterium
TACAGTTTATGGAAATACGACCAGACCAGCGCCAGACTCAACACTTTTGTTTTGCCTGAACCTGTTGCCATTTTTACCACATAGCGGGGCCAGGTTTCAGGAAAGTGCCCTGTGCTGATTCTGCCCGAAGAATCAAAGCGCATGAGTTCATATTTATCTTTGGCTTTGGCAATTTCATACAGATAAATAATCGATTCGATGGCTTCCCTTTGGGCAAAATAGTATTGGAAAACATGGTCATTTTTTTTGTGGCTGTCGGGTTTGAACCAGAATTGCAGCAGCGCTTTTGTCGTATCCGATGCGCCTGAATAATCGCTGTCCCGCCACGCTTTTAAAGCCTGCCGAATTTTATAAACCAGCGGCGGGATGAGTTGTTCGTAGGCTTTCTCCTGTAAATCTTCCTGCGACGGCGCCCAGCGGATATTCGGGTTAAGTATTTGAAAAGGATTTTGTGGGAAAGCACTCATTGGATATTTAACCTTTTGTAATTTGCTGATTTTACAGCCCGACGACCTCCTGGAATTGGCACCATTTCACAACGGAATATTGCCGTGCTTTTTGCGCGGATTGGAATCCACTTTGTTTTCCAGCAACTCCAGCGAGCGGATGAGTTTGGGTCGGGTTTCCTGGGGCTCGATGATTTCATCGACGTAACCGCGCTCGGCCGCAATGTAGGGATTGGCAAACTTTTCCCGATATTCGTTGACCTTATGCTCGGTGACCTTTCCCCTGTCTCCGGCATTTTCAATTTCTTTTTTGAAGATAATCTCCACCGCGCCTTTGGGTCCCATGACCGCGATTTCAGCGGAAGGCCAGGCGTAGTTGACGTCGCCGCGGATGTGTTTGGAGCTCATGACGTCGTAGGCGCCGCCGTAGGCTTTGCGGGTGATCACCGTGATCTTGGGCACCGTGGCTTCACAAAAAGCGTACAGCAATTTCGCTCCGTGCTTGATGATGCCGCGCCACTCCTGCTCCGTACCCGGCAGAAAGCCCGGCACATCCACAAACGTGATGATGGGAATGTTAAAGGCATCACAGAACCGCACAAATCGCGCGCCTTTTAAAGAAGAATCGATATCGAGCACGCCGGCAAGCGCTCCCGGCTGGTTCGCCACGATGCCCACGGATTTGCCGTTCAAACGGCCGAATCCCACCACCAGATTCTGAGCGTAATTCGCATGCACTTCTAAAAAATCTTTATCATCGAGTACGCACTGGAGGATTTGCTTCATTTCGTATGGTTTGTTGGGATTGTCCGGCACGAAATCCAGCAGCGCCTTGTCCATACGGTTGGGGTCGTCCGTACACTCAACGCGCGGTGGATCTTCCATATTGTTTTGAGGAACATAGCTCAGGATTTTGCGAATAGTCTGCAGACATTCCACTTCATTTTCCGAAATGAAATGCGCCACCCCGCTTTTGGTGGCGTGGGTTTCGGCGCCGCCCAGCTCATCGAATGTCACTTCTTCATGGGTGACCGTTTTCACCACTTCCGGACCGGTCACGAACATAAAGCTGGTATTTTTCACCATCAAAATAAAATCGGTGATGGCCGGTGAATAGACCGCGCCGCCGGCGCACGGGCCCAAGATGGCGGAAATCTGCGGCACCACGCCCGATGCCAGGGTGTTGCGCAGAAAAATATCCGCGTACGCTCCCAGGCTCACCACCCCTTCCTGAATGCGGGCGCCGCCGGAATCGTTCAAGCCGATCACGGGCGCGCCGACTTTCATGGCCATGTCCATGATCTTGCAGATTTTCTGGCCGTAAGCTTCGGAAAGGGAACCGCCCAGCACCGTAAAATCCTGAGAAAAGACGAAGACCAGACGCCCGTTGATCAGGCCGTGGCCGGTGACCACACCGTCACCGTAGTACCGTTGTTTATCCAGGCCAAAATCGCGAAAGCGATGCTGCACCAGCATGTCCACTTCCTGAAAGCTGTTTTCATCCAACAGCAGCTCGATGCGTTCGCGGGCGGTTAGCTTGCCCTTTTTGTGCTGAGCGTCGATGCGCTTCTGCCCGCCGCCTAAAAGGGCTTTGGCTTTTTGTTGTCGCAGATGTTCGATTTTTTTGGATCCTGCCATGATTCCTCTGATGGTTATTCTAAGAAGCGATTTAAAAGTGAAAAATAATAATCAATCTGTAATCAAAAATCAACAATTTTTCAAGTATCGCGAACGCAGCAGGAACCACGACCTAATGTCCATACTCGATACTACAGCAGTAAGGCCGCCTGCTAAAAACTATCTTTAGCCTAAGATATCTTGTCACTTCAATCTCTGCAGCAATTTATCTTATTGCGCCAATGGGGGCAAGATCTGACGGCGGCAAGAAGAGGATCGTCTTCCCATCCAATATCGAGCAAGTTTGGCCCGCTGGTTCTGATCGTAGTAAGTTCTAACGTCTATAGCTCTTTTCCCCCGTTTAAATAATGCACTTAACTGTTTAAATTCGACGATAATTTGGTTTCAGTCACCATTTTAGCATGCTAATCAGTGTGGTTATGATGGAATAATTCTGAGAGAAAAGGATCATTTACTTTGTCTTTTAAACTAGTAGGTACAAATAGATTTTTGCTAATTTTAAATAAATGCGGACGATTTTGTAGGCTTTGCCCATTTTAGAAGTAAGTAAATTATTTTTTTAGGCTAAGCGTGTCCTTATCTGAGTTTTTATTAGCAGAAGAATTAATCATTCAATTAATGGAGTAAGGCCCATGAAATATTCAGGTAATCACTTCTTGGGTTGGGCTATTTCGCAAGGATTACGAGTAAGTTTATTGCTTATCTTTCTTTTGATTGGTCCAAACACGGTTTTGTCTAACACAAATGATTTATTTGACAAAACCATCCACGAAAATCAAAGCTACGCTTTTGAATTTCTCACTTTTAAAACGGATGAAAATCAACAAACCTTTCTGGAAATCTTTTGCCAGATTCCTCTGCAAAATCTGCAACACTTTAAGTCTTTAAACGAGTATCTGGTCAGCTATCATCTTGACATTACTCTATTTGATGAAAATCAAATAAAAACGGATGGTTTGAATTTAATAGATTCAGTGAAAGTCGAGCCGTTTAATTCCAGTTATTTGAACTCAATTCCCCATTTGGTCCGATTTACATTTCTGGTCAATCCTGGTGAATACACAGCCCGAGTTAAACTGATCGATAGAGAAACCATGTCCTTTTTTAGCTTGGACAAGGATATCACCATTCCCAACTACAGTGTAAAACGGTTGATAATCAGCGATATCCAAATGGCAACTTCGATTGCGCCATCTCAACAGGAATCGATTTTGGTCAAAAACGAAATGAAAATTATTCCAAATGTTTCACACGTATTTGGAATTAGTTACAAGACCTTGTTTCTATATTCTGAGATTTACCATCTTAAATACCAGCCGGAAGCCTCAAACAACATGTTCACGGCTACCTACACTATTTTCAATCAAGAAGGGCAGGTAGTCAAATCCCTGGCAAGAAAATATAAAAAACCGGGCCCGTCCTCAGCATTGAGCATTGGTATTCCAATTTCAGAGCTGGCCTCTGGTCAATACACCGTGACCCTCACAATCCAGGACCCCGAAAATGGTCAATCGGCATTAAACGAAGCAAAATTTACCATTGTCAAGCCCCTCTCTGAAATATCCGACGAAGAGTATGCGACCTTAATGCGGCAATTGCAATACATCGCCACGGAGGATGAAATCGAATATCTGAAATCGCTGCCTGCAGACGCGCGCCTATCTGGATTAAATCAATTCTGGACGAAACTCGATCCGACCCAGGACACGGACAGAAACGAATTGATGGTGGAATACTTTCAGAGAATTTATTATGCTAACCAACATTTTCAGTGTGTCAATGGCAGCGGCTGGGAAACGGATCAGGGTCAAATTTATCTAAAAAATGGTCCGCCGGATTTCATCAAAAGTGCGTCTTCGCCAGACAAAAACAAGTCCTTTGAAGTGTGGGAATATTTTAAATTGAACTCCAAATATGTCTTTGTGGATGAATGGGGTTTAGGTCAATTCAGACTACTAAGAACATCCAGTAAGCCTCAACAGGGCATCACACTTTTTTGAGTGAATTTAGCTTAGACCGGTATTGAGCGATTGAAACTTGAAATCCTCACAAACGGGCTGGGGGGTTTTAAAGATTGGGGATGCACGCCTTTTACCACGGCGCATGAATTGCTCTGTTTGGGTTCGGAACTGATTCAATTTTAACTTAATTTATCGAACTTATCATAGAATTATATTTTTTTTTAAGGGCGCAATTGCCTGGGCGATAAGCACGCAATTGATTGTTCATTCATAGTTAATCAAGTTAGAAAAATGCAAGCAACAAGGAGGTTTGACATGAAAAACCAAAGTGAAAACAATTGGCGTCATAAATGGTTTCAGGGGCGAGGCTTACTGCCTGGACTGATACTATTTCTTTTTCTTGCAGTGTTCATTGCCGTTTACGCCAACTATTCCTGGGATGAAATCAAACCTCCAGAAACCGAGCTACCCGGCATGGGTAGTTGGCCGCAATTTCACGGAGATGGTGCAAATCACGGTGTATACCTCGCATCGAGCACATTTGCTCATAAACCGAAATGGTCGGTTGACGTAGGTCATGTCATTCATTCATCCCCGGTGGTAAGTGGCGACCATACCGTTTATATTGGCAACCTTGAGGGAGAGCTCATTGCGATACATCGACTCGGTTTAGTAAAATGGCGATTGAACCTGGGCGAACCAATTACATCCTCGCCCGCGGTTTCGTCCACAGGAGTGGTATATGTCGTCACAACACATGCAATTGATGAAGAGGAGGATAAATATATCAGCACTTTACATACCGTTACACCTGCCGGCGTCCTGGTTCGCTCTATTACTCTCCCGGATACATGGACTACCGCTTCGCCTAAAATCTGGCGTTCAGAAGATAATGAGTATATTTTTCTCTCCGCACTGTGGAGCTCTTTGTTAGTCTATGACCAGGCAGGCAATCTCGTAAAACATGCGCAATTTAGTGGTTGCCCTATCCATGGAGGCAGTCCTATATGGGATTGGCTCGGAGATCTTTTTGATGTGTTGAAGGAGGCATTTGATGAATGGCCGGAATTTGAATTTGATACTGAGTGGACAGCCCCGACGTTATATGAACAATTCGGTTGGTTATATCCTACAGTTACTGTCATCGATGCGCCGGTTTTTTTCGAACATCCTATTGTGATTTTCGCGGACAATGCTTGTTTCATCAAGGCCTATAGCTGGGAGCCGCCGAAATTGACTTTTTTATGGTCAAAGCAGCACGAGATGGGTTTATTGTCATCCCCGGCAAGACTGAGAGGCACGAAAACCGTGGTCTTCGGGACTAAGGGTGGGGATGTTGTTGCATACGACATTCTGACCGGCGATAAATTATGGAAAACCGGCGTCGATGGCGGCGCGGTCATGGGCACACCGGCTTCTCGGGGTATAGGTTTACCAATCTATGTGGTCAGCTACGACGGAACCCTAACCAGCCTCCGGCCATCTGATGGCTCTGAAATTAAAAAAATCGCGATTGAGGGAACAACGATTTCTTCACCCGCTGCTTCGAGCGACCTTGTTTATGTCCACACCAGCAAGGGGTTGGTTAGCCTTAGTTTCAACTTTGAGAGTTGGGCTGCGACTACTTCTGCTAAGGGCGGTGGCCTGGCTTCCCCGGCAATTGGCCCGGATGGAACGGTGTATGTCGTGGTAAATTCCGCCGACACGGGCATTTTGCGGGCCTACGGAGGCAATCCAATATTTGAACTATCGGGTGCGATTACAAAATAAAGAATACCTGCGTAAAAATTTTGCCTAACATGACAAATGCAGCCGACCCCCGTTCGTCAGCGGCTGATATGTATCGTTATAGCTTCTCGCGACGCTTCCTGCTTTTGTTAAATTGAGTGACTGTTATGCGATGTACGCCAAGAATCTTTCTGATTTCACTGACAGAAACTTTTTTTCGACCCTACCAAAATCCAAGAGTCTCAAAGGTTATACAACAGCTATCATTCTGATCTGTTGCCTCGAAGATTCGTCTTGTGGCGGACTGCAGCGGTACCGTCCGCGAATTGCTGTCGTATATTGACAGTGACGATTACACAATCGGGTAAATGCCTGAAACTTCAAAAAAGGATTGCCGTAACTCTATTCACTGCTAGCCAAAATAGATCCATTATTAAGAGAATTCGCTTGCTTTTTTTAAGCCGATGGTTTATTTTGTTTCACAAAATCGCCCTTCCTGCGTTCCATCACCATGGCTCTTTTGTTTACAAAAGGATTAATTTTTAATCCTGCTTTCAGGAGATTTTTGGTGCAAGCAAAATAAATATACACGCCTATTAACCATCTTAAATCAATCAAAATAATGGAGGACTTATGCAAATCAAAACTGTCTTAAGGATGATGAGTGTTTTGCTGTTGATTTTGTCGTTATCATGCGCTCAGCAGCCGAGCAAGTTCAGCGTGCCGGTGGAATATCACAAACTGGATAACGGTCTGAAAGTGATTTTGTCGCCGGATAAAACCGCACCCACCGTCGTTGTGGCCGTGTACTACAACATCGGCTTTCGCATCGAGCCAAAAGACCGCACCGGCTTTGCGCACCTGTTCGAGCACATGATGTTCCAGGGTTCGAAGAATCTGGGCAAAATGGAATTCATCCAACTGGTGGAAAAAAACGGCGGTGTGCTGAACGGCTCCACCCGCTTTGATTTCACCAACTACTTTGAGATTTTACCCGCTCACAAACTGGAAACCGCGCTCTGGGCCGAAGCCGACCGCATGCGCGGTCTGGCCATCACCCAGGACAACCTCACCAACCAGCAGGGCGTGGTGAAAAACGAAGTCAAAGTCAACGTGTTAAACCGTCCGTACGGCGGGTTCCCCTGGCTTGACATGCCCCAGTACGCCAACGAAAACTGGTTCAACGCGCACAATTTTTACGGCGATCTCAAAGATCTGGATGCGGCAAATCTGGAAGACGTGCAAAACTTTTTCGACACCTACTACGCCCCCAACAACGCGGCGTTGGCTGTAGTAGGAGATTTTGAGCCGGCTGAAGCGTTGGCTATGATCAAAAAATATTTTGGCGATATCCCTGCGGCGGAACTGCCAGAAAAACCAGACATCTCAGAGCCGCGACAGGAAAAGGAAAAGCGTTTTAACAAAGAAGACCAATTAGCCAACCGACCGGCGCTGGCGTTCGCCTATCATGTACCGGAACGCAACACGCCGGAATATTACGCCATGGGCCTGCTCGACCAGATTCTGCTTCAGGGTGAAGACAGCATGCTGCATCAGTCGCTGGTGAAAAAACACGGCATGACCGGCGACGTCAACGGCGGCATCAACTTGTTGGGAAACATGTTCAATTACAACGGCCCCATGCTGTGGATGGTTTCGTTGTTCCATGATTCCAACATCTCGCCGGATTCCATATTAAGCGCGGTCGATGAAGTCATCGAAGAAGTACGCACCACGAAAGTGGATCAGGAAACCTTAGACCGCGCTTTGGTGAAAATGCGTTCCAGCCTGTACGACAATTTAGGCGGCTTCTTTGGATTTGGCCGCGCCGACCTGCTGGCAAGCTTCGCCTTATTCGATGACGATCCGGCCCGCATCAACACGCTGGAAGACCATTTGCAAGCGGTGACGCCGGAGCTTATTTTAACCACCGCTCAGGAATATCTGCGCCCCACCAATCGCACTATCCTGACTTTGGAACCGAAAGCGGGAACTTGATTGAGTCAAAGAAATCGACAGTACTTAACTTTGCTAAATTTAAAAGTTCAATTAAGTTGGTAATGATATTAGACTTCTGTAAAATAAAGAAAATGTTGTCATTGCGAGGAATCCCGCCAAAAGCGGGATGACGAAGCAATCCCCTGATTTTCTGCAACTCAGGAGATTGCTTCCTCCCGCACAAAACGCGGGATTCGCAATGACGCTCAATTGTATTTTACATAAGTCTATGATGATATACTTAAGGAGGAAAACCAAAATGTGCAAATCCATTATTCTAATTTTTATACTCACGCTTGCGGTTTGTTTACAGCCCGCCCGGGCGCAAAAGGAAACCCCACCGGCCGGCGGCACCCCCAAAGATTTTACGTTGCCAGCAAAGCAGACATTCAGTCTGGATAACGGCGTGCAAGCTACCATGGTGCCCTACGGCAAACTACCGAAAGTCACGGTGCGTATCGTAATGCGCACCGGCAACATCAACGAAGCGGCGGACGAAGTCTGGCTGGCCGATTTGACCGGCGATTTGATGAAAGAAGGTACGCGATCACGCAGCGCCGAACAAATCGCGCAGGAAGCCGCCAGCATGGGCGGAGCCGTTAGCGTTTCGGTGGGCCCAGACCAAACCAACGTCCGAGGCGACGTGCTGTCAGAATTTGGCCCGAAGCTGGTGGAGCTGTTAGCAGACATCGTGCGCAACCCCTTGCTGCCGGAATCCGAGATTGAACGGCTGAAAAATGACATGCTGCGCAACCTCAGCATTCAAAAATCCCAGCCCAATAATATCGCTCTGGAAAAATTTCGTACTGTGATGTACCCCGATCATCCGTATGGACGCGTGTTCCCAACGGAGGCATTGATTCAAAGCTACACTGTGGAGAAAGTGCACTCGTTTTATGATGCCAATTTTTGCGGCGCCCGTACACATGTTTACGTGGCCGGGGTGTTCGACAGCGGCAGGATGGAATCCGCCATTCGCCGCGCCTTCGACGGCTGGAAAGCAGGCGCGCTGGCTGCTGAAAATATCCCCAAACCGGTTTCCAAACGCGTCATTCATCTGGTGGACCGGCCGGACGCCAAACAATCTACCGTACTCATCGGGTTGCCGGTCATCGATCCGGCGCACGAAGATTACATCGCGCTGCAGGTTACCAACACGCTTCTGGGCGGGGCCTTTGGGTCGCGCATTACGCGCAACATTCGGGAAGACAAAGGCTACACCTATTCGCCCTTCAGTCAAATTTCCACCCGCTACCGCGACGCGTACTGGGCAGAGCAGGCCAACGTGACCACCGAAGTCACCGGTCCATCTTTACGAGAAATCTTTTATGAGATCGACCGGCTGCAGGATGAGCAGCCCACGGAAGAAGAACTCAAAGGCATACAGAATTACATGGCTGGCACGTTTGTGCTGCGCAACTCGACCCCCTCGGGTATCATCGGCCAACTGGCGTTCCTGGATCTGCACGGCCTGGATGAGAGCTACTTAACCGAATACGTGAAACATATTCATGCCCTTACACCCGAAGAAGTGCAGAATATGGCCAAAACCTACTTGCGCGACGAAGACATGACTATCGTGATAGCCGGGGATAAAAAGAAAATCTACGAGCAAATTTCCAATTACGGCAAAGTGGTTGAATGACCTGATCACATACTGGGGCTGTCCCAAAGGTCGCGAAAAGAAGACACCTTCATGTTGAGCAAAGGCAAAGCGTGTTTGTTTTTAAGCAACTTACAACCCCCTTCGATATCTCTGCGGGTGAGAAATCAGGACTTTTTAGACAGCCTCAGGATTCCCATTAAACGACTGTAAAACGGAACCTCAATGAGTTTAGACGACAAGCAAAAAGCCTGGCTTATCGCCGAAGGCAAAAAATGGGTGGAGCAAGGGCTCATTTTACCAAGAACCATTAACAACATCTTAAAGCACTACGGAATCACTGAGACCATCGCCCCGCCGGCCAGACCGCAAAAAGCCAAAGACCCGAAAGTCCTCATCAAAACCGTGCTCTTTATCGGCGCCACGCTGATCAGCCTGGGAATCATTTTATTTATCGCAGCCAACTGGCACAAAATTCCGCCATCGCTTAAAATAGCGGGCACGGCTTTGCTGACGCTGAGTTTTTTGCACACTGGCTATCGTTTTCAATTCCGTACCGCCCCAAAAATAAATTTTGCCAGAGCGTTTTTCTTTTTAGCGGCATCCGGCATCGGCGCCACCTTGCTGCTCATCGGCCAAATTTATCACGTACAGACGGATGCCTACATGCTGCCGTTGCTCTGGGGCTCGCTCATCCTGCCAATCGCTTTGTTTATGAATTTCCCCGCCATGTTAATTTACTCGGGCGCGCTCTGGCTGATAAGCCATCTCCTGTATTCGGACTCGCATCAGACTTTTCTCTGGCTGTACCCGCTAATCGTGCTGGGTGTACAGTTGCCAATCAGCATAAAATCAGAAAGAAAATATCTGCTGCCCTTTTCGCTCGTCTGCATCCTTATTTCGAGTTTTCAAGCCACTTCTTTGAACGCACACTGGGCCAATCTGCTGTACGGAATGAGCTGCCTCGCGCTGTCTGTCTGGCTGCGCCAACAGATATTACAAATTCTGGCGATGTTCATTTTGGCTTTGTGGAATATTTCATTTATCGGCGCGTACGAAACCGTCCCAAATGTGTTTTATGTGGTGGTGCTCGTGTATTTTTTTGTCACTGCATGGAAAACAAACTCCCCGCCAATCATGGGTTTCAATACAGCCAATACGCTGTTCTGGATTTTCACCTTCTTTTATCAAATTCGTGTCCGATTCAATTTAACCGGACCCGAAGGCACCGACGTCCTTTTATTTTTAACCGCCGTTTGCCTGTTTATTTATTCTCTTTCAGAAATGATTAGAGAACATGCGACCTGGCACAGTTTAACCAAATTCTATAAAATAGGAAGTTTAACTCTGGGTTTGTTTTTGATCTATAATCTTTCATTTCGATTTTATACAGAGCAGCAGTACCTAATCAATTCGCCTATGTACTTTGGCGGGATTATCATCGCAGCTGGCGTTGGTTTTATCGCGCTATTTCCCATGCTTTTGCGGAAATTACAAAGCGATCCTCAGAGTTGGTATGAACTGCTTTGTTTTAGCTTGACGGCCGGAGCTTTAGCAGCAGCGTTTATTTTACCGCCGAATCATTTTCTGCACGTGCTGCTTTACAATCTCATCTTATTCCTCGGCGCATTTACTTTGATGCTCACAGGTTATCGCAAAAAGATGGTGGCTATTTATAACGGCGGCGTGGCGCTTTTCGTCATTTCTATCTTCACACGCTATTTCGATTCCCTATGGCGGTTGTTGCCGCGCTCGGTGTTTTTTATCCTCGGCGGCGTGTTTTTGATGCTCTGGGCTTTTTTCATCGATAAAAAAAGAAGAGAAATCACCGCACGATCAAAAAATTAATCAAAAGAGAAGGCAGATCATGTTTACTAAAATCCCCCCCAGAATCGGGCTCTGGTTTACCACGCTTCTCTGGATCGGTGTTTTTGCCGGCATGTGGGGCAAAAATCACTACCAGTTAGTCAACGGCAAAGAAATCGTTTTGAACACAGTCCCAATCTCCGGAAGAGAAATGCTCAGAGGTGAGCGCCTCATTTTAAATTATGAAATTTCGGCACTCAATCTGGACATCTTAAATCAAAGTTCAGAACAATTCAACAGCCATGAAACTGTTTATGTCGGTCTCATAGAACGTGACGGATTCTGGCATGCCAGCAAGATTCAAACGGAACCGCCCGAGGTTGGCGATTTTTTACGCGGTCAGGTGAAACGCGTGCGAGGTAAAACCATCGAGATCGACTACGGTATTGAATCGTATTTTATCCCCGAAGGCCGCGGCCGGGAAATTGCAAAGCAATATCGAGACGGCCACTTAGCGGTGGTGGTCGCGGTCAATCCTTATGGAAAGGGGTTGCTGAAAAGAATCCAATTTGCAGAAAATTAGGATTCATAAAAATTAAACCTGTCGCTATCTTTCAACCTTTACATTCCATTTTGGGCCTTCCAAACAGAATTGTTTAAGAAACTCTGCTTCCTCTCTCTAAATTGGTCATTCAAAACAGAGTTTCTCCACAATTGCGTGCTAAAATAGATATTTTGGAACGAGCAAGGTGTAGATCTCAGTGTCTTTTTCCGTTTTATTCCGTGGTATTTGAATTACTCAGGTCAGAATGCTTTTCTGAAAATTACAAAAGCGCCGGCCCCCATCGCCGGCGCTTTTTAGCGAAAGGAAGTAAGGGAAGTAGCATGAAGTACCGAGTTCTTGCGATGTATCCGGTGAGAATCAATTCGCACGCCCATCGTTAAAACTGATAACCCGAACCCAAGATCCAGGTTCGGCCGGGCATGCGATAGCGGGCAAGCTCCTCGTACTGGGTATTGAAAACATTGTTGACACCAAGGCTGATATTTAATTTCCTTCCAAAACTTCTCCTGAGCTTGCTGTTGACAACCCAAAAGGCATCCGGTTCGTCGTTGGGGTAGAGAAACACTTCCTCCACCGCACTTCGGTACCGACCATCAAAACTCAAAAACCAACTCCCTTTTTCAAGGGAGGTCATAAAACTAAATGAATGCTTGATTTTGTACGGCAGCACGTCATCTTTGCGGTTGTGGGAAAGATCTCTGGCGTCTAAATAGGTGTAGCCGAAAGTCGTACGCCAGGGACGCCAGGGATAAAGCGAGGCGCTTACTTCCAGCCCGCGATTGAGCGCTTTGTTGAGATTGCGCACCTGAAAAAGTAGGTAGTTGACGTTTTCTTCTTCCGAAATATTCACCCAGAAAATGAGATCCCGTTGTTCGGAATGGAAATATGCCAGATCCAGTTCCGCCCAGCTGCCGAATCGAATCTGGCTGCCGATTTCAAACGACAGGACTTTTTCGGCGTCCAGCTCGGGATTGGGTTTGAATTTAGTGCCGCCGGCGATCTCTTCCTGAAAAAAGCGTTCGGCAATGGAAGGCGCTCGGAAAGCATGACCCGCCAGCGCACGCAGTGTCCAATTAGAAAAGGGCGTGAAAAGCAGAGCTACTTTCGGACTCAACTGGGTTAATTGTTTGCCGCCCACCAGTTTATTCAAATCGTACCGCACACCAAAATTGAGCGTCCATTTATCCGAAAGCTGGCTTTCGTTCAGGGTATAAATGGCAAAATTGTTCACCTGGCGATTGCCAAACATGATGTCCACGGGAACGGAATCTACCATTTCTCTTTGCATCTGCAAACCCACAATCAAATAGTTGCGCTCGCTGATGGCGTAATCCAACTGCGTAATATTGCCCAACGTCATGGAAGTGGTGCGAGTAAACGTGCCAAACGGTTCGTTGTTCGGGATCAGCCTTTGCGGGTCGTTGGGATTGAACTCCGATTTGATGAATGTGCGGTAAAAGAAAAAACGCGAGGAATATTTTACCCTGGGATTGGGAATGGCGTAATAAAAAATATCCGAGCTGAACGTGAGTTTGTTCTGCACATTGTCCTTGCGTTTGGGATGCACTTCCAGCGGGTCCAAGTTGCCCAGCCACGGATGCGGATAGTCGTTGCGCCCGATATCGCCGCCCACGGTAATCTCAAAATTTCGGTTGTTGGACAGGTCGATATACAGCTTACCGTACAAATTGTAAAATTCATAGGCGCTTCTTTGCCGGTGTCCGTCCGATTCTTTCCGACTCAAACTGAGCAGATAGGCTGCTTTGCCCAGTCGTTTGCTGTGACTGAGTGTGACGGTGTTTAGCAGATTGGGCGAATCTTTGTAGCGGATGCTTTTCCCGGGCACTTCGTAAAATCCAGCGGTGACCTCCGCATTCAAATAGGAACCCGGAGCTGGTTTTTTGGTGATGACATTGATGACGCCGCCCATGGCCGTGGAGCCGTACAACGAAGAAAACGCGCCTTTCACGATTTCGATGCGGTCGATGAAATTGGTGGGCACCAGACTCCAAAGGGCGCCGCCGGAGTCCGCCCGCAAAGCCGGCCGCCCGTCGATGGCCAGCAGAACGCGGTTGCCCACGCCGCCACCGGCGATATCAGACGAGCCACGGATTGAAAGGGACTGCACCGACGTGCCGATGCTGCGATGCACCGAAATGCCCGGCACATTTTCAATGGCTTGATCAAACGTCGAAATATTGCGTGATTCAATTTCGTTGCTTTTCACTATGCTGACGCTGGCCGGCGCCATCTGCGCAGTTTGCTCTTTGCGGGAAGCGGTCATAATCACTTCATCGAATTGTATTGCAGAGTTGTGCAGTGCGATCTCTCGAAAAGTGAGATGGCCGGGCCGGACTTCCACCTCTTCAACCAATGCCGGACGAAAGCCAATGCAGCTGACTTTCAGGGTGTATTTGTCCGGCGGAATATTTCGGATCAAAAAGGTGCCGTCTTTGCCCGAGGCCGCGCCGTAAGGCGTGGAAAGCACGGAAATATTCACATCGCTCAACGGCAGCTTTGAGACCGCATCCACCACCTTGCCGCTGATTTCCCCGTAGATGGGATTATCCCCGGACTCCGGTGCGGATTGAGCCAACAACGGTCCATGAGCTAAACCGCCTAATATCAGGAAACAAGGTAAAAATGTAATCCACCTTTTTAACATTATTTTACAGTCGCTGGGCCCAGAAATACGATATTAAAAAAATCGGCTTTGAAATCGAAATTGGTAATGTTATCCCCTTTTTCCAACTTAAATGCGGCCGGTGTGGGGTCGTCAAATGGCGAGCCAGGGATATTCAGCCCCACGCTCACCGAATCCGCATCGCCCCAGTACACACCTAAAGTGGCAACACGCACGGAACGGTCGCGGGTCTCATCCGGATGTTCCCAGCCCACGGCGATGGCGGAATAATCGCCTGGAGACATGCCGTCAAATTGGTATGTGTATTGCGTTTGCCCGGCCACTTTTTGCAAGGTGTCCACGCCGGCCGGTGGACCCTGGGCGTTAATCGGTCCGAAAGCCGTCCAGACACCGCCTTGCCATAAAGTCACCATGACGATGCCGCTGTCCGGCCACATAGCCACGTTTTCAAACGTGATGGTACCGGAGACATTGGCAAACTCCGAGCTGAGGCTATCGTCGCCGTCGCAGCCCAGGGCCAAAAGCAAAATACCCAACAGAGCGAAAATAAGAAACGTCTTGGTCCGTGTAATTTTAATTTCCATGATCACGGGTTTATTCCTCCTGTTAATCATTAACTAATTTGAATCGGATTAAGGATCGGTATCTTAGGTAGTTTTACAAGAATTATACCATTTTATTTAACCAGAAGAATTATTTTATGCAGTCGTTTATAATTCAAAATGTTCCAGGCAATCACGGCCTTTAACACACTGAAATTATGTAATTTGTAATTTTCACCAAATGCCACAACAGGTCACAATTCCAAGCGCGTAAAGGGCGGCCATTTTCCGATGGCGCGTTTTGGCCATGAATTCGATTTTCATTTTGAAAAAAAATATTTCAAATCGAAAATTTATTGGCAAGTTTCAACCATCCATGGCACTTCAAGTGGACTGCGAAAACACCGCGCTTCGTTGCTTGACATGCACGGATTTGCCAGTGTCGGCCACGATCACGCGATAACCCAGCCAGATCAAACAGATGCCGATGAGTTCGGTGATATAAAGCACTTCCACGTAACCCGCACGCGCAGAGGCGCCTCCGATTCCCGGTAGCAGCGCACCCACGGCAATGAACAAATTCCCCCAAAAACGGTTCTGTGAACGTTTGTCCTGCTGCCAGTATTTCCAGGCCGACCAGAACGCCCCGCCCACCAGAAAAATAAACGCGTAGGTGTTGATGAACGGGGAAAAGGCACGTACCCACTGCCAGGTTAAAACCCGGCCGGACAAACGAAAATTTTCAACCAACTGCAATTGGATGGGGGAAATTAAAACAAATGCAGCGGCAATCCCCACCAACGATACGAGTACCGTTGTCATTCGGTGAGCGGTTTTATCTGAAAACAACAAATACACCGTACCCTGGGCTAAGGGTGCTCCGCCCAACAACGCGCCGCTGATGTACCAGGCGCGAAACACCCACTCGTTCCAGCCCAAAAGCGTGGTCAGGCTTTCGGTGAGGGTCCCGACCCCGTACAAGAACACGCCAACGGTCCACCACAGTAAATAAAAAGAACCGGGCTTTTGGCGCCAGTGT
>JBHHXN010000121.1:0-15884 GCA_046757025.1 bacterium
TTGGCCACGGAGCTGTTATCCACGAGCTCATCGAACACAAAAGTCATTACCTCGTCGATGGCAAAATTGGTTTCCTGTGATTTAAAGTCGGGAAAACTAAATATCAATTGCGGGCCGGTGATGTCCTGTGCCAGGGTGTGGAAACGCAGCTCAAAATCGTCGCCGCTCACGCCGTCGCCGTTGCCATCCAGGGCTTTGCCGTTGATGTCCGTCACGTCGGCGGCCACGGTTAGGGTGTATTCTGTGGCATATTCAAAAGCCCCGGCTGTCAATATGGTGACGGTTTTTTGATCATCCGACCAATTGAGCTTGTTCACCGTTAAAGCAGGTGCCAATGCCACCGCACCCAGAAAGGAGTTGGTATCCATGGTTTTCGAAAAGGTTAGAGAAATAGGCTGATTTACCGGAATGGTATCCCCCACGGCCGGTGAAGTCAACAGAATTTGCGGTGCGAACGAGGGAATGGAGTCGGAAACCGCGCTGTTTGAAAGCGTGGATTCGTTCCAGAAACGATCAAAGGCCGTGGCAAAATAGTGGTACTTTCCGTTAAAATCCTGTGTGCCCGCAAAGGCGTCGGTAAATGAATACGGCGTGCTGCCAAAATGAATATCGATGATTTCGTCGCTGTCGGCTCTGAGCACGTCGTTTGGGGAGCGGTAAATGGCAAACCAGTGGTCGGTGGTGATGGATGCAGCAGGTGTGACCGTGACCTGGTAACGCAGGGAATCGATTTTTGTTAGCTGGAACGTGGGGGGCGACGGCGCAGTATCGTCTATGAGCCGGGTTGCGCGGATTTTGGTTTTTTGCTTGAAAAACAGCGATTTCGCCGTATCCCAGTATTTTCGATCTTGCCAGGATTTTTGACTGAAAAATTGCAAGCCGTCCACCCAGGAAACCTGTCGGACTCTTTCCACAATAGACTGGTGGCGGTTGAAAATATTTCGATCAGAAAAGCTGTCTGAGAAGAGACCGACGGAATAGAGCTGGCCGGCCTGAATGGCGGGCTGAATGAATTGGCTCCAGCAATTGGGGCAGCCGCCCACCAGCACGCTGTAAAAATCCTGCGGTACGCTCCAGTGGTAGTGCATACCGATGAGCTGATCGATGTAGCGTTCGTTGAGCCAGAGCGCGGCGTCCTGATAGACCACGTCAAATCCTTGCCAGCCGCCCCAATTGTAGCGGCCCAGCGCGGCCGGCGACAGCCGAACCCACGGTTTCACCGCTTGAATGGAATCGTGCACCGCGCGCACAAATTCCGTAACCGACCAGCGCCACCACTCAGGCCAGGAATTAAAGCCAGCAGGCACCCCTGCGCTGAAAGGGTGGTTCACATCGTACAAAAATCGCCCCGCCGCGTTGTTTTGCAGCTCCTCTAGCTGTGCAGCGGTGATGAAACCGTCTGGCAAATCTCGCTCCATATTCTGTTTGGCCAGGGCCAGTGAGTGGCTGGAGCTGGTGTGCTCGCTCCAGCGCACAAAATCCAGATGCAGCCCGTCGATGTCGTAATTGTTGACGATTTCCAAAGCGATGTTTTTCAGGTAGTCGCGTACGTCGGCCAGGCCCGGAGAAAGCCAGGCCAGGTCCTGGGGCATGGGCGTGCCGGCTTGATCGCGGGCGATCCAGTTTGGATGGCGCTGAGCCGGCGAGCCGGCATACGCGTGCCGGCTTTCGAAAACATTCATCCAGGCGTGAAACTCCAGGCCGCGCGCGTGCGCCTGTTCCAGGGCGTAAGCCAGCGGATCGTAACCGGGCTCGCTGAAACCGGTTTGCGGGCCCCAGGGCTCGATATTGGATTTGTAATACACGGTTCCGAAGCGGCGCACCTGCCACAAAACCGACGTCATGTTGGCTTTTTGGTGGTTGTCTAATATTTCGCGGATGAGCGCTTTGTTTTCACTTTCGCTGTCGCCAGCAGTCAGCCACTGGCTGTCCACCACCCAGATGGCACGAAACTCCTGATTGCTTTGCGCCAGCAGGGAGGATGTGAAAATAAGAGATAACAAAAAGAGAGCGAAAGATTTCATGGCTGGCTCCTGTGATTACGATGATTAGATATTTCGATTGGAATAAAAACATCGGATTCGTCTAAAAATAAGAGTTGCTGAATTTTCGGTGTAAGTTTAACCATTTTTGTAAACAAAATCAATGATCACGGCAGTCCACCAACTGCGCCGGAATAACTGGCACCGTCCTGTGCGGGCAAATAATAGTTTGAGTGAGGAGCACGTTCAGGGCCCATTCGTTTCAAGTTCAAGATTTTTGACATAGATGGCGCCTTTTTTACTGCCATTAGACCAAAACCGTCCCAGCGTTTCTTCATACTCGCTGGGTTCTTTCGTTGTTTTTGTAACGAATTCTTTGAGGCACTCAACTTGCTCAATTTTAAACGGTGTGGTTCATTTAAGACATCAGCCAAAAGCCCTGATGGTCCGCCCGTCGGTAGCAGGCTACATGTTTGGCCGCATAAACAAAAGGCCGCTGATCATTTCAACGGCCTTTCAAAACGATTTTGCCTCAATTTGCCGGCATGAATTACTTCATGAAAGTCATTCTTTTAGTAAGTACTTTGCCATCCACGGAGAGTTTGTAGTAATAGACTCCGGAGGCAATATTTGAAGCGTCAAAAGTCACCAGGTGTCTGCCGGCCGTGAGCACTTTCTGATCGTAAATGGCGGCGACCTCCTGACCCAAGACGTTGTAGATTTTCAAATCCACTTTGCCGGTTTTCGCAATCTTAAAGGAAATGTTCGTGGACGGATTAAAGGGATTTGGGTAGTTTTGTTCCAGCACATAGCCATCGGGAGTGGGCGTGTGTCTTTCGGTGACGCTGACGGCTTTTTTCACAAATCTCGCCAGGCGGTTGCCGTTGAAATAGGTGGCGTACGCGGTATCGCCGGTGGCGCTAAATGCCACGCCCCGAGGACCGTTGCCCACGCCTGCGGCAATTTCAGGAGAAGGCGCAAACTTGTATTCCATTTTAGCGAAATCGAGCACCACAAAACCGTTGGGATCGTTGTTGCCGGCGGCATAGGCGTTGTCGGAAGAAACCCACAGCGTACTGTCCGGACCCCAGTCCATGGTAGTGCGTTGCGTCAGAAAGATAGGCTTACCCTCGGTGTTGTTTTTGATGCTGTCGGTTTTGGTGTAGGTGATGAGATCCGTGGAAGTCCATTTATACACCGGTCCGCCGCTGGCGCCCAGATCCGGCGTGAAAATGGTTTTACCGTCGGCGGTGACTTCCAAACCGCGACCGAAACTCGGTGCGCCATCCAGATTGATGGTCTGGATTTCCGTGAACAAATTCGGATCCAGAACCGTGATGGGATTTATACCAACCACCAGACCGACATAAATGTTTCCATCTTGATCCACGGCCGGTTTCAACAAGCTGCCGCCGCCTTTCCAATAGGCCAAGCCTTCGCCGGTTTCCACATTGATTTTAAAGAAGTCGCCGGCAGAGCGCGCAAACAGGATGTTGCCGTCTTTGTCCACCCCCAATCCTCGACATTGTCGGGTTGTGATGGTGGTGGCGCCCACGGTGATGCTGTCGATGGGTGAAAAGGCTGCTTCCACGCCATCAGGGGAGACCACTCGCAAATGGCCGCCGGTATTGAAATTGCCGATCCATATCCGGTTGAATTTATCCACTACGATGCCGTGTCCGCCGCTGACAAGTGTGTCCGCGCCCACAAAGTCATCGAATTCATACTCGGATAGGCCGGCATCGGTCCAGGGGCCGGCTTCACCAGGCGTAATGTCCTCGAAGGTCACGACTTCCCCATCCGCTTTGGCCGCAAATAGCCCAAGTTTGGACGCGCTTTCGTTGTTGGCGGGATTTTGAAATCCCGAAGTAAACACCACCGCCGACATGCCCGCGTAGCCGGACATATCCGCTTCGAAACGGCCAATGAGGGTCGCATTGTCGTCGCCGGGCGTGACGTCGAATGTATGCACCCCCGGGTCCACAGCCATGTAAGCTGTGGACTGGCCATAATTGATGTCGTCCACTAATGGCGTTGTATTCTCATTCATCAGGATGTCCAGCAGCAAGGCATCGGTGGAACCGTGAACAATAGAGAATTCAACTTTAGCCGGATCGGTTGCGGTTTCAAGCGCATTCGGAATGGTGAGTAAGGTCATGGAAATGTCGCGGTTTCCCGGATCCGGATTGGCGTATTTGCCTTCGCCAACATTGGTATTGGTGATGCCGCTGATCAGGCCCACATAGCTCACGCCGGCGTCCAGGGTGACGGACACGGTGGTGGATGTGTCTTTATCCGCACCAATGGTGGCCACAAAGTTGAAATCGTAAAATCCCGGTGCATAGTCGGTAAACGGGGTGGCTTTTTGAAAAGCCAGCGTGTCCACGGGGGCGCCATTCACCAGGACTTCGAGATTAGCGGCATCGATATCCCCGGAATTATGTATCAATTGCAGGCGGGCATTTTGAGCGAAAACGGACACCGCCATGAAAAGTGTGACGACTAATGCAATTAATACAACTGAAAATTTCTGTTGGTAACATATTCCTTTCATAAATAATCCCTCCGAAGTTAGGTATTTCAAATTGTGAAACGTTAATTGATTAGATACACGAGTCACACATCACACCAATTTTTTACATAAGCTTTTACCTCCATTTTTTGTTCGACCAAACCATTAGAATGACAGAATTATTTTATCGGCCATAATACGGCGCACCGTTTTTATCCATGCTGATTTTATATATCTGCGAGAAGTCGAAGGTGTTGGGGGTTTCCTCCGATTCGCGTTGACGGACCGCAAACAGGGTTGGACCCTCTGCCCAGCTGAGAGCGTAAATTTGTGGTAAAAATAAACCAGGGTAAAGCGGTTCGATGCCGCCGTCCGCGTGCAGAATCAAAATGCCGTTGGCATGAGTGGTGCCTAGAATCATGTCGCCGTCTTCGGCAAACGTCAGGCAAAGCACGTGTTCGCCGTTCAAAAAGCCGTTGCTGGCCACGTCAAGCACCACTTCCGGGGCGCTGACATTTTCGCCTTGCATTTGCACGCGCCAGATTTTTTCTTCCCCGGTATTGGTGTCTATGCCGCCCACGTAAACAAAATTGTTGAAGATTCTGACCGTCAACAAACGGTTTACAGGAAAGGTTGCCATTTCCTGCACGGATTTATCCGGTTTTACCAGCACCAGTTTGGAACCGCCCACTATCCACAGGTTGTCACCGCTGTCGAAATCCAGGTCCTGCGGCCGAATGGGTGGAGACACGTAGACAGCCTCGCTGCCGTCCGCGGCATAGGTGTTGATGCGGCGCAAACGGCCGGTGGGGGCGACAAACAGCAGGTTGTCCGGGCCCATTTTCATGTTGTTGACGACGATGGCATTCAAAAAAGGGGTGGCAGCATAAGTGGTGGCGCCGTTTGCTGTCATCACTTTGATTTCGTTGCTTCTTGATTGTACAAAAGTAAAGACGTTGCCTGAGACATCCGAAGCGATACCGTAAGCGATATCGCCTTCGAAAATTTTACCAAAATCGCTCACCGCGGGAATCAATTTGTAAGTGGCCGGCTCGCTGAACAATTCGGCGCCGTGCACGGCGATTCGAATAACAATCCCATCCCCGATGAGATTGGGCGTCTTTACGGTGAGCTGCGTGTTAGTGGCAGCGACGACCTCGGCCCGGACTTCGTTGAAAAACACCAGATTTTCCGCCGGTGTGGTTGAGAAGTTTTCGCCGTTGATCACCACCTGCCCAACGCCGGCAAACGCACTGTCCGCTGGCACAATGGACGTGATCACCGGTGTCGGCTTTCCTTGTTCATTGGGGTCAAAAAGACTCGGCGCGGGTTCTTCAGCGCAATTTTGAAATTGAATTCCCCAAAATAACAAAATAATTAAAAGAGGTCTTATTTTTTTAAGCATGATTGATTGGTTTCTCATTTGCAATTTGCCAGTTCAATATAATGGGTTTATTTCAAATCAAAATCCAAATTTGACTGAAAAGCGATGCACATCTTTGAAAACGTCAAAGGGTGTGTACGAGTAATCCAGTTTGACCTTTTTGGTGGTCACGCCAAATCCCGTGGTGATGCCATAGTCGTCCTGATTATAGACGTACCCTCCCCTCAAGGCAATCCGGTTCATAAATTTGTATTCGGTACCCACCGAGAAATATTCTGAGAACGCGCGTGGATTTATGGCCTCCACCGAAATGAGCCACGATTGGTTATCGGATTGGGCGCCCAGGAGATCAAACGCGTTGATGGAGAAACCGATTTTGAAAGTCAACGGTAGTTGAAATCCTTCCCGAACGAATTTGATTTCTTGCGAAAAATTACGCAGGGTCATGCCAAAGGTCAGGCTTTTGAAGCCGGTTTTGTAGATGGTGCCGAAATCGAATGCAATAGCGTCGGTGGAAAAATCGATTTTGGTTTGGGTGGAATCGGTTTCTGGCACAAACGGCTCCCCAAGAGATTGATTGACGTATTTAACATGCCCTCCCACTGAAAAACGATCGGTGATGGCTTTGGCGTAGCCGAGTCCCACGGCTACCGCGCTAGGTGAGATATTGCCGGTTTCGATGAATCCCTGCTCATTGGCAGCCACCACGGTACCGATGATGTCGCCGTAATCGACGAACATAAAGCTCAATCCAAAAGTGCCGTATTGTCCCTGGTTGGGATTGATAGACAGGGCGCCGCTGAAATAATTGATGTCCGCGATCCATTGCATGTGATTGGCTGAAAATTGTAAAAAGGGTTCCAGCACCGCCATGCCGGCGGGATTGTAAAACATGGCCATCGGTGAGCCGGACACGGTGGTGAAAGCCTCGCCCATGGCGGTGGCGCGGGCGTCTGTGCCCACGCTCAGAAACTGAAAACCCGTTTGGGCAAGCTTTTCCTGGGAGCGGCCCGAAGAAGCGAAGACCAAACCTATCAGAGCAACCGCTATGGTAAAAATGAATTTCGAATTTTTCATCTGCAAATCTCCATAAGGAACTTAGCGTATGATCATAAATTTTTGCAAGCCGCGTTTGCCTTCCGGCGTTTGCACCACCGCGATGTAAACGCCGCTGACTACGATTTGGCCATGCTCGGTGGTGGAATTCCAGGATTCATCGCCGCTGCCATCGGTGTGCACGATGGTCTTGATGAGGTCGCCTCTTTCGGTGAAAATTTTGATAGTGCACTGGCCGGGGATATTCAGAAAAGTGATTTTATCCGACTCGCCCGGATATTGAAAATTTCTGGCACGAATGTAAAAGGGATTGGGCACCACGCGAAATTCGTTCACGCTTTCAGCGGCCTGTCTTCTTAAAAAGGCCGGCTCCTGGGTGCGGGTCCAGAAAGTGCTGCTTTGCAGAATCCGCCCGTTGGCGTTGCCACCGTCGTCGAAGGAGACGATGTAGTAGTAGTAAGAGAAACCGCGAATGGCGTCGGTATCGTCGAACGCGTTGACGATTTGCGGATGGTCGGTCCCCAACCCGCAGGCGAAGATTTCCGTGTAAAAAGTGTCTGGTTTGGCTTCCGCGCGGTACACGCGGTAGCCGGCAAATCCTGGCGCGTCTTCTGCGCTTGTGGACCAGCTTAATTGAATGCGATCCCCGCCGGAATTGACTTCAAAAATATCCGGCGGTGGCGGCGGCTGCGGCAAGTCAAAATCGGACTGAAAGTTTCGTCGGGCCAGACCAAAGGTTTTGAACAAGGAATCTTTTCCCGTCATCACCCAGGCATTTTTGAATTCATCGCGATCGGTGGTGCTGCTGCCATCGGGTAGGGTAAAAGGACTGTGATCTTCGAGCCATTGCTTTCCTAGCTCGATACAGCTCAGGCGGTCCAGGCCGTTCACGCCTTCGGCCACCACAATTCGAATGCTGTCGCCGGGCTGCAGCGTGTACGGACCGTAACCATTGCAATTCGAGAAGCCTCCTGGTGTGCCTTCCAGTTGATCCGGAAAGCCGTTGCCCACGATCTCGTCGTGTCGGGGTAAACGGTGGCCTTTGGTGATCCAACGCCATTCATCGGCCATGCGCGCCGGGTCGAACTGGTCGTTTGGCCGGGTGGGCGGATCGTCCGACTGCTCGTAAGTGGTAGTGGTGGGCTGCTGCGGGTCGTCGCTTTTATCTGTGGCCGACTTGTCCGCATGCAAAGTGACCACGCCGATAAATTGCGGCGCCATAAACCGCCCGGTGCCAAAGCGGAAGTCCGGGGCGCCGATGAGATCAACCGTGGCTTGCGAGTGCCGGCCCATCCAAGAAAACTGGCAACGTAGCGAGTCGGCGTCGGTATCGCCGTTCAACCAATCTTCGTAATCGCCGCCGTATTGGCTGCCGTCAGAAGTCTTGGCCTCGCCGCGGGTGCTAAGCATGGCGTTGATGCCCCATCGCGGGGAATTGAGATCGGTCATATCCGCGCCTTCCCGGCTTACGGCGTAGCGGTATTGGTAGAAGAAATAAACGTCTTCCAGCACTTGATCGGGTTTCTCGATTTCTTCGTCGAAATCCACGTTGCCGGTATTTTTAAAAATGTATTCTGAAACGAAATAATTGTCGTGATCCGGGTGCGTGAAGGCAAAAATTCGTCGGGTCATAGTGATGCCGATGGAAGTGTTCACCACGTTGTGAATCACTCTATCGGACTTCTGTGTCGGGTCCACATCTTCGATGATGTCGTTAAACATCAGATCCGAGCCGGGCAGGCCGTCCACGAATACCTGCGGGTGATCAAAGCGGCCGGTCATTTTAAATTCAATGGGAATGAATTCTCTCTCAGTGTCCCAGCCGCGCGGGCCGAGATGCACGACCTTAAATGGATAGTTCACCCCGCCGTACTGCTCGGCATCGGTGAAGTTGGTGGTGCCGATCCAGAGAGCTTTGGCCGCCACGTTGTCCACCATGTTGTCCGGGATGCTGTGAAACTGCGCCGGCCAGCGCATGCCATCCTGCTGGTCCGATTGCAGGTTGGTGCGGCCCACTTCGGGTTCGGCGCCGTCTTCACGAAACCAGCTATGAAGTGAGCCGACTTTGAACCATTTCACTCCCTGGGCCAGAACGACGGGTAAATTGGTTGTGAAGAAAACAACGATAATGGTGAGCCGCCAAAAACCATTTCTTAAATGAAACCGATTTAATTTCATGCCTTTCCTACCCTGCGGTTAATTCATATTCAGACTCGGACTACGAACGTTTTAACATCCGTTATTATCAACGCGCATCTCAAAATCACACACCTTTGCTTCGCTGCCCCCCCGGTGTGTGCAGCGCGAAGAATAACTTTTTATTTTGTGACGCTGATTCTGGCTATTTCGGAGATTTCTGTGACCTTCTGTGTTCATTCATTTGAAATCTTCAGAAATTGAAAAAGACAGCATTCAATTCTACCACTTTTTTCCAGCGCGGTAAAGCCGCAAATCGAAATGCGAAATTCGCAAAACGTAATTCCAGAGTTGGTGCGGCTATTTCAAAACCTAAACATAGCGAATTTCGTTTTCCGGTTTTCGGGTTCTGTTTTTCTTTGCAAAAAAAGCAAAAGTTCACTATAGATGAGTCAAATTCAAAAATCAAATCGAAATCCAAATGTCACATCTCTGGGATTCAGATAATAGAGCCAGCGCAAATTGGGATTATCGATGTACGATTTGGTTTTTCGTCTTTGCTGGTTGCGGGCTTCGATTTCGGGCTCGTTCTGTGGGTTGGGTTCTAGTGGATCGTAAGCCACATTCGACGGCCGCAAATCGCCAATTTTGTCATGGCCAAACTCGGAGTATCCCAGCGGTTTGCCGATTTTTTCCGGCCAGAGCAGAGAATCCATGTAATCGCGAAAATCGTTGCCGTCTGAAAACGACGAAGCGAAGTTGAAAATTTTGTTGTTGAACAAATTCGACACGTCCATAAAAAATTGCGCTCGGAATTTTCCGATTCGAAAATCTCGACTGAGCCGCAAGCTGAAGCTGATGAAATCGGGCAGTTGCACGTTGTTGCGAATTCCGAGTAGATTGGCGTCCAAACCGCGCGACCAGGTTGTGTGTCGGCCAGCGCGCCACAGAAAAATTAAACTGGTACGCCAATTAGCCAGCGGGCGCCATCCGACGAATTGCGGGCCGAAATCTTTAGGCGTAAAAATATGCAGGTTGCCGCGGGCATACGGTCTGGGGGTGGGTTTGCTCTGGTCGATTGTTTTACGGTCTTCTGCTCGCTGCTCAGCCGGATTTTCACGGAGCTGAAGTTTGCCAAAAAATCCCGACGTATTTACCATGTAAGTGTAATTTAAAAATCCGCTCAGCCAGGAGCCCAGGCGCTTTTCGAGAGAAAATTCCAGCCCACGGATATCTTCATAAAAGTTGTCATCCGCTTGACGATAATTGACCTGACTGTCCGAGCTGATGATGCGAACCAAGTTGGGTTGGTTACTGACGTCTTTATAGTAACCGGCAATTCGCAATAAAAACTGGCCGATTAAATTTTGTTCAAAGCCGATTTCATAAGACTTCGTTCGGCTCAGCTTGAGATTTGGGTTGCCGAGAATCTGCATTTGACTGTTGTTGGTCCTTTGCTCCAAATAGAGGCGGCGCGCTTCCGGTATGGAATAAAAATGGCCGTAGTTAAAGTACAATTTTGAATTGTCGGTAATGGGGTGCGAAATACCCAACCGGGGACTGAGATACAGTTGCCGTTTGGTAGGCTTTTGTTCGAATTGCTCTTCGGTTCCGGGCACGAAATTGCTACTTAAAAAGTCTCGATTGTACGGGTCCGACTCTAAATCGATCCAGGTTCCACCGGGATCGGTGTAGTCTAGCCGTAGCCCGAGATTAGCGATGAGGCCTTTGAATTCTAATTTATCTTGCAAATAAACCGCTGCCCGCACCGGCGTTTTGTCCCAACGCGATTGCGGTCGGCCCGCCGGCAAAGTGAGATCCACACCGCCGTATCGGGCTTGGTGATTGCCTATCACCAATTCGGCTCCGGTTTTAATGAGATTGGTGCGGTTGATTTGACTGGTAAGGTCAAATTTGACCGTAGTGGTGGTAATTTTGGTTGAATCACGAGAATTGCTCATGCCCACGCCCATGCGCATGCCGGCGATGCCGGAGCTGGGAAACGGCATAAACCCGTACGGCGCTTCATCCACGCCGTAGCTGTTGCCGAAAATATTGACAATGGTTTCCGTGTCGCGCAACCGCCGAGGAAAAGTGCGATATTTGTTCAGTTGATGTTCAATCTGTACTTCATAAAAAGACCTCGAGCTCAGAGTCTGTGTAAATTTCGCAGATACGTTGTAGCGCCGGATTTGCGTGGGCGCAAAATAGTCCGGCACCCACATGATGGCGTCGATAAAACTGCGCCGGCTCAATTCGCTGGCGACGCTTGCGGCGCTGCGAAAATAAGTGGGGTTGCCGATCTGATTGTCGCTGACGGCTTTAATCCGGCTATAGAAACCCGAAACGATCAATTTGCTGTTGGGAGTAATGTTGGAGGTCAGTTTTAAATGATAATTCTGGTCGTTGAAAGTATCGCGCGAAAGTCGTATGAGATACGCGTCCTGTTCTCGACGATGGGTGAAGAAAAATCGCAAATTCCCCAGGGGTTTGCTGATAAAGGGTACTGGCCCGCCAAAGCCGAGATCGATGTTGTAATCCGGATCGTCGATATCTCCGCGTCGTCGATGTTCCCATTTCCATAGCTGCTGCGCGGCCTCGGGTGTGAGATCGTTGTCGGGATCGTCGTCCCGCAGGGTGCGCTCGGAGACCGCGTTCCACCCCTCAAATCGCGGATACTGTCTCTGGGTGTTCAGGTCCCAAGCGCCGTTTTCAGTGCCGGTCCAGGCTACCTCGTCGTCTAAAAACGGCCGCGCCCAGTAGCCGTCTGGCGAGAATCCGGAGGGCCCGAAATTTTTACGTGAGGCGGGGCTGTAATAAACCGTAATAGTGCCGTTATAATGATTTTTGTCCCCTTCTTTTGTGACGACATTGATGATACCCGATCGGATATTGCCATACTCTGCATTAAAGCCGCCGGTTTGGACTTGCACCGCTTCAATGGAGCTCAGGCTGATAGACGTGTACGGAATATTGTTGCGTTCATCACGGATAGTGAATCCATCTATCATAAAGGCGGTTTCATCCTGATCCCCGCCACGAATTTGAATGCCGTTGTCCACGGTACCCAGAATGCCGGCTTGGTAACCGATGGCTTCATCAATTCTCTGCACCGGCAGCGACTCAATTTGTGCGGCTTCGATGTTGGCCTGGCTGGCGGAGACATCTTTCACCACCACCGGTCGCTCAGCGACGATGGTTACTTCGCCGCCGGCAGCTATCACCGTCGGCGTCATTTGAAAGTCGATAGTGGTGGTCAAATCAATGTTCACTCGGACGTTGGCCACCTTGAAGTCGGTGTATCCCATCATAGAAGCAATGATGGTATAATTGCCGGGCGGGATGTTTAAGATGACGTAATCGCCTTCGAGGTCGGCAGCCGCACCGATGGAGGTGCCTTCGAGAAAAATATTGGCGCCGGGCAGCGGATCGCCGCTTTCTGCATCCGTCACTTTGCCCGAAACTTTACCGGTAGTGCCTGCCAGGGCAATGGATGTCATTAACAGAAGACAAAACACCATGAGGAGAAGGAAACGCTTCATTGAAATCCTCCTGAAAGTGTGTTGAAAACGATTCTAAGATAGATGGATAACTAAATTGGGCTGATTAGTATTTGATTTGATCGCGGTTTAATTCCGCTAAATCCTTTCTCACTAAAATATTTGTGGAGATAAAAAAAACTTGAGGTTTCTCGCCTGACCTCAATTTATGCACTGTTTGAATTTACTGATATTTGACGCCATGCACAATCCTTGAGAGGAATGACAAGGCTGAATTAGGAGTCACAAACGAATGCACTCAAAATATGTAAAAATTACCAATTTGTCAAGAGTTTTATTTTGAGGCAACACGCACGCGCGGGGGGGCTTAACTAATGCAGAAAAAACAGCTCACTTCCGATACTCGATTAGACAATGGTGAGAATTCGCAGACCGCTGAAGTGCAAACCGGCCGTGATGCTGCAAATAGTTGTTGTACACTTTCTACTTTTTTTAAATTGCTTGATAATTGGTGATTAAATTGTATTTTATTGATGAGTTCGAAATGCCCTCAAGATTATTTTGAGCCAGAAAATATTTGAATTTATTTAAAAAGTTTTTGCTACTATTCACACTGATGAATTCCAAAGAACGCATGCGCAAAGCCTTGAATTTACAGCAACCGGATCGCGTACCGCTGATGTGTCAGCTTGCCCTGGGACACTACTTTTTGAATACCGGTATTGATCCGCTGGATATCTGGTTTACTTCTGATGGATTTGCAGAAGCTCTGATAGCACTGCAAAAGCGTTACGGATTTGACGGCATTCTGGTCAATCTGCCGGGCCGGGAACCCAACTACACATCTTATATCGACAAAATTGAAAAGAAAGGCGACCGCAGCCTCATTCGCTGGCTGAACGGAAATTACACCGTCTTTCCAGAAGACGACAATCCACATTATTTTCTAAGCGACGACAAACGGCCTTTTCCGACCTTTGAAGAAATACGTCCTGAAAACCTGTTTTACGTGGAACCCTGGGACGTTACCGAAATCACTTACCCCTTCACCTGGGGATTCGAATCGGAAGCACGCCCCGTGACGGATTTTTTTCCGGAATATCACTTTGATACCATAAATAACGTGGTAACCGAAGTCGGCGATGTCATCTCGGTGCATTCCGAAGTGTTTTCACCGTGGTCACAGTTCCTTGAGCTGTTGAATTATGAAAGCGCCTTGCTGGCCATGCTCGAAGACGCCGGTAAAGTGCGGGCCTGTCTGGAGCGTCTCACCGAAGGCGCTGTCCAACTGGCCTTGAAGCAAGCGGCCTGTGGCGTGGATGCGATTTTGATCTCGTCGGCGTTTGCGGGCGCCGGCTTTATTTCCCCCAAGCATTACCTGGATTTTGTTTTACCCTTTGAAAAGCGTCTTATTTCCGAAGTCAAAAAACAGTTCAGCCTACCCATCTACACACACACATGCGGCAGTATCGGCGATCGCCTGGACCTGATGCTGGCCACCGGCACTAACGGTATCGACACGCTGGATCCACCGCCATTGGGCACGGTCGATCTCGAAGAGGCCAAACAATTATTACTCGGCAAAACATTTATCAAAGGAAATATTGATCCGGTGAATACCCTGCTTTATGGTGAAATCGAGAAAATCAAAAAGGATGTGGAATGGCGAATAAAAGTCGGTAAACCGGGAGGGGGTTACATTTTGAGCTCTGCCTGCTCTGTGGCGCCTCAAACCCCTCCCCAAAATATTGAGCTGCTGGCTTCGTTGGCTGATGAGTATGGGAAATATTCATAACAGAGAAGAAAGGATGATATGTCTGAAAAAACATTGATGTACGCGTTGACGTTTTGCGGTCTTTATTTTGAAATGGCTGGCGCCTTCATATTATCTGCAGAAGCAATTGGCTCCGTTCGTCTTCTCAAAATTGCAGAAAAGATTCAGAAGCGTCGGGTTTTAAGTTTTGTAGTGCTATTGATCGTGGTTGGGATAATTGCTGTCCTCACAAGGTTTTTGCCGGTATTCCATTTAACCGAAGCGATTGTGTTAATTTTTAGTCTGGGGATTATTAGCGATTTTGCTCCTCGTTTAATTAAAATACTCGTCAAGCACATGGAGAAAGGAAGTCTCGGGATTCTTGGTTTTGTGCTATTCGCGATCGGTTTCACAATTCAGGCCTATGTAAATCTATCATTGTTGTATTAATTGGCATCTATATATGAACAGTCAAAAACTAATTGATCTACTCAATTCAGGAACGGTTTTGCTTTGTGACGGCGCCATGGGCACCGAATTGCAAAGCCGGGGTTTGCCTGCGGGCGGCTGCCCCGAAGCGTACAATCTTACCCATCCGGAAATTGTGCAGCAGATCCACCGGGATTATTTCAACGCTGGCGCAGACCTCGTTGAAACCAACTCTTTTGGCGCCAACCGTTTCCGTTTGCGGGCGCACGATTTGCAGCAGCGCGTTGCTGAGATAAATCAGCTCGCTGCGCAATTGGCAACAAGCGTTTGCCCGGACGGCAAGCTGGTTGCGGGTTCGGTGGGCCCTTCTGGCGAAATACTGCAGCCCTATGGCGAACGTAACCCTGAAGAATTAGCCGACGCATTTTCTGAGCAGATTTTAGCATTAGCAAAAGGGGGGGCGGACGTCATTTTCGTGGAGACCATGATGGCGATGGAAGAAGCGGAATTGGCTGTGAGAGTGTCTAAAGAGAAAACGCATCTGCCGGTGGTGGCCAGCATGACTTTTGAGAAGGGGAAGGCCGGTTTGCGTACTGCCTGGGGGGTGGACGTACCCACCGCCGTTCAAAGACTTAGCGAGGCCGGCGCCGATTTGATCGGTGCTAATTGCGGCAAAGGGTTTGACGAAATGCTTGCCATCGTGGAAGAAATGCGGCCGCTTACCAGCAAGCCTGTCATCGCGCAATCCAATGCCGGTTTGCCTGAATGGGTGGATGGGGTTTCAGTTTATAAAGAAACGCCGGAAAGCATCAAGCCCTATGCAGAACAGCTTTTGAAGCTGGGCGTCAACATTTTAGGCGGTTGCTGCGGCACGGGTCCTGCGCATATCCAAATGATGCGTGAATTGGTAGATGGTTTTTTAGGTAAATAAAATTGTCAGATATTTTACCCTTGTTAACCGAAATTAATTAGTGTCTGACCGAAAACGAGCGTCTTCATGCTGAGCGTAGTCGAAGCATGTTGTAAAAACAACAGCCTATCACCCTTCGACTTCGGTCAGGGTGAAGAAATATGGACTTTTCGGTCAATCACTAATTAATTTAAATTATTCGATGAGAAATGAAAGATAGCT
>JBHHXN010000122.1:0-15823 GCA_046757025.1 bacterium
GTGCCCAGCAGAATATCGTACTTGCCGTCTGCGAAGTCATTCAAAATGCGATCGTGCGATCGTTTGCGGGCGGTGGTGTCCAGATCCATGCGCACCACTCTCGCCTGCGGAAAGGCTATTTTCAGCTCTTCCTCAACCTGCTGCGTTCCCACTCCCCGAAACAAAATATCGCTGCCGCTGCACTCGGGACAGCGTTCCGGCGCTTTTTTGGTGAAGCCGCAATAATGACAGCGCAACCGCCTTCCCCGCAAATGATAGGTCAGTGTAATGTGACAACTTTCGCAATTTGCAATAAAGCCGCAATCTTTGCATTTAATGTAACTCGAAAATCCCCGACGATTTAACAGCAAAATAGTCTGCTCCTTTTTCGCCAGTTTTTGTTCGATTTTCTGTTTGAGCAGTCTGGAAAAAACCGGTGGCGATTTTTTGCCGGACAGCCGCCGTTCTTTGATCAGGTCCAGAATCTGCACTTCCGGAAGGGGGATGTGATCGATGCGGTGGGTTAACTGCAAAAGCTGATACTTGCCGATCTTCGCATTGTAAAAAGATTCAGCCGAGGGCGTCGCCGAGCCCAAAACCACCACCGCGTTCAATATTTTCGCCCGCATAATGGCCACATCCCGGGCGTGGTAGCGGGGCGTCAAATCCGACTGCTTGTAGGAGCCTTCGTGCTCTTCATCCACAATGATCAAACCGATGTTTTTCAGCGGCGCAAAAACCGCCGAACGCGGGCCGATGGCCACCTGCGCCGCGCCGCTTCGCAACCGACGCCAGGAATCGAAGCGTTCCCCGACTGACATGGCGCTGTGCAGTACCGCCACCCGCTCCTTGAAGTGCGAACGAAATCTCGCCACGGTTTGTGGCGTGAGAGAAATCTCCGGCACCAGCACAATGGCGTCTTTGCCCTGCGCCAGCACCTGGTAGATGGCGTCGATGTACACTTGCGTCTTACCGCTGCCGGTGACACCGTGCAGAAGAAACGTCTGGAATTGCGGCTTTTTTAACACGCTCGAAATGGCATTCAGACTTTGCTGCTGCTCCGAATTTAATGTTAATTTCTCGATTTCGGGGGGAACGGTTTGTTGGTAGTAATCACGCAGGATCTCTTTTTCATAAATCGTGATCAAGCCCTTGCTTGCCAGTGATTTCAGGGAGCTGGAATAAATCCCCAGCCTTTGCATGAGTTCTTTTAACGAAATTTCAAGGTGATTTTTTTCTAAGAATTCCAGACAAGCGGCCTGCTGGGGTGCTCGTGTCTTTAACTCGTCAATTTGTTGCGGTAGAATTTGGCAATCGGGATTTATCTTCACAAACTTTTGCAGTTTGGGTTTGACCAGATTTGTGGTAAAAGCAAAATCCATACGCACCAGTCCCCGGGCTTCTAACTGATTCAAGCTCGACACCAGACTTTTGGCCCCAATGCGTCGTTTGAGCTGCTGCAGGGAAATGCGGCCGCTTTTGAGCACATAGCGCAGAATTTGCGCCTGCCGAGGAGGGGCGGTCTTCTCGATCGTCTGAATCGCTTCTTCGGGTTGGTTTGCTATCACTTCCACGAACTTTTTGGATTGCTGCAACAGGTTGGTCGGGATGCCCGCTTTCATGGCGTCCCCAAGCGGGCTGATGTAGTATTCCGAAATCCAGTGCATCAGCTCGAGCAGATCATCGGTGAAAATGGGCTGCGCATCCAGCACGTCCTGGATGAATTTCACCTCAGTTAGATCGGTGTGGTCGAGAAATCCGACGATAAAACCGGTGAGTTTTCGATTGCCAAATGGCGCAATCACCCGGCAGCCGATACGGGCAAGTTCTTTTAAATCAGGCGGCACTGCGTAAGTGAAAGAGCGGTTTACGGTTTGCGGAAAAACGACTTCGGCATATTTCTTTGACATGGGTTGAAATTGGGTTTAGGAAATTTACCGAATTTAAAGAAATTGTGCAATAGTAAAATTTAAGAATTTGACGTTAGGGTTTCGTGAGCGGCTCACTTCGTACCCGATTTGAGAGTGTTTTTAGGGGGATTTCACTGTACTTAGGGTATTAGCGAGATTGCTGCGCTCATGTACGTTTAGAGGCTAAATCTTTATAAGGCTTTTAGGGTTTTTTGTAGGAAATTGTTTTGAACCACCTTAAAGATAAGCCTTTTTTTATCAAATTCCAAGAGAGGCGTTACAAAAGAACTTGAGAAACAAGCGCTATTACTATCGCCAGAAGATAGAGAAGTTCTCATTCAAAAACTCGTACATAGCCTTGATAACGCACCTACTACTGAAGTTGATGAAGCCTGGATTGAGGAGGCAGAAAAGAGGTACCGGGAATTCAAGAAAGGTGCAACTAAAAGAATTCCAGGCGAAAAGATATTTGCTGAAATACGCCGAGAGTTAGATTGGTAAAACAAATCTACGCACATGAAGCAAAAATTGAGATCAAAGAGGCGCCTTTGTTGATGACTCTGATTCCCAGCCACCTATTTTTTTCTCATCTGTTTGATTTCAGAAATGATATCATCCAGGGATAGACCAGTAAATAGTTGATCTCGTTCTTCTGTATAATTTCCATGGCCTATCGTGAACTGGTTCAAAAACCGCAGGGTATTCACAACACCTAATTCTCTGTACAAAAGGCGAGTAGCTTCATTTGTAATCTCATTTAATGGTTTAATATCTGTTTTCATTTTCTACCGCAATTCGAATTTGGTCTTTTGTGTCAAGTGGCCGTTGTAAAACGCACAAGTCCAAATATATTTTCATAGTAAAATTTACGAAATCCTTGACAAAATATCAAGAATTACCTTTGTTTTAGAAAGTTCTTGCAATTTCCGTAGATTTTATTTATTTTCTTTAAAAATCTATATAGAAAATAAATAGACTGTGCGATAGAACTACAATATGAGCGATCTCATTCATCGTGACATTCTTGACCTGCTCGCGCCCTGGCTGGGTGAAAAGGAGATCCTGGTTCTCCTCGGCTCGCGCCAGGTGGGAAAAACCTCGATACTGAGGCTGCTGCAAGATTCTCTGAAAGACGACCCTGTCTTTTATTTTGATCTTGAAAGTACCTTTGACCTCACCCACACCGCTACCCCTGAACATTTCATCGAATACCTTGCTAGCAAAGGCCTATCGAGCGAGCGACGCACCTATTGTTTTTTAGATGAAATACAGTATCATCCGGATCCGAGTAAATTTCTCAAGGTTCTGCACGATCATCATCCGAACATTAAACTGATTGTTTCTGGTTCCTCTTCATTTGCAATCAGGCAGAAGTTCAAAGACGCTTTGACCGGACGCAAGCAGGTTTTTCAGGTTTTTCCGCTCAACTTTGCCGAATTCCTTCGTTTCAAAGCGCATCCTGCCAGTTCGATAAAGGCCTCCCTTCAGCTTGACGCTTTACTTGACGATTTCACAGCCGCCCGCAAGTTTCATACGTTAACGCCTGAGATGCTGCCACTCTGGGACGAGTTCGTCGTATATGGCGGTTACCCCTTGCCCTCGCTAACTGCCGATACATCCATGAAAGAAGCGCGGCTCAGAGAAATTCACAACAGTTATGTTCAGAGAGACATCAAAGATCTGGCTCGCATCGATAATATTCTACAGTTTAATAATCTGGTTAATTTCCTGGCGCTTCAGATCGGCCAGTTGTTCAAGAACGATGAAGTTGGCAAAGAAGTTGGCTTACCTTTGTCCAGATTATACAATTATTTGTTTCTGCTGGAAAACACGTTTATCATCTCGCGTTTGCGACCGTACCACAGCAATCACCAGAAAGAACTCACGAAAATGCCCAAGCTCTATTTTCTCGACACCGGACTACGCAATACGGGTCTGTCTGACTTCCGTCCACTCCATCTGCGCCCGGATGGCGGTGCGCTGGCTGAAAACCAGTGCTTCCTGGAATTGTTGAAGAAGGCTAAACCCGCTGATAAACTATTTTTCTGGCGCACATGGGATAAACACGAAGTCGATTTCATCGTTGCACGCAGCCGCGGTCACCTGCTGCCTATCGAGATAAAGTACAAAACCATGAGTCAGCCTCGGACGCCTCCTGCACTAAGGAATTTTATGCGCCTTTATGATTGCCACGCCGGTGTTGTGCTTACCAGAGACTACCTGGGTAGGGCAGAAGACGCCGAGAAAAAAATATACTTCATTCCGGCCTGGATGGCATAAACAGATGGTGTGATTTTAATTTGTCCGTCAACTGTTCTGAAGGTCAAGCATCAGTTCTGTTTCCAGGCACCGCTGCGTGAAATAAGGAATTTCATCGAATTTTATTAGCGTCCAGATTGACTTGTGCCTTTATTCTATCTTATCCACATACAACATCCAGGTATGTAAAGACCTCACCCCTACCCATCATTCTTCCTTTCTGAAAATGGGATAAAAAATGTCTCACCAAATAACATTTGTCTCAGCATAGTGCAAAATGTGGAGGTATAATATTTTAAAAATAAACAAGTTATCTTTTTAAGGACAAATTAATTTCAGACCAATTTATGCTATTTTGTGCCTGAAATGAGACGGTTTTCTCATCTTTGACAAATTTGTTTTAAAAGGAAACACGTCTCCATAATCTGCGAAAATAGTGGCACCGAATTTGCCGAAAAGACGGTGTTACGAGAACCGTCTTCTTTCCATCGTAAACAATAATTTGTAATATCCATATTCATCACAGGAAGATCTCAGCCATGAAGAAACTCATCAGTATATTGGTACTTTTTACATTTGTGCTGACTATTTTTGCACAAAATATCTCGCAAGCGTGGGCGCAGCAATCGAATCGCTATTCGATGGCCGTGTTAAATCTGACCATACGAAGCGGAGATATCAGCCGCAGCGAAGTTCGTCTACTCACTGGCCGTCTAACCGAAGAGCTGTCGCGCGGCGGTCTGTTTTATACCATGAATCAATCGGATATGGAGCGCGGTTTGATGGTGAAGAATTTCGATCCTTCGGCGTGCGAAACCATCGATTGCGCCGTGCAGTACGGCCGTGCGCTCGGTGTGCAACTGGTGGTCGTCGGCAGCATCGAGCAGACCGGTCCGGTGCATTCCATCAAACTCGACATGGTGCATGTGGCCACTAGAGAAATCGTCAAGTCGCATCAGGATGTGTACGACGGCAGCTTCACAGAATTGCTGGAAAAAGCACCGTTAATCGCCAGTCAATTTGTTGGTCAACCGTTGATTTCATCTCAAAATCGCTCTCGGGGAAACGCAAGGCGGTCATCGACGCCCACTTACAATAAAAGCGGCGGTTTTAAATGGTATTATTTGGGGCTGGGCTTGCTCATCGCCGGCGGCGCCGGCGCGGGCATCATCTTAGCCACGAAAGATTCAAAGGACGGAGGCAGCACCACTACGACCACCAATCCCACCAAACTGCCCGGACCGCCTACTTTTCCTTAATCTCCCGGGCATAGGATCAAAAAATTGTCAAATTGAGTTTTAATCAAAAAAATATCTAGACAGGGACACCTCTATGAAATGCTTCACTAACATTTGTTGCGTAATCATTGTTTATTTCTTTGTAAATAATTTGGGGGCGCAGGTTACCAAACCTACGTTGACTGAAATCAATTTTCTGGTTGACGGGCAGTCGGTGACTACCACTTCCAACGGCGATGTGACCGTGGAATTAAAATTCGACCGCAGTATGAATACGGCCGTGGATCCCGTGGTAAAATTTGGTTTGAGTGCGCCGTATGCGCTCAACGTACCTAAAAAAGGGAATGGCTGGATCTCTCCCACGCTGTGGCAGGGTTTTTTCACGGTTTCTGGAAATAACCCTGAGACCAGCGACGGCAAATACATCTTCCAGATTTCCGACGCGGTGGATACCAATCAGGATACCATGGACACGGCATTGAGCACGGATTTGAATAAGTTTTTATACATCTGCCGCTCCGGTGAGCTGCAGCTGAGCGCCGATTCCCTGGGCTTTGGCACCATTACTCTGGGTACCAGCAAAACGCTTTCGTTTACCATAAACAACCTTAGCTGCGCCGATTTGAATATTTCCAACATCAGTGTGCCTTCGCCGTTTTCTTTGATCAATGCACCGGCGTTCACCATCGAAGGCGAAGGCAGTCAGGAAATCACCATTCAGTTTAATCCATCCGACCGGGTGGATTACTCGACGAATCTGACCATCAGCAGCGACGACCGCAATCAGGGTACGCACACGGTGAAATTAACTGGCAGCGCTGTGGGCCCCAAAATCGTGCTGTCGCCCACCAGTCTGCTGAGTTTTGGCAAAATCAAAGTGGGATTCAGCGACACAAAGAGTGTGACGGTGACCAACGAAAGCGCTGCCAGCTTGGCGCTGAGCGACACGCTGCACGTAACCAATATCAGTACCAACGGTTCAATTTATACCGTTACCCCGAATTCCCTGACCTTGCCGCCGGATTCCAGCAAAACCGTGGACGTTACTTTTACGCCCACGGAGCATAAGCTTTACAACGGATATATTTTGTCGTTTCACAGTGATGATTTGCCGCGCGCTTTAAAAACCATCCAATTAAACGGCGACGCCAGCGATGAATCGCCGCCGGCTGAGATCACCAACCTGATTGTGAACGGCGGCGGATTCAACGGACTCACCAATGGCAGCAGTTTATCCATTTGCTGGGACAATCCCCAAGACCCCAGCGGCATCAAGGAGATCTGGTGGAAGTTCGCCACCTCGCCGGTGCCCCCGCAGAGCGCCGACGACACCACCAGCGCCGGCGGCCGGTACATTTTAAATGTCGGTGACAATTGTGCTTCCCTGCGTTTGCAGGGAAGAATTACTTCTGGATTTTGGTACTGCTACCTCTGGCTGGTGGACGGCAACGGCAATTCCGGGTGGGCCAATGCGGTTCCCACTTCGTTCCGTTACGACATCCTTCCCCCTGGCAAGCCGACGCTGCAAAATCGCAGCATCGCTGCGGACGATTGGTTTGGAAGCGGTGAAACCTTTCGTTTGACCATCGGCATTCCGGTGGATGCGGTACGCGGCTCCCGCGACGCCTCGGAAGTACGCTGGCGGTACAAAACCAGACCCGAAAATCCGGCGTCTTACCACAACCGTTATGTTTTTCCAACCTCGGGCGCTGCCAGTGTACAATTTACGGTACCGTTTAACTCCACCGACTACTGCGGCGACGATGAATTGTACATCTGGCTGGCAGACTCGGCCGGCAACGCCAGTGCGGATTCTTTTACGGTAGTACCGTACAAATTTGACATTTGCTCCTTCGCTCTCACCGGTTTTTCAACCACCTGGAGCGGCTACGCTGGTTTTACCAATGCGGAAAATTTGCAATTTTGCTGGACCGATCCCAACGACGCCGGCGTGGTCAGCGAGATTCGCTGGAAGCTCAGCAGAACGGCGGCAGCGCCGCAAAGCCCGGTGGACACCACCGAATTCGGCGGTAAACTGGCGCTGGCTGCGGGTACAAAATGCGCCTCGCTGCCATTGTTCAGTAAAAAATTACCCGAAGGCTACTGGTACTGCTACATCTGGTGGGTGTTTGCCAACGGTAACGATGCCAGTTATGTCTCGGCTTATCAGACTTCGTTTGTTTACGATGTGACGCCGCCAGGCATGCCGATTTTCGGCAGTCAAAGCATTTCCGCGACAGAGTGGTTCAGCACCAAAACTTTTAAGCTGACTATTGATAAACCAACGGATGTGCCGCGCGGCATCAAGGACGCGGCCGAAGTGCGCTGGAAATATCAATCCCCGCCTACTTCTGAAAGCGATTACCCGGGCCGGTTTGTTTTCACCAGCTCGCTTTCCGAGGGGCTGGAATTCACCATTCCTTTTAATGACACGACCCTGTGCGGGGAAGACTCGCTATTTTACTGGCTGGCGGATTCGGCGGGCAACGCCAGCCCGGACTCGGTGGCGTTTGTGAAATACCGATTCGATATTTGTCCGCCGCAAATCACCAGAATTTACTCAGATACCGCCAATGTGGCAGCATTGGGCCAGGCTTTCCACGACACGCTTCGAATCACCGACGACGTGGGGGTGGACACGGCCTGGGTGCAGTACCGTTTTGGCGGCGCCGACTCCGAAGAGCCGCCGAGAGCCATCGTGCGCATCGCCGAAACAGACTCCTTTGTTGTAGAAATTCCGCAGGCCGGCGTCACCCGGCGCGGTGTGGAATATAAAGTAGTCGCCATCGATGAATTGGAAAATGAAGGGAGCGGCCCGGTGAGAATCGGCCTCTGCGAGAGCGATGAAAAATGGTTCCCGGTGATAACCCGCATCGAAAATGACTTTCGTATCGATAAAGACGGCCGCCCGGTGCCCCTCATCAACGGCGACGAAGAAACCAACTACCAGCTCTTCTCGGTGCCATATATGCTGGATACCAGCGATGTGATGCAAGTGATAGAGGACGATCTGGGTGCTTACGATGACACAAAATGGCGCCTGTTTGATTACGACACCCAGAATAGCCAATTTTTAGAAGGCAGCAATGCGCGGGAATTGATTCCGGGTCGAGCCTTTTTTATCATCACCAATCTGGAAAATATCGTGGTGGACAGCGGGCCCGGCGAAACCCATCGCACCGTGTGCAACGACACGTTGATGGTTTACGAAGGTTGGAATCTCATCGCGACGCCGTTCAATTTCCCGGTGAGCCGGGAATCTTTGTCCCTGATCAATTCCAATTCGGTCATTTCTCTGCGTTCGTACGAGCGCGGCTGGAATATCTCGGAAGTCATGGATCCGTGGAAAGGTTACGCTTTGTTCGTGACTGGCGAATCCGACCGTTCAAACGATCCCATCAAGCTGGTGGTGGCGCCGAAAGCGGTGCCCGGCCGACTGACAAAATCCATGGCCGTTCACACCCAACTGCGCCGCGGTGAATGGCGCATTCAAATTTCTGCCAGGGCCGGCAGCGCGCTGGATCTGGAAAACTGGGCCGGCATCGACTTTATGGCTGAAAGCGGTTTCGATGAACTGGAGCTGGCCGAGCCGCCGGTCATCGGTAAATTTGTAAAGGTGTCTTTCCCGCATCCGGAATGGCGGTTAGCGGTGGACGATTTCAGCACGGATATTCGACCTGCGGTCACTTCTGAACAAGTATGGGAATTTGAAGTCCAAACCAACCAGCCGCTTACGCAAGTGGAGCTCGATTTTCAGATGCTCGGTGATTTGCCGTCGGACGTGGAGGTGCATCTCATCGACGAAGCGCACAAACTGGCGCAAAATGTAAGAGCTAAATCGAAATATGTGTTTAGATCAGAAAAGAATGGCAGCAAAAAAATGCTCAGGCTCATCGTGGGCCGCCATGAATTTGCCAGCTCGCAGGCGGGTGAAATCGCGTTGGTGCCGGAAAAATTCGCCTTGCTGCAGAATTTTCCCAACCCATTTAATCCCGAAACCAGCATTCGATACAATTTGCCCCAGGCTTCAAAAGTGAAAGTGGTGGTGTACGATTTGCTGGGTAAAAAAGTGCAAACGCTGGTGAATGGCCAGCAGCAAAGCGCCGGTTATTACACCATCAATTGGAATGGTAAAGATGCCTCTGGCCGAAAGGTGGCTTCAGGAGTTTACATCTATCGCATTTCTACAGACTTCTTTACTTCCGCCAAAAAAATGATCCTGATGAAATAACGATGTGGCCTCTCCATATCAACTGTCTGCGGCGCGCATTCGAGGTGCGCCGCAGATAATCTTTAATTTCAAATCACCTTTTCTTTGAGCTTTTTCGCCTGACTACGGCTCAACGAAAGTCGGGTACCGTCCTTCAATATCACCTGGTAGCTGCCATCCCCCAGCGGCTGCAGCTCTTTGATGCGCTCCAGATTGACGATGGTTGAGCGGTGGATGCGCATGAACATTCGGGTGTCCAGTTTGCTTTCCAATTCCCGCATGGTCTGACTCACCAGATGCTGCTCTCCACCCACATGTAAACAAGCGTAATCATCCATGGCCTCCACCCAGTCGATGGCTTCCGGTTTTAACGGTTTCAAGCAGCCGCTTTCTTTTATCCAAAGACGGTCGCAGGCGATTTGCGCCGATTGCAAATGGTTCATCAACGCCAGGAGCTGCTCCGAGGCGGCCTCTTTTTTTTGGATGCGAGTGAGCGCCCGCTGCAGCGACTGGGTGAATCGCGGTCGATCATACGGTTTGAGCAAATAATCCACCGCGTTCACCTCAAACGCTTGCAGGGCGTATTTATCATACGCGGTGGAAAAGATTACCGCGGGTAAGCGGTCGAGGTTTTTAAGCACCTCAAAGCCGTTGCATTCCGGCATTTGAATGTCCAGAAACACGAGATCCGGCTGCATAGCCAGAATGGTTTCGATGGCTTGTTTGCCGCTGCTGCACTCGGCGATGACTTCCACCGAGGCATGATCATTGAGAAATTCTTTGATCATTTGCCGGGCCAATTCTTCATCGTCCACGATGATCGTTCTAATGGGTCTGTCTGTCATGCGTTCGACTGTTTTATTGGGATGGAAACTTTAACCGAAAAGCCGTTTGGCTGCATGGTTGTCAACTCCAATTTAAAGTTTTGTCCATAAATTCGCCGCAACCGTTCACGGGTGTTGTTCAACCCGATGCCGCGGTCAAAAATCGTCGCCAGGGTTTTTTCGCTTACGGCTTTGCCGGTGTTGCTGACGACCAGATGCAAATCCGATTGGGTTTTGTAAACCTGCAAATTCAATTCGCCGCCGCTGGCTTGCGCGGAGATGCCGTGTTTGATGGCGTTTTCCACAAATGGCTGCAGCAGCATGCTAGGCACGGGTAACGGAAAGGCGGAGGAATCGATTTCTTCTTTGATCTGCAGCTTGTCACCAAATCGCACTTTTTCGATATCGAGATAATTGTGAATGAATTCCAGCTCCTGCTTCAGGGTGATGAATTTTTTGTCGTAGCCATCCAGAGAGAAGCGCAGGAGCTGCGCCAGTTTTGAATTCATGGAGCGGGCTTTTTCGGGATCTTTCGCCATCAGAGCGTTCACCGAATTCAACGCGTTGAACAGAAAATGCGGATTGATCTGCGATTTGAGGTTTTCCAGCTCCATGTTTTTTGCCAGGTAGCTCAACTCTGCTTCCTGCAGCTCCTTTTCTTTAAATTTTTTGTAGAAATTGATGGTGTAAAAAATGCCGGCCAACAAGCCGTATTTGGTGATACCGTCTAAAAATTGCCACAGATGCACCCCCATGGAAATCATGTATTTCACGACCATCTCACCACTCAAGAGCCAATGAAGCCCATAACTTAGTCCAACCCAGACTGTCGAAAAAATTAAACTCAAGAAAACATGGATGGCAAAAAATGCAACCATGCGGGATTTGTTGAAGGGAAATATTTTACAAAAATACCAAAGGGGAATGCTCAGTAGCGCCATGATATAATTTTGGGTAGCGACGCCCTGCCAGGCAATAAAATATGGCAGCTTTTCCTGGATGGCTAAAATACCTGCATTCAGAAAGTTGTACGCGGTCCAGATGATAGAACCGGTGAGAATGGTACGGCTGATATTTTTCATGCTATAGAGTCATAGTTTGTAATTTAGCCTGCCTGTGCGAAAGAATGCATGCAGACCAGGCTGTCGGCTTTTGGCTGTTAGCTGTTGGCATTTCGCATTTGGCTGTTAGATTCTGTGTTCTGGATTTCTCAGAGTTGGTCTCTGACTTTATTATTAGCTCAAGTTTCGCAGTTACGCCATCAATTGTTTCTGAGGTATTTTTCTTAACCTGAATTCCCAAAATTCTGTTCAGTTATAATCGTTGCAAAAAATACAAAATAGTAGAATGCAGCCCTTAATTTAAGAAGTCATTTCTCAATCGACTTTTTGATTTACTATTTAAAAGGCGCTATGCACCAGAGCACCAGATTATCAAATAACCCCTTTGATTTTAACGCAGAGGCCGCTGAGAGCGCAGAGAGTTTCACATAGAGATATATTTTTCTCTGCGTCCTCTGGGCCTCTGCGTTAAAAAGAAATGTTAGAATGTGTAAATGACAACTCAATCACTCTAATTTTGAAATAGCAGCGCAATCTCTTTCTTATGAATTGCTTAAATGCGAATTCATCAGCTTGACCTTATATGATTTTGTTTAAATTATATAACTACGAAACTTGAGTTACTTATGCCTTTTGCCAACAGCTAACAGCCAAAAGCAAACATTTTAAACAGCCAATTTCCAACCACTAAATATTTACGAATTTTCAAATAAAAAAACAACCAACTTGCAACTCAATTACTCTATTCCCAACGAAACGTTTTTACGGAAATCATGACCCCAATGATGAGCATGCCGGCCAGTACCGCCAGTTCCAAGAGGTGCTCATGCCAGCCGTGTCCCACCCACAGGCCGCGCAAAAGGTTCACCACGTGTGTGAGCGGCAGAATTTGCGCGTACGTTTTTACCGTCTCTGGCAGAATTTCCCGCGGAATAGTCGCGCCAGAAAGAAACAGCATGGGGTAGAACAGCACCATGGCGATGATCTGCGCGCTGCGAGCGGTGGGGGTGAAGCCGGACAGCACAAATCCCAGGGCAAAAAAACTCAGGCTGCTCAAAATAAACGCCAGCAGGATATTGAGGACGCTGCCGTCGAATTTCAGATTGTAAACGACTTTCGCAGCGACGATCAGCAACACCATGCCGAGGGCGGTCATCAAAAGCAGCACCGCCACCTGCGCGGTCAAAATGGTCAGCGGTTTGACCGGCGTGGCTTTGAACCGTCGCAGCACGCCGGATTCTCGGTAGGTTGAGATGATGATGCTCAAGGACAGCAGACCGCTGGTGGCGATGATCATGGCGGTGTAAGCCGGCACTGAAATGTCCACCGAGCCGTAACCGCCAAAAAATGGCGACGGTTTATTGCCGTAGATGCTGCCAAAAAGGAACAGCATCATCAGCGGAAAGAGCAGGGTGAAAAACGCGGCCATGGGTTCCCGCAAAAAGAGCTTCATTTCTATCCAGGATAATTTTAGTAATCCATGCATGTTCAGGTCTCCATTTAATCTCGAATTTCTTTGCCGGTGAGCGCCAGAAAAACGTCTTCCAGCGTGGGTCGTTCCACACGCAACTCGCCAAACTGGCAGCCCTTTGCGTTCAGGGCGTTGACCAGCTCCACCACCAATCGCTCCCCGTTTCCGAAAACCACAAATCGCTCGCCATTTTGCTGCACCCGGTTCACGCATTTCAGCGAGTTCAAAGTTGCGGCGTCGAACGGCTGGTGAGTGGTGAAGATCACCCGGTGTTCGATGGCCAGATTTCGAATCAGGTTTTCGGGTGAATCCAGCGCAACCAGTTTGCCCTGATCGAGGATCGCCACCCGGTCACACAGACGCTCGGCTTCTTCCATAAAATGGGTGGTGAGAAAAACCGTTTTACCGCGATCTCTGATACTCCGCACCAGGTCCCACATACTGCGGCGCGCCTGCGGATCCAATCCCGTGGTCAGCTCGTCGAAAAATACCAGCTCCGGGTCGTTTACCAGCGACAACGCGATGAACAGCCGCTGTTTTTGACCGCCGGAAAGCTTATCAAAATACGCGTCTATTTTATCGGCCAAATTCAACTGTTCCAGCAAAACCGACCAGTCGATTGCACGCGCGTAAAACGCCGCAAACAAATCCAGCGCTTCCCAGACTTTCAGGTGGTGCGGTAGGTTTGACTCCTGCAATTGGATACCGATGCGTTCCCGAAGCGTGTGGCCGTTCTGAAAGGGATTCATTTCCAGCACCTGAACATGGCCGTGGGATGGCTGCCGCAGCCCTTCGATGCATTCGATGGTGGTGGTTTTGCCGGCGCCGTTGGGACCCACCATCCCGAAAATTTCTCCTTCCTCTACCTCAAAGGAAAGGTCTTTGACGGCGGTAACCGCACCGTAACTTTTGTGCAGGTTTTCCACCCGGATGATTTTGTTGTTTGCCATAAAACCTATCTCCAATTAAATGCTTAAAGAGACTCTGGTAGCCTTTTTTACTACAAAAGGTGGTAAAAAATTAATTTCCAGATTTGGGCAGCTCATATTCCAAATAGCGTTCATTCTCCCCATGTGCGAATGTGCGTCAACCTGAGAAAAAACTGGTTCCCACACTCCAGTTTGGGAACAGACTTGTCTCAGAAACTCTGTTTCCTCTCTGTAAACTGGTCATTCGAAACAGAGTTTCTCTGCAAATGCGTTCCAAAATAGAAATTTTGGAACGAGAACAAGAGAAGATTGCTGTTTCAGCAGAGGACACCCCCCTTTGTCCCCCCTCGAGGGGGGGGCAAAGGGGGGGCTCACGCAGAATTTGGTACCAAGCTTTCACCAGCCACTTATGAAATCGCAAATTTCCGCACGAATTTTTCTGCTTTTTTGCGAGTGCTGCTGCGCGTGTTTTGGAGCTGTTTTTTGATCAGTTTTTCCACTGCGGTTTTATTTTGAATCTGGGGATAAAATTTTGCAAACGCGTCGATGGCCTGCCCCAAGGCAATGTTACGGCACTCGTCGGTACGATATCTGGCTTTTTCAACCGGGAGAATTTTAGCGACGATGGTTTCCGTCAGCGCGGGTTTGGCCTGCACGATTTTCGCAGCGTTTTTGATGACGTTGGCTGCGGTGACCAAAACCGGCCCGGGTATTGGTTCAAAGTAGCAGTCGATGATTTTTTCAAATTTACATTCACAGTCCACTACCGTCAGGTTGGCGAGAATATGAATGGCTCCCCATTTCAAAAAATTGTTTTCGCTTCCCAGCGCCTCGATGAAAAAATCGATTTTCGAATAAAGCAGCTCCGGCCGCTGGTCGCTGATGAGGCGCAAAATCTTGTCGCAGCCGTATTTGATATCGGCTTTTTTTGAACGCAACCCCTGGAAAAGCTCTGGAATCAACTCCGGATTCTGCATCACATTTTCCGCCATCTCCACTTTGTCGATTTTTTTGTTGGCCACTTGTTCGAGCAAATTCACCTCCGACATGGAATCCTCCGCCTACTTTTCAGTCATTTTTTTCTGAATTTGACTTTGAATCATTTTGGCAAATCCGCTATGCGGATCGAGCGCTAAAGCGGCTTCGATGCTTTCTTTCGCCAGCACCAGCTCGTCCATTCCAAGATAGAACTGTCCCAGCCAAGCCAGGGCTTCGCTGTGCCCCCAGTCCGGCAGGCGCTTGTCTTCGAGCCGTTCGTTTTTGAACAGCTCCGCAGCGCGCTGCATTTCTGCCAGCGCCTTCTTTTTACTGCCGCCCCACTGCTCGGGCGTGAAAAAAGCCGAGATGGCTGAGAACATGGCCACACGCGGATTGGTTTTTCCGTATTCCAGGGCGTCGGACAGGGCGGCGGCGGATTCCATTCCAAGGGTCATGCCCAGCGATGGATCCGTGCTGATTTTTTGTCCCAGCAGCGATGACAGCAAACCATGGGCGTCGGCAAATTCTTCTTTTTCCTCCAGCGCTGAGTTCAGGTGATCGATGCCATCGTTCAGGTATTTTAATTGTAAAGCGGTTTGCTTTTTGGTTTGATAAAAAATGGCTAATCGGTAGTCAGCGTAGCCGATGTAATAATGCGTGAGCCATTGCATTTCTTTGTTTTGCAGCAACCGCTCGAAGAGGGAGCGCGCCTGTAGCATGATCTTGTCGTCCCACTTCTGCACGCCATCTTCTATGAGGGTTTTACCTTTGATGATCAGCTCGTCAAATTCGTCTTCGTGGGCGGCCAATCCTGATATATTTATGCAAAAATAAAGCAGTGTGAACAAAAAGAAGATATTTTTCATTTCAACCTCCTGAAGTTTTACTGATGTAGTGTGAACAGTTTATTTACTAACATTTCTCACTTTAAGTTATGCAACTATGTTCATATTAAATAATTAGA
>JBHHXN010000123.1:0-15775 GCA_046757025.1 bacterium
GGCAGGAATTCACCCTCGGCCAGGAGGCCTTGGAGAAGAGATGGACGTTTTCGTTAAAACACTAAGTGGAATACCGCAGCTTGGCAACTTTTGTTCCTTTAACGGTGATTTACCGCATGAGCCCCTCCATCTTGTGCATCCAGTAAATCCCGTCAGAAAATACCGCTATCGCTGAAAAGGATAGCCAACTAATTCAACATAGAGCCGATAAAATGTCATTAAAGGTGAAAAAAGAATTCTTTGAGGAATATGTCCTTCATGTATCTTTTTTCAAAAACTTTTATGTAATCCTTTTTTTGGGTTTCTGCCTCACCGCCCCCAGGGTGCACGGCCAGGACAAAGCTTCTGAATGGCTCAAAATCGGCCTGGAGGCATCGAATTACGAAGTCAGAGTCCAGTCCTATGAAAAAGCCATTCAGATCGATCCCGATTTGATCGAAGCCTACTATCTTTTGGGGCTGGCTCACAAATCCCAGGGTCAGTATGAGCAGGCCGAGCTGATCCTAAACAAAGCCTACTTCAAAAATCCGTTCGCTTTGAGCAACAAAATCAAATCTAAGATTTTATTTGAGCTGGGCCGCATCTACTATCTGCAAGACAAAGTGCAGAAAGCGCGGGATGCTCTGCAAGGCGCAAAAGAGTTGTCGCAAAAAAAGCTGCGGGGTAAAATCTGCTACGAGCTCGGGCAGTTGTTTTTAAAAGAAGGCGAAATCGATCAGGCGCTGGAGGAGCTGCGCCAGGGCAAACGCCTGGCGCCTCAGGACGCCAGCATGTTCGACACCGCCCTGAATCTTGCGGAGAGCAAAAAAGCCATCAACGAAAAATACAAACAAAGCGTCAGTTTGATGCATTCGGAACGCTTCGAACAGGCCGGCAAACTCCTCGATGAAATCATCGCCGTGGACCCCGATTTTAAAGACGTGCAGCAAAAACGGCAGGAGGTCAATCGCCTCTCCGAACGCAGCAAGGTTCAAAAAGAGCTGGTGATTCTCTACAACCGTGCCAAACGTCACGTTCAAAAAAAAGAAATCCCGCCGGCAATCAAATTGTACCAGCAGATCGTTCAAACAGACAGCGGTTTCAGGGATGCGGCCATGCGGCTGAGCGATTTGCAAACTGCCACTGCCGAACAAACTAAATTAGACGAGACCCGAACTTTATACGACCAGGGCGTGGCGGCCTTCAACAACCAGAACTGGCGTTCGGCTTTAAATGCTTTTAGGCAAGTGCAGGAAATCGACAGCATGTATCGCGATGTGGCCGCTTTAAGTGCGCAGGCCCGCTCGCAGTTAGCGCAACAGGCCACCGCGGTCAAGAAAAAAGCTCGGCTGCGGGCACAAGCAGAAGCCTTTGTGGAAGCTCAGGACTGGCCGAATGCGATAAACGCTTTTGAGTCGCTAAAAAAAGCTTACCCGGCGGAAGCCGATCTGGACGCGAAGATTTCGAAAATCAAAAAAGCCCTGTCTGCAGATGCGCAGCTCGAGGTCACCGACATCGAAACCCTGTATGAAGAAGGCGTTTTAGCTCTGCAAAACAGCGACTGGCAAAAGGCAGCCGCAGCTTTCGAAAAAGTGGCTTTGCTGGATTCGGCCTATCGGGACGTGCAGAACAAACTGGCGGACGCCCGATTCAATTTTAACAAAAAACGTACGCCTGCGCTGCCGCCGGCAGCGCCTAAAGAAGCCAGCCAACTGATTCGTATCGGCATCTTGGCGGCCTTGTTACTGATACTGGTGGCCGGCATCTGGGTAGCTTCGCACACCGTACGCGCACGTTTTTATTATTGGCGAAAGCAGTATGCTAAAAGCACCGCGATTTATGAAAAGAAGCTGGCTAGGAATCCGGGCCTCATAAAATTGTACACGATTTTAGCTGAACTGTATTTGATTCAAGATCGCCGCGATCACCAAGCTCTGAAGGTGTTCGAAACCATTTTAAAACTCAACATTTTCACCGACCACAAAAAAGAGATCCAATCCATCGTGGCCAATCAATACATGGAACAGGGTCGCACCGACATCAGCGCCATTCAGATCATGGAGCGCGAGCTGAATCTTAAAATCAACAACCCCAATCCCCAGCCATAATGAGCCGCAATAATCCGAGTTACGATCACCAGGTCGTCAATCTGCTAAAAACGTTAGGCAAAGCCTACTTAGACAATGGAGAAAATCACAAGGCGGCGGAAAAATTCCGGCAGCTTGTAAATCATGGAATTGACGAGCCGGCGGTTGTACTGGATTATGCTCTAGCGTTGGCGCGCTGTGAAGCCACGCACCCGGAAGCGCTGTCCATTTACGAAAAGGCCATCGCCAGTACGGTCGCCAACGAGACGCTCTATCTCACCCTGGCCACGCTTTTCCTGAAAGAAGATATCATCGAAGCGCCGGCGCTGAAGGTGTTCCGACGCGCCCTGAAATACGCTCCGCCCTTTCAAGAGGAAATCCGCAACGCCTTAGAAAAAATATTTCACGAAACCACCGAAACCGTGACCACCCCCGAAATCCGCCGGGCACTGCTGGATAGCATCGACAACCCGGAGCTGCTTTCGCTTTACCTTTCCACCTCCTGGAAAGATGGCAAATTCGACGATACCCTGTACATCCTGAAAGATCTCTACCAGCGCTCTAATCAGAACCGCATTTATTTGAAAGCCATCTGCCAGACTTTGCTGGAAAAAAAATCGCGCGCCGAAGAGCTGGGCATGAAGTTTCTCCTCTCTTCTTCGGATTTGCGGTACTGCTTCAGATACCTGAACATTGAAAAACCGCTCAATAAAATTCGCGAAGTCGAGCTCTACCTGGATTTTAAAAATCTATTCATGGGATTTTCCAAAAAGCGGGAACGGGTAAAATCGCTGCAAAGCGAATATAAATTCTTTCTGGTGGACAATTCCACAAAAAGTTTTCAGCAAAATGCCGACATCGACAACATCTTATTCGACATCGATAGCGATTTCAGTCTCGAAAGGGATTTTTGGCGTAAAAAAAATCTGGAATATATCGAACCGGCGCCTCCCTCATCAGCGAACGCTGCTGCCAATAGAAACAAAACAAAATCGCTTTCCGCCACAGAGGTGAAATCCCGCATTCACTCCCTGGCGATATTTGAAATCAGCAACTACGACGCCGACCCCGAGCAATCCAAGCTGCCGTTCCATACGTTCCTGAATTTGCTGGCAGGCGAAATCGCTCAATCGGAGGACGTCATTTTATGCGCCGCAGAAGACGGGCTTTTCGTTTTCAGCTCCGATGCGGAAAAATTGTTCAGAGCCGCACTGAACACGCTGTTTAAACTGGAAAGATACAATCAGGTGGTGGACGAGTGTGAAGTCATTCAGCTCAAAGTCACCCTGCACGCCAGCGAAATCCCGTTCTTATCTCTGGAAAACGAGGGCTTGCGAGAGCTGAGAAAAAGCATGAAAGTGCACAATCTGCCGAAAAATCCGGCAGATACGAACCAGCCGACTTTTTCTGGAGACTACCAGCTCATCGTCACAGAGAACATGACGCCCTATTTGAGACGTCAAAAGCTGAATCGGCTCGGTAAATTTCATTTGCCGCATTTGCCAAACTTGCATCCGGCTTTTGAAGTCATCGTGAACGATACCCGCAAAAATGTCCATCGCAAGTTCCGAAGCTCCTTTGGCAAATACGAGGTCTCGGACACCATCAAAGAGAATTCATTTTATGCCACCTACCGCGGATACGACGCCCAATTGGAAAGAGCGGTGATCATAAAAGTGTACAATCCGCAGGCATTTGCCGAGTTCAAAGAGTTTTCACTTCTCAGAAAACAGTTCTTCGAAGAAATCCGCAAACTCAACAGAATAAACCACCCCAACATTGCGGTGATTTACGACGCCGGTGAAGATGAGAACAAATTGTATTTGGTCCGGGAATACAACGAAGGCCAGATTCTCAACCATTATCTTTTGCAGCGGGGATTGCCGGAAATCAAGCGCACTCTGGAAATTTATCTGAAAATTTGCAAAACGCTGGCGAATTTTCACGCACACCAGATTTGGCACAAAAATCTAAAACCCGACAATATTTTCATCACCACTCAGGAGGAAATCAAATTGACGGACGGCGGGTTGCTGCAAGTGCGCCACTCCAACAAACTCTGGCACGCGGACATCGACAGCCACGCCTATTCCGCACCCGAGCAAATACAGGGACTGAAACTCACACAAAGCTGCGATGTGTTTCAATTAGGTGTGATGCTTTATGAAAGTCTGACCGGCTCGCATCCATTCAAAGCCCGCAACGCTTCCAGAGTTCGCATCCGGATCCTTGCAGACGAACCAGCGTCTATCCGCCCAATCCGACCGGACCTGCCACCGGAGGTGGAAACGGTTCTGATGAAATCCATGGCTAAGGACCCGAACCGGCGTTTTCAATCCATCGACCAATTGGCGCAAGCGCTGCAAAAAATGCACAAAAACGGCATCTGAATTTCTTGAATAGCTGACAGGCCAACTCGCGATTTTTGTACAGAAGAAAGGGGTGAAATGTTACCATTTTCATAAGATCAGTGCGCATCCAGCCAGTTCTCCCCCACTCCCACATCCACTTTGATCGGCACTTTCAGCGCGATGGCATTTTCCATCTCCGCTTTCACCAGCTCACGCACCTGCGGCAATTCCGATTTCGGCACTTCAAACACCAGCTCGTCGTGCACCTGCATGATCATTTTCGATGCCAATTTCTGCTCGTTCAATTTACGCCAGATTTTGATCATGGCCACTTTGATCAAATCCGCCGCGGTGCCCTGTATGGGCGTGTTGATGGCGGTGCGTTCAGCAAACTCCCGGCGCTGGCGGTTCTCGCTGATGATTTCCGGCAAATATCGGCGACGGTTGAGCAGCGTGGTCACGTACCCGTTTTGCCGGGCCTCGGCAATGGTTTTGATGATGAAATCGTTTACTTTCGGGTACTGAATGAAATAATTTTGAATAAACTCTTCCGCCTCTTCCCGGGAAATATCCAAACGGGAAGACAAACCAAACACCCCCATGCCGTACATGACCCCAAAATTGATCTCTTTGGCCTTACGGCGGTGCTCAGGGGTCACCTCTGCCGGTTTGACGCTAAAAATCAAAGAAGCGGTTTTGGCGTGAATATCCTCATCATTTCGAAAGCTCTCCAGAAGCACTTCATCCTCGGAAAGGTGGGCCATGATGCGCAGCTCCACCTGCGAGTAATCCGCGTCTAAAATCACATGCTCGGAGTCGCCTGGAATGAACGCTTTGCGAATACGGCGCCCCATCTCGGTGCGGATGGGAATATTCTGCAAATTCGGATCACTGGAAGACAAACGCCCGGTGGCCGCCACCGTCTGATTGTAAGACGTGTGCACGCGGCCGGTTTTCGGATTGACCAGCTTCGGCAGCGCATCCACATAGGTAGATTTGAGCTTGGTGAGCTCTCGGTACTCCAGCAGCGTTTTCGGCAGCTCGTGAATTTTCGCCAGCTCTTCCAAAACTTTGGCGTCGGTGGAATAGCCGGTTTTCGTACGCCGTTTCTTCGGCAAATTCAGCTTTTCAAACAAAATGGCTCCTAGCTGCTGCGTGGAATTGATGTTGAATTCTTCACCGGCCATATCATAAATGCGGCTCATCAACTGCTCGAGCTGCTGCGCCATATTCTGGGACATCTCCGAAAGAAACGGTGCATCCAGCGCCACGCCGGTTTTTTCCACATCGGCCAGCACGTAGATTAACGGAATTTCCACCTCCTGGAACAGTTTGTAGATTTCCGAATTTTTAAGCTGCGGTTCGAACAGCTCCTGCAAGCGAAAAGTGATATCCGCGTCTTCGCAAGCGTATTTCGTCACTTCTTCAACAGAGATCTCCGACATGCTGATTTGCTTTGCACCTTTGCCGATGAGATCGGCGGTGGGAATTTTGACGTAATTCAAATGCTCCAGGGCCAGAGCGTCGATATTGTGCTGGCGCAGTGTGGGATTGAGCAGGTACGACGCCACCATGGTGTCGAAATTCACCCCTTGCAAATCGATGCCATGACGAGAAAACACCAGCATGTCGTATTTGATATTCTGACCGCATTTTTTGAGGGCGGCGTCTTCCAGCAACGGCTGTAGAATTTGCGTGACCGATACCGAACCGAACAAATCGCCATCTCCGTGCAAGAACATCTCGCGGTGACCAAATTTGGGGGAAGCGGTGTTTTCGATTTTGACAGGGACGTAAAACGCCGTATACGATTTTACCGCAAAAGCGATGCCCACGATATCCGCGCGCATGGGATCTTTGTGGGTGGTTTCCAGATCCACCACAAAACTGCCGGCCTGCTGCAAAAGTTTAACCAGCGACTCCAACTTCTCCCGCGAATCGACCAGGGTGTACTCCACCTCAGACACTTCCTGTTTGATGGTAAAGCGATTTAGCAGCGTGTTGAATTCCAATTCCTTGAACAAATCCACCACCCGCTCCGAATCCGGGTCCTGCCGTTGTAATGTACGGACATCGATTTCCAGCGGAACCGCGGTATCGATGACCACCAGTTTTTTGGAAAGCAGAGCCTGGTCACGGTGAGTCTGCAGGTTATCGCGGACATTGGCCCGACTGACTTCTTCGGCATGCGCCAGCACTTCCTCCAGGCTGCCAAACTCCCGGATCAGTTTCACCGCGGTTTTTTCCCCCACGCCGGGCACGCCCGGCACGTTGTCAGAGGTATCCCCCATCAATCCCAAATAATCCACGATCTTCGACGGCGGCAAACCGACTTTTTCCAGGACGCCTTTTTCGTCTAAAATCTCAATTTCATCGCCTGATCTTTTGGGATTGAACATTTTTATTTTGTCGCTCACCAACTGCATGAAGTCTTTGTCGCCGCTGACCAAAAACGTATCCAGCCCGACCTGCTGCGCCTGCTGCGCTAATGTGCCGATGACGTCGTCCGCTTCATAGCCCGGATATTCGATGAGCGGGATGTTCAGGGCGTTGACTACCTCGTGGATTTTAGGAATCTGACTGCGCATGTCGTCCGGCATTTTCTGACGGGTAGCCTTGTACTCTTTGTACTGCTCATGCCGGAAAGTCGGCCCCGGCGCATCGAACACCACCGCCAGGTGATCGGGATTTTCATCGTCCAGTATTTTGAACAGAAACCGGCAAAAGCCAAAAATGGCGCTGGTATTTTCGCCTTTGGAATTGATCAGGGGATTTTTGATGAACGCGAAAAACGAACGGTAGGCCAGCGCCGAGCCGTCAATTAAAAACAAGGTGTTGTTTGACATGTTTAGCCTTTACTGAGATTATCAGCATATTTTGCTACCCGCGTAAATTACTCACGAGTCCCTCGAATAACACGTAAGTATTCGTCATTAAAAAAGTGGGAGCTTAGATTATCTTCCCGATTACTTTTTATGGCTGGTGAAAATGAGCTGTTCACATCCAAGCTTAGTGCTCAATTTTAGAAATAGTTCACAACATCTAATAACCGTTACCGATCTTCACCCTGAGCGGAGTCGAAGGGTGAAGTTCATGGATTCCCGAATTTTATTTTGGGGCACCATGAAGCCAGATACCCGACAAATCATTTTGTAATAGAGCAATTAGGACAACGACTAATATTTATCGACAACCGCAATTTGAATCCCGTGTCGTTTTAAATAGTTCAACATTTTAGCACGGGCTCAACGATTAATTTTGAAACAGCTTCAAAAATCCAAATCCCATCGAGTTGTAAACATTAAAACACGCTCAAGTGATTTGACAACTTTCATCATGATGAGTCAACGTGGTTATTTTTTGGCCTTTTTTAATTTTATTCGTGTCATTCGTGGGCGCTAAAAACCGGTTTAACGCTTACCAAAAATATACAATAAAAATCCAATTTGTCAAATTCTTACTTTTGAATTGCTTGTTAAAGAGAATTTTCATATACTACAAATAGAATACATGATCAAGAAAGGAGCAAATCTGATGACTCAAAACAGCCCGCCGCAGCAGATCAATGTCGAGCTTGGTGAAAAAGAATCCGAAGGTATCTACTCGAATCTGGCGCTGATTTCGCACTCACCTGGTGAGTTTGTTATCGATTTTACCCGCATGCTGCCCGGCGTGCCCAAAACCCGGGTTTACGCCCGCATCGTGATGACGCCGCAGCACGCTAAATCGTTTTTGAAAGCCATGGCAGACAACGTCGGTAAATATGAAAAGCAGTTTGGCGAGATCAAAATACACGGCACTCCGCCCAACATCCAGCAGCAGATTGGCTTCAAACCAGCAGAGCCAGAAAAGAATACGGAAAAAAAGCAATAACGCAGAGGTGTTTTCTTTAGGCGCTTAGTGCCGTACATCGACAAAATTTTGTCGCAAATATTCAAAATAATTTTAGCCCGGATAAACCCACGACAGCGAAGCCGTAACCCAATATTTTAGCCACGGATGAACCCAGATTGACACGGATACAATTTTCGGACTATTTATTGTGCAGAATGATTTTAACACCATGGCAAATAATTGCAAATCATAAATGATCAATTATTCTGCCATATCCGTGTTCATCGGTGTTAATCCGTGGCTGAGCTTTACTGCGTCCACCCTCTTTTCGCAGCATTGTCTGCGAAAAGGCTTAGGCGCTTACAACGCCTAAAACAGCGGCTTGCCGATCATTTCGAACAGCATGAAGATGGCGAAGAACAGCGTGCCGCCGCCAAACACCAGCACCGCCGCGCCCACTTTCAGCGATTCGTGCATCTGTTCGCCGTATTCCAATGCGGGTGCGATGCTCACTTTGGCGTCGTCCAGTAGTTTTGCCTGGCAGGCGAGACGAACTTTGCCATCCTGCCCCACGTGCAGCTTTTCTTTCCAGGTGGGCACCGACACACAATCTTTGGGCGCTACGGTGATGCGGTCGCTGCCGCACAGACCGAAACCGCGACAGTTCAGATATTTGTTGACGCCGCCATGAACGGGCACTTTATTGGCATGGGCGATTTTGCGGATATCGTCGCCTTCTTTGGCGGTGACGGTGACATTGGCTTCTTCGAATTGAATAGCTGGCATGAACTCTCCTCGTAACTATTTTTAAAATAATTTATTTCCTGATGAACACAACTTGAGATTTATAACCCCGGCTTTGTTTGCCTTTTCATTCCGTGTGCGTCAGCTCATGAATGCGCTGTTCAGCCATTTTTGCCACTTCGGTGTTGGGATAGTGCTGCACGATGAGCTGCCAGTTTTTTGAGGCGTCTTCTTTATTACCGGTAGATGCATAAATTTCTCCTAAATAAAACAGCGCAAACGAATACGTAGGATCTTTGACCAGGACTTCCTTCATTTGCGCGATGGCTTCATCGGTTCTTTTTAAATTATGATAGGTTAGACCCAGAGCAATTTTCACATCTTTATTGTTCGGCTCAATGGAGAGGTGCTGCTCGTAATACTGGCTGGAGACCTCATAATTTCCCGCAATGGCATACATGATGGCCAGGCTATCGATGGAAACGAGATCTTTTGGATTGGTTTCCACATTTTGTTTCAAACGTTCGAGGGTCGCATGCACGTTACCCATATCGGCTTGCGACATGCCGGCGGTTCCGGCGCTGGCCGTGCTGGCGTTGTTTTTCGGTCCCGGATTTTCATTTTGCCAGAACAGTAAAACGATGATAGCCACAAATATGGGAATAAACAAAAAAGGTCCCACCGTGGTTAGCCAGTTCTTTTGAACAGACCCGGCAACACCGGTGCTATTCACCGACCTTGCTCGCGAGCCTTTGCCAGGGGGAGCCGGTTCACCACAACTGTGGCAAAAGCGGGCGTCGGGTTTGAGTGGCGCGCCGCAGCTCACACAACCGGCGGCCTGGTTTTCGGTTTTGGCGCCGCATTCGGGACAGAATTGCGCACTGGCAGGCATTTTCGCGTTACATTGGCTACAGTTCACTCGATTCTCCTCTCTTTAAACTTGATGTAGTCACTGAATATTTTTTCAAGGGTGTCAATTTTATTGCGTTGATTGCTCTGATGGTAGATGAGTACGAGATTCCGGATCATGCGCGCAAGTATCTCTTTCGGCGTCGAAATCGCCAGGTAGGATTCGTGAAACTCGTAACCCATTTTGTTTAAAAATCGCTCACAGTCATCCCGGGTAAGTATTTTGCCGCCGTGGAACGCGTCGATGTAAAACAGATCGGTGTCGCGTTTGTATTTGAGCAGAAAATGGCCGGGAAAACTTACCCCGTAGATGGGCAGGTCTAATCGTTTGGCGATAAAAAGATACAGCGCCGACAAGCTGATGGGAATGCCCAGACAACGATCCAGCACTTTGTTGATGTAGCTGTTCTCTGGCTCGAAATAAGCATCCACATTGCCGCGAAATCCCTGCTCAGAAAACAGCAGGTGATTGATGTGCTCCACTTGCAAAATTTCTTCCCGTACGCCCCAGATTCTCTTCTCAGCTTCCACCGCCAGGTTTTCAATTTTAGAGATGTAATGGGCCACATCTAACTGCGGATATTCGATCTGAGCTAAAATAAAGCAGACATGCTCCAGATCGAAATGGGGCGATTGGATTCTGCACTGAAATTTGTTACGCAAATTTTCCAGACGGATTTCCTCTAACAGCGCCTGTGTCTCAATTCGGATGCGACCTTCGGAATCGTTAAAGGCCACTTCACGGAGAAACGGTTCCGCCAGCTCACCCAGGCCTCGGAGCTTGTCCCACACCAAATTGCGAATGCTCGGATCATCGTCTCCCAGCAAAGTAATCAGTGCACGGATTTGTTTATCGAGTCGGGTACTCATTATTTGATATTCCGCAAGATGATTTTAGCCCTTTAATATTTGCGTCGGAAATGCAATTTATTAAAACGGTTTTCCGTGCCGTTTATCAGGCGTCGGATATTCGAACGGTGCGTGTAAAAGATCAGTCCGCTGATCAAAATGCTGAACACGTACAAGCCCCCCGGCACGCTCTTTCCCAACATTCTATCCAGAAGCATGAGCACCAGCGGCAGGGATGAAGCCGCGGTAATCGAACCCACCGACACATAGCGGGTGGTTAATACTAGAATCGCAAAGATGAAAAAACAAATAAGTGCGGCCCAGGGATAGAGTGCGATGATCATGCCCGCACCCGTAGCCACCCCTTTGCCGCCTTTAAATTTCGCCAGCACCGTCCAGATGTGACCGACGATTGCCGAGAGACCGGCCAATATTTGCACGTATTCGTAATTGATGTGCACCGCATCCACGCGGATTTTGGAAACCAGCAGCGTGGCTAACATCCCCTTGCCAATGTCCACCACCGCCACAAACAAGCCGGCCTTCCAGCCCAGCACGCGAAAGGCGTTGGTGCCGCCGGCGTTTTTACTGCCGTATTCTCGGATATCGATCCGACGCGTCATCCGGCCCACCACGATGCTGGTTGGGAAAGACCCCACCAGGTAGGACAACAACGCGATTATAATTAATGACCACATAGATTATTCTCCTAAAAATGCCACTCCTGCCGCACCCGGGCCGGCATGCGCCCCTAAAGCGGGTGAGACGTTTACGATCATGATATTTTGCACTTCAAATTGTTTTTTGATATTTTCAACAAACCAGTCGGCCGTTTCCGGAGCGTTAGCGTGCGCCACGGCGAATCTCAAATTGCGCTTGCCCCGGGCGTCTTCACAAATTAGCTTCATAGTGGCTTTCAGAGCAGCCTTCCCGCCAAAAGTCTTGGCCAGGGTTTGAACTTTGCCCTCAATATCCAGAGTGAGAATGGGTTTGAGATTCAAAGCCATGGCCAGCAGACCTCGTGATCTACTCAGCCGGCCGCCGCGGATCAGATACTCCACGGTGGCGACCGATACATAAAAACGCACATTTTTTATGGCGCGCTCAACCCGCGATCTCACCTCTTCCAGACGGCATCCTTCTTCGATGGCCTGAGCCGCCTCGGCCACAATCAAACCCAGCCCCACGCTGGTGTTGCTGCTATCCATCACCAGAATTTTTTTATCGGCAGCGGACTTTGCGCCGGTCTGCGCCGCCTGCAGCGTGCCACTCACCGCGCCCGACAGATGAATGGAAATGGCTTCGTCGTAATGCCCCCACAATTCGTTGTAGGTATTTAAAAAATCGCCCGGTGTCGGCTGGGAAGTTTTAGGATAATGTGGCGATTCCTGTAACAATCGGTAAAATTCTTTGGGTGTGATGGTGATTTTATCAATGTAATTTTCATTTCCAAACGACACCTGCACCGGCACCATTTGCACGTTGTGACGAATGATGAATTCCGGCGGCAGGTCACAGGAAGAGTCGGTTACCAAGGCAATTTTGGAAGTCGAATTTTCACCGTACGCCTGACTGTGCTGATCGCGCATGTCGTCGGTCTTTTGCTTGCTGATTGCGCCGAATTGCCGGGCGATATTGAAAACGGTTTCCGGCTCGTTGGTATGAATGTGGACCCGCAGCTTCTCCGAAGAGCCCGCCACGATGAGGGAATCGCCCAGCGAAGCGATTTCTTGTCGCAGCTTTATTCTATCCATCTGTTGGCCTTGGATGAAACACTCGGTGCAAAATTGGTAGGAAATGTCCTGAGGTGCATTTTTCACTATAGCACGCGGAATGAGCTTGCCACCGCCCAGTCCTACAGATTTATCGTACTTGCCGGATTCCATGAAATGCAGCACACCTTCCAGTAAATGCACAAACCCCTGCGCCCCGGCGTCCACTACTCCGGCTTTAGAAAGTAGCTTCAATTTTTTGGGGGTCTCTTTTAACGAACGCTGAGCCTCGTTTAGTCCCCTCCGCAGCAAGTCCATATAATCTTGTGAAATGTGACAATGATTTTTTATGTGGTTGGCCCAGTCGTGAATCACTGTGAGAATGGTGCCTTCTTTGGGCTCGGTGATGGCTTCGTAGGCGCCGTTTTTGGCCCGTTCGGCCGCTTCGCCAAAATGTTTGAGAGACGCCTGAATCTTGCCCCGAAAGCTGTCGGCCAGTCCCTGAAAAAATTGCGCCAAGATTGCGCCGGAATTACCCCTCGCCCCCATGAGCGCGGAGTCCGCCAGACACTGGCTCATGCCGGAAATACTGAATTCCCGACAATTGATGGCGCCTTCGGCCACGCTTTGCATGGTCAGCGCCATGTTGGTGCCGGTGTCGTTGTCTGGCACGGGAAAAACGTTGATTCGGTTCAAATTCTCCTGCATCATGATAACCCGTCGGGCACCTGCAATCACCGCCTGCCTCAGATGTTTACCGTCGATGGAGTCGATTTTCATCATCTTACATTGTCGCCCAGAGTTGTTATTTTTTGTGTTAATGTAATTGCATTCCGGCAAAAAGTCAAGTGAAATGTCCTGTAATCCGTATTATGGATTGCCTCAGGCTGATTGGATTCACTATTCGTTGGGGCTGTCCAAAACAGCGAATATCTTTTCCATCACTTTAGGATAAAAATCGCTGTGGGTTATTTTTTTTTGATGAGTGGGAACGAATTCAAAAAAGCTTAGTGGAATAGTCTGGTTCATCGACTCAAATCAGTTGAAAAAATTGGATTTTCACATTAAGCCAGGTAACTGTTCAGCCGCTTGCTTATGGCAAGAAAAAAATCAAGGCAAAATAAATTACTGGCAAAATGATTGACGGGGAAAACCCTGTCGACAACTCATGGCGTCGAAGTCAAAGCCATCTCGGATGAAGATTTTCGTTTACTTGATTACGAAGTCATGGGATTGGCCTTCTCGATTCATCGAGAACTGGGTAGATTTTGGAATGAAACGATCTATCAGAATGAGCTGGCCGCTCATTATCAGAAGGCTGGATTTGAAAAAGTGGCCACAAAGGTTCTATCAGAGTGGCCCAAGATGACAAATCTTGAAAAAGAATGGGGCGCTTTTCTTGGTACCAGCTTGTTTAATGAGGCAATTTATCATTTTTGTGACGGCGATGAGAACGCGGCCAGGAAAATTGCAATCAAAAATGACTCAAACATTCCTGGCCGGCAAAAAGTTCATTTGATCAATTCAGAAGTTGTTTTCACGATCTCATCCATTACGAAAGGCGAAACATTTTACGAGCAAGATCTTCGCCGGTGTATTCGGTTCGCGTCGTTAAAAGCGATGCAATGGAGCAATTTTAACCATAATTGAATCATCTTCAAAGCGATTCTTCCTTAGTGCTTGCGCAAAAATAACTTGGAATTCTATCATGCTTCGACTCCGCTCAGCATGAGGTGTGTAGCTTCACACTGATTAGTCGAAGTGCGATAATTGCGGCTCAAGAATGGTATTTTATTTTTGCGCAAGCCCTTAGCTTAGATTTTAAATGATTTTGCCTTCATAACTGAATAGTTACTAAACCAGAAGCTGTCAAAATAATTTCGGAGACTTCTATGAAAAAAAAATTGCTCCTGCTTGGTATTTTCTGCACCCTGTTACTCATGCAACAGCCGGGAATCGCCCAGTCTACCCTGGACGACTTGAACCAGAACGCCATGAAATTGCTCATCGATGGCAAACAAAAAGAAGCCATCGAAGAATTTCAAAAAATCATCCAGTTAGATTCAACTTACGTCAACGCTTACATCAACCTTGGATTTGTCTATTATACCAACGGCATGCTCGATACCGCCATTTCGTTGTATTACAAGGCACTGGAAATCGACTCGCAAAATCCCATGGCGCACAACAATTTAGGCTCGGCTTTTCTGGCTAAAAACAAACACCAGGAAGCCATCATCGAATATCTGGTGGCCATTAAACTCAATCCGGCTTACGCGGAAGCACATAACAATCTTTCATTTGCCTATTACTCGGTAGGTGCCATCGATAAAGCTATTGCAGAAGCGCAAAAAGCCATCGAGCTCAAACCCAACTATGCCAAAGCCTACAATTATCTGGGGATTGCCTACCATGCCAAAGGGCAATTCGATGAGGCCATCACGCAGTTCAAAAAAGCCTTGGAGCTCTCCCCAAATTTCATCTTCGCTTTAAATAATCTTGGGACCACTTACCGAACCAGGGGCCGGATTGAAGAAAGCATCCAGCAGTACAAGCAGGCCATTGTATTAGATTCATTGAACACCGAATCATTAAACGGCCTGGGGCTGGCGTACTTGAACAAAGGTGAACTGCAAAAATCCATCGATTCGTTTAAACGGGTGCTCGAAATTTCACCACAAAATCCGGTAGCCCACAACAACATTTCTTTCGCGTATTACGAAGACATGAATTACAGCATGGCCATGCAGCACGCCAAAGCCGCCGAAAGACTGGGCATTAAAATCGATACCAAATATATCTCCGATTTAGAAAAAGCCCTAGATGCCAAGTACATGCGAGTACGTCATATTCTCGTAGAAAAGCAAGCCGAGGCCGAATCGATATTAAATGAGCTAAAAAATGGCGCTCATTTTTCCGAGCTGGCCTACCAAAAATCCATCGATACCAATTCGGCCAGAAACGGCGGCGATCTGGGTTATTTTCAAAAAGGCGATCTGTTAGCTGAATACGAACAGGTGATTGAAGCCCTCAAGATCGGGGAAGTCAGTGGCATTTTAAAAACCGAACGTGGGTACCATATCTTCAAACGACTAAAATAGTATCTGAACGAAAACGATCCTATCTTCCCGAAGGCCTCCTGGCCGAAGGTAAATTCCGGCCTGGCTCGGTTGGGCGTGTCCTGGCTTTGTCGAAGGGACGCCTTCGCGAAGAGGTTGATAAATCGCGCATTTCTCGAGTTTTCGTACAGACACTAAATAGTTTTTAAGCCAGATTTCGACTTTTCACACAGCTTCTTCAGCGTGTCCCC
>JBHHXN010000124.1:0-15493 GCA_046757025.1 bacterium
AAACTCGATGTTGAGGCACGCTCACTTTCGGTGCGCCCGATGAAAAACAAGTGGGCATCGTGTTCGACAAACGGTAACCTTAATTTTAGTTCCGAGCTACTTGAATTAGACAAAGAGATCGCGGATTACGTCATTGTGCATGAACTGCTGCATTTCTTTGTCCCGAATCACGGCAAATTGTGGAAGAGTTTGATGCGGGTGCATCTCGGAGATTATGAAAGTATTGAGGCAAAACTTAAGAAGGGAGCACATAACATCAGTTTGCAGCTGACAAAGGGCGCCGGTTCTCTGGGTTAGTTTTGTGGTCTCTTGAAGGTCTTTTGAAACAGTAAGTTAAGTGCACTCAAGTACGGTTATCCAGTTAACTCAGCTTGAACTTATAAAAGCTCTTTTCGATTGATATAAACCTTAATCGTCATGCCCGCGAAGGCGGGCATCCAGAGGTTTCGACCGCCTCAAATCTTTGTTTCTAAATGGATTCCCGCTTTCGCGGGAATGACTGACTATAGCATTCTTCTTTTAAATACTGAATTCAGTAATAACCCCGTTTCTGAGCTAACTGGATAGCCGTAGCACTCAAGCCCTTTGCAACTGAAACTCGGTGTTATATGCTATGTTGTTTGCAGTATAAAAGGCAGTACTCATATAAAAACAGGAAGGTTCAGAAACCTTTGTGTAAACATTCAACCAATTAACCTATTTAAGGAGGGAATGAATCATGCGAATTAAAAATGTAACCGTCTCTGCAGTTACCGTCTCACTGTTATTGCTAATCAACGTAAGTTGCAACACGGTACAGCAAGACAACGCCAAAACCCGTGATGCCATCGTTGCTGCTAACGAACAATTCATGACAGCTTTCAGCAAAAATGATGATGCAGCCATGGCGGCCCTGTATACGGAAGATGCAAAGTTGATGCCTAGCAACAGCGATTTCGTCAGCGGAAACGAAGCCGTGCAAGCTTTTTGGAAGTCAGTATTTGGCATGGGCATAAAAAAAGCGAAACTTGAAACTTTGGAAGTAGAAGGGATGGGTGACACAGCATGTGAAGTCGGGAAATACACGCTCTACATTGAAGGAGAACAAGTGGCTGATTCCGGAAAATATGTTGTAATCTGGAAAATGGTGAACGGGCAATGGAAATTGCATCGTGATATCTGGAACACAAGTATGCCGGCACAGCCGCAATCATAATAACCTAAAACATATTCACGGTTCCATAGATAATCAGGGGCGGGCGGGTTTCTCCCCCGCCCTCCCCACAATCCCAACACTTCGGGACGGGTCCGCACAGGGCGTTTCATCGCAGGATGAATCAACATAAAATGCGAAAATAATCTTTCAAATTTACAAGGCTGGCGATTGCCGCCGCACCGGAGAGAGTCTGGATTTACCGCGCCGGTGGCCTTGTTGCTGTTTCAGTTCATCGACAGCATCATGGCTCGCCAACAGTTGTTAGGAATCCGAGAGCGCATAGAACGCTACAGTGCCCGCACATCGAATCCGACCGATCCAGAAACCGGCGATGTTGATCAAATACCAACTCTATGAGACAATTTATGCCTCTGGTGAATCAGCCGGAGTGCCTGGAAAGGAAGGAGCGGCAGTGTCCCGTCAGGCTGTAATCGATGACGGAATATTTCCGTACAAATAAAGCCTTTGGAGTGAAATTAAGACTGCTTTATAAAAAATCAAACTCATTGTGGAGGAAATCATGAAGGTCAATAAATTTATCTTACTGATTGCCAGCATCTTTGTGCTCGCTGGGTGCACTTCTTCTCAACCTGATCGCTTTTCTGGTAGAATCATCGATCTGACCCACACCTATGATAAAAACGCCATTTTCTGGCCTACAGCAAAAGAATTTGAATTGGAAAATGTATTTGCGGATTTTACCGACAATGGCTACTATTACACCGCCAACAATTTTTGCATGGCCGAGCACGGCGGCACCCACATCGATGCACCCATCCATTTCTTTAAAGACCGTAATACCCTCGACGCCATTCCGCTTGACCAGCTCATCGGTCAGGGGGCGGTGATCGATGTCACCGCTAAATGCGCGGACAATCCGGATTATTTGGTGAGTGTTTCTGATTTCACCGCCTGGGAAGAGACCCACGGCCGCCGGCTCGACGACGTCATCGTGCTCATGAATACCGGCTTTCATAAATTCTGGCCGGATCGCATAAAATACATGGGAACCGCTGAGCGGGGACCCGAGGCCGTTCCCAAACTGCATTTTCCAGGACTGGACCCACAAGCCGCGAAATGGCTTGTAGAAAATCGCCAGATCAAAGCCATCGGACTCGACACCCCCAGCATCGACTACGGCCAGTCGAAACTTTTCGAAAGCCACGTGACCCTGTACGAGCACAACATCCCGGCGTTTGAGAACGTCGCCACTCTCAGTCAGTTGCCGGCGAAAGACTTTACGGTTATCGCGCTGCCCATGAAAATTAAAGGCGGCAGCGGCGGTCCTTTGCGCATCGTGGCGATTGTACCATAGGCATGCTGCCGCTGCAAACCGAACGCAGGAAAGCAGCTTCCCCATAATATTCAATATTCAGTCAGCGAGCCGGTTTATTTTCTTCACTTAAATTCTTAATTTGAAATCCAGCGCTGCCTGCGTTCACAATGAACTCAAATATTGTCCTAACTCATACCGAGTCATTTATTAAAAATCTCAAGCAACCCTCTTGTAAATTTGCATGTCTTACTAAACGAAACTCGAGATTAAAATCAAATAAAACACGGAGTCAAGATTGCCGCCGGCTGCATCAGGATTTAATTCAAGCAGTAATCAAATTCGAACAAGTAGTGGATTCTCAACTAATGAAGCCGCGTTGATAGCGCGCTGTCAAAACGGCGAACGCCAGGCGCAATTTGAACTCTATCAAACACACAAAGACTGGGTTTACAACATCGCTTTTCGCATGACCCATCACAAACAGGAAACCGAGGATATCTGCCAGACCGTGTTCTTGCATGTGTTTAAAAAAATCCATGGCTTTCGCGGCGAGGCGGCTCTGTCATCCTGGCTTTATCGAATTGCGGTGAACACCTGCATCAACCATTTACGAAAAGAAAAAAAGCGAAAAGCTAAAATCGTGCAGGAGTTCTCAGATTTTAACAAAAACAAGATACAAGAAAACGCCGGCGAAAATGAGCAGTTCAGTTTAAAGCCTTTTCTGGAGAAAGGCATTGGTGCGCTGCCGCAAGGCTACCGCATGGTTTTTATTCTGCACGATATCGAGGGCTACAATCACAAAGAAATCGCTGAAATGATGAATATCGCCGAAGGCACCTCCAAATCGCAGCTTCATAAAGCTAGAAAAGAGCTCAGGCAGTTTCTCAAACCGTTTGTGTTGATGAATCAATCAATTTAAGGATGATTACAAATGAAGTGTCAAAAAGTTCAAAATAAGTTCTCAGATTTCCTGGATGACCAGTTGACCGAAGACAGCAAACTAAAAGTCGCTGCTCACTTGAAAAGCTGTAATGAATGTTCTGCGGAACTTCGGGCTCTGCAGGCAATCGTTGCCGAGGCGGCGACTTTTGAGTCGGTGCCGGCGCCCGACACGCTTTGGTCACGCATTGAAACGCAGCTCGACGCCCAACACGAATCTAATTTTTCAAAAGTACGAAACTGGTTTTCGGAAATCGGCAGCCGAATTTCGAACAGCCTGCCGGCGCCGGCCAGGCAACTGGCGGGTGTGGCGGCCATCTTAGTAATCGGCGTGATGATCGGCCGCTACTTTTTGCCGAAAAACCAAACAGAACAGGCCACGAAAATTTCTGCCGAACCTTCACGACAGTACACGTTGATCAATCAGCGCACCAATCAGTATTTGGAAAAATCCAAAATCCTGTTTCTCGGGGTCATTAACGCCGACCCCCGCCAAGTGAAAGAGATGGATTGGAGTACGGAAAAAAACATCGCACAGAATTTGGTTCGAGACGCGGCCTTTTTGAAAGATAACCTCTCTGAAAAAAACAACGCACAAGTGCGACTACTCGTACAAGATCTGGAGCTCATCCTTCTGGAGCTGGCCAATCTGGAAGATAAATTTGACGTTGAAAATATCGAGATGATCCAAAGCGGTATCGAACGACAGGGCGTGCTTTTGAAAATCAATTTATACGACATGAGTGAACAAAAAATTGTCCCTGAAAACAATCTGTCCACGGAGAACCTTTAATTCAAATAAATCTGGAGTTCAATAAATGATATCATTAAAACACAGGGGGGTCGCCATTGCTCTGACGGCACTAATGCTTTTGATATTCCTGGTACCATCTCAGGCCGAAGTTCCAGGCACCCGACTCACCAGGTTGTGGCACGCCGAATTGCAAAACGACCCGGCCTCTGCAGCCATCAAAAAAGCCAAAGATCTGATCTTCGATGAAAATTATTCTAAAGCCATCGAAGCCCTCCGTGCTTTGATCAATAAATATCCTGAAAGCAAGTTTGTTGACGACGCCTATTTTTGGATCGCTTACAGTTTGGAAAAAGAACATAAAGACGATGAAAAGACCTTCGCCGCTTACGAGTACGTGGTGGAGCATTTTCCCAAAAGCGAATGGGCCAACGACGCCAGAACCAATATGGTCAAGTTAGCGAAAAAGTTGTACGCCCGCGGTCTCAGCAAATACAGAGCCTATCTGCAAAAATCCGGCGAGGATGCGGATGAAGACGTCAAAATAGCCGCCTTGGCAGCCCTGGGTCAGCTCGATGATGAAGAAGCCCTGCCCATTTTAAAAGAGGTGCTCAAAACCAGCGCCAGCCGAAGGGTCAAGGACAAAGCCGTTTACGCCATCAGTCAGATCGGCGGACCCGAGGCGATTAAGATATTAACCGAGCTAGCCAAAACGGACCCAGACACGAAGATTCAGGAAAAGGCAGTCTTCTGGATCGGCCAGGAAGGCCGCGTTGAAAACCTGAATTCCTTGCTCGATATTTTCAACACCGCGAAAAGCCGGCAGGTTCGAGAAAAGTGTGTATTTGCTTTCAGCCAGATTGGCGGCCCGCGCGCCATCGAAATATTAACCAACATCGCCAAAACCGATCCAGATCCGGAAATTCAGGAAAAAGCTATTTTCTGGATCGGACAAGAGGGCGGTGAGAAAAGCATCGATGCGCTGTTAGATATCTTCAACAGTACAAACCATTCTCAAATTCGGGAAAAAATCGTCTTCTCCATCAGCCAGGTGGGCGGCAGCCGCGCTGTCGCGATTCTCGAGGATTTTGCCAAACGGGATTCCGAGCCGGCAGTGCAGGAAAAAGCCATTTTCTGGATCGGCCAGGAAGGCAGCTCTAAAAGTCTGGACGCGCTGCTCGAAATTTTCAAATCCACCCAAAACCGCGAAGCCAAAGAAAAAATCGTCTTCTCTATCAGTCAAATTGGGGGAGAGCGCGCCATGAGCATACTGGAAAATTTCGCCAAGAATGACCGGAATCCGGCCATTCAAGAAAAGGCCATTTTCTGGATCGGACAGGAAGGCGGCGCTGGTAATTTAGACAGACTTCTGGCGATCTACAAAGTCGCCAAAAATCGGGAAGTAAAAGAAAAAATCGTCTTTTCCATCAGTCAGGTGGGTGGCGAGCGCGCCATGAGCATCCTGGAAGACTTTGCCAAAGACGATTCCGATCCCGCAGTGCAGGCCAAAGCGATTTTCTGGATCGGGCAGGAAGGCGGCTCGAAAAACGTCACCAAACTGGCGGATATTTACAACACCACACAAAATTTTGAAGCAAAAGAAAAAGTGATCTTTTCCATGAGCCAAATGGGGACCAAGGAAGCCATCGCCTTTTTAATCGACGTCGCCAAAAGCGACGACCAACTGGAGCTGCGCAAAAAAGCCATTTTCTGGCTTGGTCAATCCAACGATCCCCGGGCTCGGGACGCCCTGTTAGAAATCATCAACAAATAATGAAGGAAAGAGTCATGCAAACAAAACGAGATCTTAGTATTTTGGTCAGCATCATTGTGATTTGCTTTTATTGGGGAAAGAATTTGCATGCACAAGCGGTTTACCTTCACCCCAATCCGAAAAAAGCTCTGTCGCAAAAATGGCGCTGGGCTGAAAGTCAGATCACGAAACAGCGATTCGAGGATGGCTTCTGGATCGGCTTCAGCATCGAAAAAATGATGGCGGCCAATTCCTGGACTGGCAGTTTTTACGATCCGCCGCTGCCCAATGTACCGCCGTTGAGCGAACTGATTTACGGCATTCGACCCGAAAAGCTCTCACCTGAAATGTCGGACGAGGAAGCAATTAAGGAAGCGGCCCGCCGCGCCCTGGAAAAACTCAATCGACAAAAGAGTCCTAAATTGGATCTGGCCGGCAGCGGCTCAAATAAAGTGCTAAAAGAACTTGCCATTCTGTTATTCTTTGATGCGAATGGGGTAAAACCCGAAAATATCAAAGAGATCAAAAAGAGCAATTTAGCGCTGCAGGTGGAATTGCACAATCTGCCGCTGCTCTGGCTTGGCAAAACCCAATCCGAAGAAAGCATCGATTTCTTAGAAAACCTCTTTCAAAAAGCGTCCACCCCTGAACTTCAGGAAGAGCTACTGTCCGCTCTGGGACTGTTCACAAATCATCCCCGTGTGTTTAAATTACTGAAATCTATCGTGACCTCACAGAGGTCCGCCGACGTGCGCAATGAAGCGCTGTATCGATTGAGTCAATTCGAACCTTCAGACATTTTGATCGCGTTTTTTTCGAAGCGGGTATTTGAAGATCAGGACACAGACATGCAAAAGGAAGCCCTTTACCGACTGTCTAATTTTTCGACAAAATCCGTGGTGGATGAAATAGTGAAAATTGCTCAAACCCACAAAAATAGTGGCATGCGCAAAGAAGCGCTCTATCGTTTGAGCCGTAAAAATCCATCCACGCAGGTTGTGGAAGCCCTGGAATGGAGCGCTTTTCACGACGCCGATGTCGAAGTCCAGAAAGAAGCCTTGTATCGCCTAGCCAATCTCAACCAGACGGACGCCGTCGATAAAATCATTAAAGTCGCCAGGACGCATCTGGATAAAGACGTGCGCAAAGAAGCCATCTACCGATTGGCTAAACAAAAATCCAAGGAACAGACGCTGCGGGTACTTCGTGAAATCGCCTTTACCGATCCCGACTCAGAGGTGCAGAAAGAAACGGTTTATCGGGTGGCTCAGTTTTCCAAAAACGCCGGATCGAATTTGCTCATTGAAATTGCTAACACGCACCCGAACCGCTCTGTCCGAAAAGAAGCGATTTACCGGCTGATGCACGTAGCCACCCAAAAAGCTGTGGACATGCTGGAAAGCATCACCCTGAAAGACGAAGACACGGCCATCCAGAAAGAGGCCCTGTACACAATTTCAAGGTTGTCCCCCGAGGTCAGCATTCCGCTGCTGATCAAGATTGCGGAAACCCACAAAAATCCGGCCATTCGTAAAGAGGCCATCTACCGACTGGGCCTTAGCGATGACAAACGAGCCATCGAAGCCTTGCAGAAAATCGTGCTGGAAAAGTAAAGTTATTTCCAACTACTCAGGCATCGACGCTGTCCAAATAGTCCGTGAAGCCGGTCATTCCCACGGAAGCGGAAATCTACAATTTGTTGATTTTGCTGGATTCCAGCTTCCGCAGAAATGACGCCTTTTTGTTGAATCGTGACAATCCTTTTTTCAAATGAGGAAACAAATATGAAATCTGTCAATACCCGTTACCGACGTCGGTGGTACGTCGCATGCATTTTCTGCATTTTATGCGGATTTTATGCGGAAAGCCTCTTTGCACAAAAGCAGCCTGATATCCCGGATCATTTCATCCAAATATCGAAAGACGCCAAAAGTCTGAAGGATAAACTTGACGAAGCCAGAAAGCATTGCGTCCAAAAAAACGAAACGGGTCGTTTCTGGCTGGGGTATCAATTTGAGTTGCGAGATGGCGTGGATTTGGATAATATGTACATCCACGACAACGGCGGCATCTCCATTTCCCACGGCCGCTTCAACAAATTCCGTTTACAGAAAGAAGACGACTTGGAAACGTACCTACTGCAGGCTTTGAGCGAGCTGGGAGTTGAAGACGCCCGGGAAGCGTACCACAAATTAAAAAACAAGCTGCTGCAGTACCAAAACTGGCACGCAGGGTTGTTTTTATTGTTGGACTCGAAGGACGCCGCCGTCAAAAAGTTGCGGCTGCTCTTCCTCGACGAACAGCGCAAATTCGAGGATTATCCGGTGTACTGGGGTAGCAGCGTGGCCACCGCCGAAAGCTTCCGTTACCTTGCCGAAATCATCCAGAATAAAAATTATCAGGCCCACATCGTCAAACCGGCCATTTTTATACTGAGTTTACACGAGCATCCCGAAGTGATTTCCTTCTTAACCCGCACTGCCCGCACCAACGACAACCGCGACATTCGGAGAAGCGCAGTTTTCTGGTTGGGGCAAATCCCAAAAGAGGGGAGCTTCCAGGCGCTGGTCAAATTGTTTGAAGTGGAACAGAGTCAAAAAATTAAAGAGAAAATCGTTTTTTCAGTGAGTCAACATACCAGCAAAAAAGCGTTCGATTTTCTTGCAAAGGTGGCCAAAAACGACCCGGATCCACAGGTGCGTGAAAAGGCCGTATTCTGGCTGGGTCAGGACGAGCGCGAAGAAAGTCTGGCGCTTTTGTCTGAGCTCCTGCAAAACACTCAAAGCACGCGCCTCAAAGAAAAGATCGTGTTTGCCATCAGCCAGCACCAAAGCCAATTGGCAGTGGACTTGTTGATCAAAACCGCGGAAGACCACCAAAATTCGGCGGTGCGGGAGAAAGCCATTTTTTGGCTGGGACAAATTGCCGGTCGAAAATCCTTGTCAGCGCTGGGTGACCTCGTGGAAAATGACGAAGCCACCGAAATTAAAACTAAAGCGGTCTTTGCCATCAGTCAGCATCAGAACAAAAAGGAAGCCGTAGAAATGTTGATAAACATCGCAAAAAACAATAAAAATCCAGAAGTAAGACGGAAAGCCATATTCTGGCTGGGCCAGACCGGCGACCAACGCGCCATTGCTTTCTTTAAGGAACTTTTAACCAATTAGCTGGAGGGAATGATGAAAAATAGTTGTACAATGTTTATTCGTGCTTTTACGATTTTCCTTTTCATGGGCTTCTGGGCTTTCGAATCCAACGCCCAAACCAAATCCAAGAATTCCAAAAAGAACCCGAAATCGAACACGGCCCCCGAGAAAAAAGTCAGCGGCGTAAATGCCGGCGCTGGCAGTACGCTGATTTTACAATCCAATCATGATCAATTATTGCTCAATCTGGATGGTTTGCAGGAATCTTTGCGAGGATTGGAAAGTTTAGAAAAACTAAAAGGTCTGGAAGAATTAGGACAAGTTCAGGGGCTGCCTTCACTTGAAAATCTCAAATCGCTCGCAAGTTTACATGGCTTTTCGGGCTTACAGAATTTAACCAGTCTGCATACCTTACAGGGATTGCAAAAACTCGAAGATTTGCAAACCCTGTTCTCCGAGATGCAAAATCTGCAAGGATTTTTAGGGCTGGAAAACGCCAGCCTTCTGCACACACTCGAGGAGTTAGAACAGCTTGAGGTTGAGCTTGGGTCGCTTCAAAATCATGGCATCTCAGAAATTCCTAAAAGCCTCGATGCAAAGGAGCAGATCAAACGGCAAAGCCTGCGGGCGCTGGTGAACCTGGAACGCGAGAAATCGCTTCCCTTCTTGATGGATTTTTTTAAAAAAGAGAACCATCCGGAGATGCGAAAAATAGCCGTGCGCTACATCGCAGAGATGGGCACAGACGAAGCAATTTCTTTTCTGGGCAAAATCGCTAAACAGGATGCCGACGCCGGAGTCAAAAAGCGCGCCATCTATTATCTCGGAAAATCTAAAGACAAGCAGGCTATTGAGATTTTAAATGACATTTTAAATCAATAAGGGATATTTCTCAAATCCACAGACTGAGTAATTTTTGCTATACGAGTGAATTCATTAAGCCAGGTTGTCTCTATTGTCACTTTTCTCTAAGTTAAATGATGCGTACTACCCCAACCAAGCCGAATAATTAGTATCTGAACGAAAACTATTAATAAAGTTGTCATTGCGAGTCCCGTGTTTTGTGCGGGACGAAGCAATCTCATGCTGTGCTAATAGTGAGATTGATTTCCCGAGAATCGGGACTCGTAATGACATGAATAATCGAGCTTTCGTTCAGACATTAATTACTTTAAGCGGGCAAAATTGCTTGCATTTCACCAAGATATTTCTTACTTAGTGAAAATGCCGCCGTGATCAATTCAAAAAAAGATTCACACAAAATCCAAAAAATCAGTCGTCAATCAATTGAGCAATCATGTCTCTTAATTGCGAAACATTAATTGCAAAACATCCACAAGCCTGGAAGCTTGCCACCCGACATCCATTTCTGAATAACTGTAAAACCGCCGCTATCCAGCCCGGTCAATTCAACACCTGGCTGGTGCAGGACTACCTGTTCGTGACCGAGTTTACCCGCATGGCGGCCCGTCTGCTGGCCACGGCGCCGGTGCGCCATTTCGATACCCTCCTCGGCGGACTGGCGGCGCTGAAGGACGAATTGAACTGGTTCCGGGACAAAGCCGCGGAACGCAGACTCGAGCTCGGTGTGTCGCGGCAGGCCCCCTGCACGCGCTACTGCCAATTCATGGAAAAGCTGGCCCCGGAGCCGTACCCGGTGCAGGCGGTGGCTTTCTGGGCCATCGAGCTGGCTTACAATCAGGCCTGGCAGTTGCCGGGCAAAATGGCGACGCCCTACGATGAGTTCGCCGACCGCTGGGGCAGCCCGGATTTTACCGCTTATGTAAATTTGCTGGCACAGCAGGCAGATGAGGTGTTGCAGGAGGTCCGGCCGGAAATTGCGGAAAGAGCCGAGCAAGCGTTTCTGGAAGTTTGCGCGCTGGAAAAAGATTTCTGGCAGATGGCGTTTGAGGGAGAGGCGTTGTTAAACATACCATGAGCTGATGTACATGCACTAAGAAGCAATTTTTTCTGAAATTTCAGCATTAGGTTGATTTATTTTGAAGAATTAACTAAATTCAGGTGCTGTTGGTATTTCAAAACAAACTCAAGTCAAAGAAAAAGCTTTCGGGGAGGGTATGACTGCAAATACAAAATATTCAACCCCAAGATTGGGCCAAGGAATTTACACTGTACCAGATGCATCCCTGATATTAGATTTTCCCAAAACAAGATTAAGAAGGTGGATTCATCAATATTGGAAATCTGATTTCACAGAGGGGAATGGTACGAGCACTGGTAATTCCTATATTTGGGGAAAAGCTCGCGAAACAGCATTTAACTTCTACACACTCATTGAAATATTCACTGTAATTTCTCTTAGAGAAATTGGAGTTTCGTTTAAAACTATTAAGCACGCCCGTGTGGAATTATCTGGACTCTTCAAAACGAGATTTCCATTTGCAGCAAAGCCACTTATGAGTGACGGCAGGAAAGTAATCATCGAGTTGGGAAAAACCAACTTGCTCGAATTGGGTACGGGCGGGCAAACAGCGCTTAGAAAAATTATCGAACCCTTTTGCAAGAAATTGGATTTTAGCCTGCACAATAATCTGGCCAATCGATTCTGGCCACTTGGAAAAACACATTCAATCGTAGTCGATCCTAAACATGGCTTTGGGCGACCAACAATAACAGGCACTAATATTTCAACAGAAGCCATTTATGGCCTGCTAAACGCAGGTGAAGAAAAAGAAACGGTGGCGGACTTATATAATCTGACTGACGAGCAGATTGATGATGTTCTGATTTTTCAAACTAGAATGGTAACATGAGAATATTCTTTGATGAGAATTTCTCGGTGTATCTCGCGAAAGGATTTTCAGAGTTTCAAAATGGACGTAAGATTGAAGGCGTGCAGGTCCATCATGTAGCTGAATCCTTCGGCAGAGGTATTGAGGACATTATTTGGATTCCCAAAATAGCTCAAATGCACGGTGTGGTTATTACTCAGGATTTGAACATTCATCGTACTCGATACTTGTTTCAGCTCTGCTTAGAATACAAACTCGGTATTTTCTTTTTCAAACCGCCAAAGAAAAAAAGCTATAAATATTGGGAGTGGATTGAACAGGTCTTAAAAAGATGGGCTTTAATCAAGGACTATTCAATAAACACAAAGAGGCCTTTTTCTTATCTGGTCACTCCTAACTCTGTTAAACCCCAGTCTCTGAACTAGAGCCACAGTCAAGACTCAACTTTTGAGCAGCAACTTTTTTTCCACATCAAGTTTGTTTTTAATTAAAGGGGAGGTAGCAAGTGATGGATCCTGCAACTGTCACGGCAATAATAGCAATTTTGTCTGGAGCCGCTTCAGGGCTTCTGAGCAGTATTGCCACAAAGGCTTTGGTTGGCACAACCAAGGGGATCGTGCACAAATTCCAGCAGCGCAAGGACCTGCTCACCAGAGACTTTGAGAAGGCCCTGCCCAGAGTCATTGCTAGCATCGAGAAAGATTACGGCAAAAACGCGCGAGTACTGCTGCTTTTAGACGCAATCGGGAAGTCCGCTAAGTCCGCCGATGCTCAGGAGCTGCTCAGAGAAGCGGCCGACGCATATCTTCTGCAAAACCCATGGAGTCGGAATCATCTGCCAGTCCTTCTCACAAAAATGAAGGTCAATGTAACAAAAGAATTGAGCGACTATGGATGGATACAAGTTGACGAAGACCTTGCCGATTTCTTTCGCCGCCTTGAATCCGAACTGGTAAAGAGCTCTGAATGGCGCGATTTGCTCAATCATCGGCGCCTCAAAGAAATTGCTCTGGCCGCATTCAACATTTCCGGAAACACAGCGCAGATGGTCAAACACCTGGAAACATTGGTGCGCGAATTGGCTCCTGCACCCAAAGACATAACCAATCTGAGAAGCTCTTATCTCAAACACCTTAAGAACCAGTTCGGCGAGCTTGATTTCCGTGGCATCGCCCAGGTTCAGAACATTGTCAAACTACCTTTAGCACGGGTATTTGTGCCTTTGTCCAGTACCTTGGAATCCGAACGGCAAACAGAAGAAGGTCAGATAAATGAAATGGAACGACGCATTCGTCCGGAAACAGAGCAGGAAAGCCGCGTGCCGCTTAAACACCTCCTCATTAAAAACCCTCATCTGGTGATTCTGGGAGATCCGGGTTCTGGCAAGAGCACCACCCTGAAATATGTCTCTCTCATGTTTGCCGAAGGGGAGGCAGAGGCGAAATTAGGGCTTGAACCGCAGTGGCTGCCGATCTTTCTGCCCATCGCAGCCTACGCTCAGGCGCTTAGCAGCAGAGGCGTTGCCCTGCAATCCTTCATCCCAGAATACTACCGAACCCGCCATAACCTGCCGGGCCTCGCGGCGCTTTTCAATCATGCGCTCGAAAACAACTACGCGTTGGTTCTGCTCGATGGACTGGATGAGGTGCGCGAATGGGAAACGCGCCTGGTCATTCTGCGCCATGTTGAAAACGATTTCCTGAAACGCTACCCCCTTAATCGCTTCATTTTTAGCTCCAGAATTGCCGGCTACAACCGAGCACGGCTGGGCCCGCCCTTTCGCCACTGCACCGTACAGCCATTCAATAACGACGAAGTGAAGAAGTTTGCCCACCAGTGGAGTCTGGCATTTGAATTGACCAACAAAAGCGAAGAAAAAGCGAAACAGCCTGCCAAAAGTCGGGCGGAAAATCTCATTCACGACATCTTTTCCACGGCCGAGGTCAGACGGCTCGCTGGCAATCCGCTCATGGTCACCATTCTGGCGCTCATTCACCACCAGAACGTGCGGCTGCCCGAGCGCCGAGTCGAATTGTACGAGCTCTGCGTGCAGGCGCTCGCCGAAACCTGGAACAAGTTTCGAACTGACAGCGCCACCGGACGAGACCTCGACGTCTACCTCGGTAACCAGCGCATCGATGCGCGATTTGTAACAGACGTGCTTGGACCAGTAGCTTTCTGGATGCACAAAACCACACCTGGGGGGACGGTCGAAACCCGCGAATTGCGTGACCAGATTGCAAAATATCTGCCGGACGTGATGGGGGCGTCGCAACAAGCCAAACCCGTTCGTGTCGCTGAGGTTTTCCTGCGGATCATGGCAGAAAGCTGTGGCCTGTTACAGGAAAAAGGGGAGAACCTGTTTGGCTTTCTGCACCAGACCTTTGAAGAATACCTGGCCGGACGCGCGCTGATGGAAAGCGAGTACATCGACCTTGATGCAACCCTGCAAGAAATCTGGTCGGAGGATACCTGGAAGGAAGTCATTCGTCTGGCAGTGGGGGGCTCCCACGCCCGAGACGCCTCTTACATGCTCGAAAGAATTTTACAACTTCCGTCGGAACTCAGACCAGGTTACCAGGTTGTGCTCGCAGCCGCCTGTCTGCTGGATCATGGCGGGCAGTTGAAAGCTCGCCAACAGGTGTTAGATGCCGTACTTGGAATTTTTGATAACTTTTTTGTAGCAATAGAAATCCGCGCAGAGATAGGCGACATCCTTGCTCAACTTGGCGACCCGCGCGATCTGGAAGAATTCGTGGAAGTTCATGATGGGGATTTTCCAATGGGGATCACGGAGAAAGAACTGAAATGGTTTGAAAAGCAATACGGTGAGCACGCGCGTGATTGGATGAAATATTCGCTGGGTCAGCATTCAATGAACCTGCCCGCCTTTAGTATCGGCAGATATCCGGTGACCAATCAAATGTTCCGTGGATTTGTTGAAGACAAAGGCTACGATGAACACCGGTGGTGGAGTTTTTCGAAGAAAGCCGAGGCTTTCCGCAAAAACTTGAAAAAAAAGTGGCCGGAATATTGGCACGACCCCTACTGGAATGGTTCAAATCGGCCGGTGGTGGGTGTCAGTTGGTATGAGGCGGTAGCGTTCTGCAACTGGCTCACTCAGAAGTGGCGAGACGAGGGCAGACTGGGCAAAACAGAAGTGATTCGGCTGCCCACGGAAGCCGAGTGGGAGAAAGCTGCCAGTTGGGATTGGCTGAAAAACGTAAAGCGCCGTTTCCCCTGGGGAGAGGCATACGATCAATTTTTAGTGAATGCGGCCGATAAACTTAGTCGCACCTCCGCTGTGGGCATTTTCCCCAACGCCAGCCCCTGCGGCGCCTTAGACATGGCCGGCAATGTCTGGGAATGGTGTCAAACTCGCTGGGCCAAATACCCTTACAAAACCGATGAGCGGGAAAATTTAGGCGGAGAGAAATCGCGCGTTTTGCGCGGCGGTGCATGGAGCAGTCGTCCTCAAAACGTTACGTGCGCCCTTCGCAACAGCTTCAATCCCGACGACCGTGACGTCAATATCGGTTTTCGTTGCGCCAGAACTTAGTACCCTTTGCACTTTTTCCTTTTACCCTTTTCGCTTATTTAATAAGGCTAAATATAATGAAGTTGACTTAAATCAGAGTCAGGCAAAAAAGTGCGGGGACGCCCGGGTTTTGTGGAAAAAA
>JBHHXN010000125.1:0-15474 GCA_046757025.1 bacterium
CCCAAAACGGCAAAGCGTTGTCTCTGGAGGAATGCATCGACATTGCCTTGAAGAACAATTCACAGCTCAAAAATGCGATTTATCAATTAGACCGCACCGGCGCCAATGTTAAAAGTTCCTATTCGGGCGTGCTGCCGCGGATTACTTCCAGTTTTTCTTCCGGGCGAACGACAATTGGCAAAAGTATCGACTTGCGCAGTGTGCCGGTCATCGATCCTATAACCAAGCAACCGGTGATCGATCCGGAAACCGGCGAGCAGGTGATCGACTATCGTGAAAATGTCTCGCCTTCTCGTTCCTTTTATGGGCATTCGTTGACCTTGCGTTATTCTCAAACGCTGTATGATTTCGGTCGGAGCTGGAACGCCATTAAGCAAGCCAAGGCTTCGTTTAATGCTTCAACCAGCAGTTTGACCGCGGCGCGACAAAATGTTTATGCGACGGTGAAAGAGAGATATTTTCAATTGCTGAAAGCCATCAAACTGGAGCAAGAATATCAACTGGCCATGGAAAGAGGAAAGGAGCAGTTGGAGCGCACGAAGAGCATGTATGAAATCGGTTCGGTGGCGCAAATCGACGTCTATCGCTCAGAAGTGACCTTGGGCAACGATCAAGTGAACTTGATCAATCAGCAAAACACCGTGCAAATTGCTCGCTGGAATCTGAATGTCGCCATGGGGCGCGACCCTGAAACGCCGCTGGAAATCATGGAAGTGGACGCCAATTCGGACCTGCCTAATTTTACGTTAGAAGAAGCCATGGCCATCGCGGAAAAAAATAATCCGGATTTAAAAAGATACGAGTACGACATGCGCAGTGCAGAGTTGGGGCAGAAAATCGCCAAAAACAATTTTTGGCCTTCCATCGGCATCAGCGCCAGCTACACCCGCCGGAATGAAAAATTAAATCGAGTCTATGGTCAATTTGATCAGAATTTCAGCTTGAGTCTCGGTGCACAACTGGATTTAAATATTTTTAATGGACTAACCGATGTGGCGGATTTGGACCGGCAACGTTCCAATTACGCCATTGCACAGGAAAGCTGGTTAGATACCAAGCGGCAAACGCATTTAAAAGTGAAACAAGCCTATCTCAATCTTAAAGCCTGGGATCAAATTTCCAAGATAAATGAAACCAATTTGCGCGCGGCTGAAGAAGAATATCGTCTGGCTCAGGAACGCTATCGGGTAGGCGCCGGCACACAGCTGGAAGTTACTGAAGCACAGGTATCTTTAACCCGGGCACGCGTGGTGCTTGTGCGTACGAAATATGACGCCATGATTGCACAGGCGCAGCTGGAAGCGGCCATGGGCGTGATCGAAGAAGAACAATAATGGCAGTTTAAGAATTTCGATCAATTTTATCACAAGCCCCTGATATTTCTAACAAGGAGAAAAAGTTCTCTAACAAATCAATCTATTTTGACTGGCGAAAGTAGCCAGACTTTAAACCAGTGAATATTTGCAATAAATCAAGCACCGACGAGGAGTGAGGTACTATGTCAAAAAAAATGAAAATATTGATTTTTGCAGGCGCCGTGGTTGTGATCGCGGTATTTGTCATTGTCAATTTGAAGAGAGCGCGCGGCGATGTAATAGAAGTGCAAACCGCCAAAGTGCAACGCGGGGACATCACCCAACTGGTGTCGGGTTCTGGCAAAATCCAGCCGGAAAAAGAAGTGAAAATTTCCGCGTTTGTGAGTGCCGAGATCACAAAATTGCCCATTAAAGAAGGCGATAAAGTTAAAACAGGTCAGTTGTTAGTTGAGCTGGACCGCACGCGTTATGAAGCGGCTTTGGATAGAGCCAGATCCAATGTAAAATCGGCCAAAGCCAATCTGAAAAAAGCCCGTAGTGAATTGAAACGCGCGCAGGATTTATTTGCTAAAAATCTCTTTTCTCAAGCTGAATTGGAATCCGCAGAAGCCAGTTTTGAGCTGGCGGAGAGTCAGGTAGAACAGGCTCAGGCCAATTTAAAGCAGGTAAAAGACGATTTGTCCAAAACCCGGCTCATCTCCCCAATCGACGGTACCGTGGCGAAACTCAACAAAGAAGAAGGTGAAATTGCCCTGGGCTCACAGTTTCAGGCCGACGTGATCATGACCGTGGCCGATTTGAATCGGATGGAAATGGTGGCGGAAATAGATGAAAACGACGTGGTGCTGGTTTCATTGGGAGACGAAGCAGACATTGAAGTGGACGCTCTGCCCGATGAAAAATTTAAAGGCATGGTAAGTGAAATTGCCCACACCGCTACCACACGCGGTCGCGGCACCCAGGAGGAAGTGACCAATTTTGACGTGAAGATTTTCTTGCAGGACAACGTGGAAAAGCTGCGACCCGGCATGTCCGCTACCGTGGATATCAAAACCGAAACCCACCCGGATGTAGTGTATGTGCCGATTCAGGCCATCACCATGAGGGCACCAAAAGATACCACCAGCGAAACGGGGAAATTTAGTAAAAAGACTTGGAGAAAGAAAAAAGGGACTAAGCGGGATGAAACCATGGAAGTCTGGGAAGAAGATTCGAACAATAGAAGCGATAACGACATCAATAAAGCGGAAGAAGAAAAAAGCAAAATGGTGCAGGTGGTTTTTGTGGTTGAAGATGGCATGGTAAAGATGACGCCGGTGGACACCGGCATCAGCAGCGAAAAAAACGTTGAAATTACCAACGGTTTGGAAGAGGGTCAGGAAATCGTTATCGGTAGCTTCCGGGTTTTGACGAAATTGCTAAAAGACGAAAGTAAAATTAAAGTAAATAACAAAGCCAAAAAGTTCAGTCGAAAAGAAACCTAATATATTGGAAAAGAGCGCTATGCTGATCGATATTAAAAATCTGGTAAAAATTTACACATTGGGTACGATTGAGGTACCGGCGTTGCAGGGCATTGACATAAAAATAGAACCCAATGAATACGTGGCTATCATGGGGCCTTCCGGATCGGGAAAATCCACGCTCATGAACATACTGGGATGTCTGGACACCCCCACAGAAGGGACATACAATTTCAGCGGTGAGGATGTGAGCGGCATGGACGACGATCAATTGGCCACCATTCGAAACCGGAAAATTGGGTTTGTGTTCCAAACGTTTAATCTGCTGCCGCGGGCGAACGCGCTGCACAATGTCGAGCTGCCTTTGATCTACAGCGGGGTGCCGTCTTCAAAACGCAAGCAGTTAGCTCAGGAGGCTTTGGATAAAGTGGGTTTAGCGGATCGCATGCATCATAGACCGAATGAACTTTCCGGGGGGCAGCGGCAGCGGGTGGCCATTGCCAGAGCCCTGGTGAACAACCCCTCGATCATCTTGGCCGATGAACCCACAGGAAATCTGGATACCAAAACCGGCGAAGAAATCATGGAGATCGTGCAGAAAATTTATGAACAGGGCAATACCATCATTCTGGTTACCCATGAAGAATATATCGCCGAACACGCCAATAGAATTGTCCGGTTGCGCGATGGATTGATCGAAAGTGATGAGCGAATTAGCACCAACGGAAAACAGCAAAACACCGTGACTTCAAAATAGGTTTTCTGCAATTTTGTTTTGAGGAAGGTTCACAAGAAAGCGAATAATTTCCACTAAAGAGCATTTGAATTTATGAAAATCATTCGGATATTTATTCAACTGTGGGAGGGTATGGTGATGGCCTTCAGCTCTCTGCGAGCGAATAAAATGCGCTCCATTTTAACCACGCTCGGCATCATGATCGGGGTGACCACCGTGATCACCATTTTAACCTTGATCAACGGACTGGACAGCGCGTTTTCGGAACAGATCTCAAATTTGGGTTCGGATAATTTGTACGTCTCCAAACTGCCCTGGGCGGCCGGCATGGATTATTTTAAATATCGCAACCGCAAAGACATCACTGCTAAAGAGGCTAACGCCATCGCTGAGCAAGCCACGCTTGTTCGCGCCATCGCCCCCATGGCCTGGACCCGTCGTACCGTTAAACATAAAAACCAATCCGTAAACGGCGTCTCCATCAACGGCACCAACGACCAGTACAAAGACGTGGCCAACGCTTACCCGGAATTTGGACGATTCATGACGGCTTTTGAAGTGAAACACCGAAGAAATGTCTGCGTTCTGGGCTGGGAGGTAGCTACGAAATTATTTAAAGAGGAAACCCCCTTAGATAAAAAAGTCTATATCGGCGGTTTCCCCTTTCGTGTGGTGGGGGTGCTGGAAAAGCGCGGCGACATCCTGGGTGAAAATCTGGACGCCAATATCTACATTCCGCTGGGCGCGTTTTATAAGATTTTCGGCACCCGGCGCTCGCTTTTGCTGCGCATAAAAGTGGTGGATGCCGCCCTAATTGAGGAGGCGAAAGATGAGCTGCGCGGCATCCTGCGACGGGTCAGAAAAGTTCCGCCGGAAAAAGAAGATGATTTTGCCATCAATCAGCAGGATATGCTCACCAGTTTATACAACAGCTTAACCGCGGGATTGTATGCGGTGGCGGTGGGCATCGGCGCCATTTCGCTGCTCGTGGGCGGCATCGGCATCATGAACATTATGTTGGTCTCTGTAACCGAAAGAACGCGCGAAATCGGTGTGCGAAAAGCCATCGGCGCCCGCAAGCGAGACGTCCTGTGGCAATTTCTGGTGGAATCGGTGGTTATCAGCGCGGTGGGCGGTATCATCGGAATCAGTCTGGGATTTCTGCTGGGAAAATTGATCGAAGGCATTTCGCCAATACCGGCCGGTATTTCCATTTTCTCGATAACAGTGGGTTTGGGATTTTCATCGGCAGTGGGGATATTTTTTGGCCTTTACCCGGCGACCAAAGCGGCGCGATTAGACCCCATTGAAGCTTTGCGCTATGAATGATCTCAAATTAAAAGCAAATTGAAATTCTATCAACGGAGATAAGCGGAGTGGATTTTACCCAAATATTTGTGCTGGCACTGGCAGCGATTCGTGCAAATAAACTACGATCGATTTTAACTACTTTGGGAATCGTGATCGGTGTTTTGACGGTGATCGCCATGCAGACTTTTATAGAAGGGCTGAATAAGAGCGTGGAGCAGGAGCTGGCGGACATCGGTGCAAACACCTTTTACGTCCAGAAATATCCCGCCATTACCATGGGCGGCGGTAAGTACCGCAATCGCAAAAACATCACTCTGGATGAAGCCAATGCGGTGGAGGAACGCGCTTCACTGGTCTCCATCGTGGCGCCCTACGAGTACCGTTTCGGAGTGACCGTGCGGCATGCTAAAAAGAGAACCAATCCCAATGTGATTTTGTACGGAGCCAACGAATCCTGGCTCTATACCATCGGCGTGTATTTGGAAGAAGGACGCTTCCTTTCAAAAGTGGACATTGAATTTAATCGGCAGGTGTGTGTGCTGGGTGTGGAAGTGGTGGAGAAATTGTTTCCGTTTCAGAACGCCATCGATCAGCAGGTGTTAATCGATGGCAATCGTTTTACGGTCATCGGTGTTTTTGAAGAACAGGGTAAACAGTTTGGCCAGAGCCAGGATAATTTTGCCGTGATACCCATCTCGACTTTTGAAAAAATATACGGTTCCAAGCGCTCCATCGTCATCGGGGTGAAAGCCGACGAAGGCGAATTTATGTCGGATGCTATCGACGAAGTCACGGGCATCATGCGTGTGGAACGGGGGTTGGCTCCAGGCGATCCCAACGATTTTGAAATCCTGACCCGAGATTCACTGTTTGAGACCTGGAAAAGTCTCACGAACATCGTGTTTGCAGCCGCAGTGGGTATTTGTTTGATATCGCTGCTGGTGGGCGGCATCGGAGTTATGAACATCATGCTGGTTTCGGTGACCGAGCGCACGCGCGAAATCGGCATTCGCAAAGCCGTGGGCGCCAAACGGCGCGATATTTTATTTCAGTTCTTAGTGGAAGCGGTGGTGATCTGTGAAATTGGCGGACTGATCGGCGTCCTATTCGGGCTGGGAATCGGTAAGCTGATCGGCGTATTTACATCGTTGCCGGCAGCGGTACCGGTATGGTCGATCTTTCTGGGACTGGGTTTTGTCTCCCTAGTGGGCATTTTCTTTGGAATTTATCCGGCCGCCAAGGCGTCGCGCCTGCATCCCATCGGTGCTTTGCGGTATGAGTAGCGTCTGAAATCCTATTCTCCCAAATCCTTGGTTGAAGCCGTTAAGAGCTTTGACTTATGTCTAATTGAATCTATCCTCCTTTCGTTTCTCACGATTGAATTGTGCAAATCAGGGTGTTCAACCTTTACAGACTGTGTGAAAAAGTGATATCGCGGCTAAAAACCCAATGCGTCATTATTGTCATCCCGCAACCGCGGAATATTTTTAATAAACAACACGTTACTTCAAAACTAAAAAGATTCCTTCTGCTTGTCCCGTAAGGCGGGGAATGACAAAAGCCCGGAAGTTGACTTTTCACACAGGCTCTTTAGGTTGCAGCAGGCTGAAGTTTGAACATCCTACCTTAATTTTATTTTGCAGAAGTCTATTCTCGCATAATACCTCACTGACGGGAGAAGGCCATGGATCTCGTTCCAGAATATTATTGGGGAGCGAATGGGTACTCCTCTTAACCAGAGGTTTTACATTCTCACTAAACTTTTCCTTGATTATATGGCCGAAATTGGCTATGTTTTGCACTGGTTTAAAAGTCGTACTTATGTAATTTACAAAGGGCTTAAGTGACTGAAATAGTTGAGGCTGAAGCGCTAAAACAGGTATTAAACGATTGGCAAAATACTATAAATTTGCGTTTAGCAGAAATTTCGAGCGATGCGCAACCAGACATTTTGTACGAACCTATTCGTTATGTTTTGCAAGGCGGCGGTAAGCGCATTCGTCCGATATTATTACTGCTGACTTGCAAGGCCCTGAACGGCGATATTGAGTTGTGCTGGGAAGCGGCTGTAGCAGTGGAGCTTTTGCACAATTTCACCCTGGTGCACGACGATATCATGGACAAAGATGACACGCGCAGAGGGCGTCAAACCGTTCATAAAAAATGGAATGAAGACACCGCTTTGCTTGTCGGCGATGGTTTGTTAGCTTTGGCTTACCAGGCGTTGTTGCGTACCCGCTCGCCACGCATTCAAACCATCGCACAAATATTCACTGACGGCATGTTGGAGCTGTGCGAGGGTCAGGCGCTGGACCTGGAATTTGAAACGCGCAACGAAGTGCATCTCGATGAGTATCTGACCATGATTCAGAAAAAAACTGCCCGGCTGTTAAGTGTGGCCGCACAAATTGGCGCTTTCATCGCCGACGGAAATCCCGATGACGTCACTGCCGTAAGAGATTTTGGATTCCATCTTGGCTGCGCTTTTCAAATACAGGATGATTTGCTGGACATCACCACCACGGAAGAAATTTTGGGTAAAACTCACGGCAGCGACATCATCCGCAAAAAAAAGACCTTTTTGTTGATTCACGCTTTAGAGCATGCGGATGCCGAAACGAAAAAACGACTAGATGAAATCGTGAATCATTCAACGATTGAAAATTTACTACTCAAAGAAGTGCTGAGTATTTACGAACTAACTGGCAGCATCGCAGCGGCGAAGACTTCGGTGGCCAACTATTTTGCCAGTGCAGAAAACGATCTTTCAAAACTAAAGGACAGCCCGGCGAAAAACGACTTGCGCAGCTTGGTGCAATTCATCGCCAGTCGGGAAAATTAAAGAATCATTTTATGGAATACACTTTTCTCTGGTATTGTTTGTTTGGCGGCGTGGTTTCGCTGGACACGGAAGCGTGCGGGCAGTTTAATATTTCACAGCCCCTGGTGGCGTGTACCATGGCGGGGCTGATTTTGGGGAATGTCGCAACCGGCATGATCGTTGGCGTATTGCTGCAGTTGCCTTTTTCCGTCGAAACGCCGGTGGGAGGCAGTAAAATCTCTATGGTCAATTTAAGTGCTTATGTCGCAGCCGGCCTGGCCATCTCAGCGAAAGGGCTTTTTCCCGACCTTGGGCACGCTAGTTTGGTAGCTGCCCTCACATTTGGCGTGCTGTTAAGTTGGGCTGCCGTGCCTCTGCAGTATGGGTTGCACCAAAGTAATTTGCTTTTATTGAAAAAGGCCGATGTGGCCGCAGCACAAGGAAAATCCGGGCACATAGCGCTGTTAAATTACCTTGGGGCAGTCAACGCCTTTTTGTTCGGTGTGCTGTTCGTAGTCGTATTTTGGTGGATTGGCCGCTGGGGGAGTTTTTTCATTTTGGAGAATTTAACTCCCGTATTTGATCGCGCACTGCAATTCATCAAACCGGTGATGTTAGGCGCTGGCGCCGGCATGTTGCTCTGGCATTTTGCCAGGAAAAGTCGGGTGCATTTTCCCGTGATTGGATTTTTATTGAGCGGTGGCATTCTATTCATAAAATATATTTGGTAAAAGGAAAATTGACCAGACCGAAGATTGGCACTTTTATAAAAATACTCTTCCGCTCTCTGTTTATCCAGGCTACCTGGAATTATGAGCGGATGCTAAGTCTGGGTTACTGTTTTTGCTTGCAGCCATTTGCCAAAAAAAAATATCGTAATGAAGCCGATCGAATACATTTTTTGCAAAGAAGTCTGACCTATTTCAACACACATCCCTACATGGCCAATTTCATCATTGGGGCTGTTATACGTGCTGAGCTTGAAAAACCTCCAACGACCGATGGGGATGCCGTTCAAATAGACAAATACAAAACCCGTTTGAGCAGCTCCCTGGCGGCCGTTGGCGATGAGTTTTTCTGGAGCCAGCTTAAACCTTTCTGCGCTATGGTCGGGGTACTTTTGGTGATTTACTGGCAATGGTTCGGGCTAGCGGTTTTTTTGGTGTTGTATAATCTGCCGCATCTGTGGGCAAGAATTTATGGTTTGGCAGCAGGCTATCGCCTGGGATTTGACGTAGGGAAATCTGTTTCCATGAAAAAACTACATCCGGTCATAGACAATCTGAATAAAATTGGCGGAATCATCGCAGGCAGTTTTGTGATTTTCATCGGCGGTTCGAAATTCGTAAGTAATAATTTGGATTTGGTAGCGTTTGTTTCCGGGTTCATCCTGATGGTTGGGTTCACAAAACTGAAATTATCTATTCCCGTGGCGTTGCTTGCAATTCTGATATTTAGCATGTTGATAGGAGTCTTGTTTGTTTAATTTCAATCGGATACCGTTTTAACCGGGGGAAAATTCAAATATGATTCAGAAAAAAATAAAGATAAAAAATAAATTAGGTTTACATGCCAGACCGGCCGCTCAGTTAGTCAAGGTCGCGGCCAAATTTAAATCCCATGTGTTCATCGGCAAAGACGATCATGAAGTGAACGGCAAAAGTATCATGGGGGTGATGATGTTAGCCGCCGAGCTGGGCAGCATTCTGACCCTCACGGTGGATGGGGAAGACGAAAACCAAGCCATCGAGGCTTTGCTCGCGGTGATCAACGATAAATTTGGTGAAGAGTAAAGAAACATACTAATGGCAGGCGCAAAATTAAAAATTAAAGCCGACTATATTTTGAAAGGGATTCCCTCGTCGCCCGGAATCGCCATTTCAAAAGTGTTTTTACTGCAGGGAGAAGCGGTCAAAATTGATCCCATCATTATTGATGAAGCGGATGTGCCGGAAGAAATTGACAAATTCAAAAAGGCCATTAAAAAATCTAAAAGCGAGCTGAAGTCGCTGCAAAATAAAGTAGCGCTGCGTATCGGACAGGAAAGCGCTAAAATTTTCGACGTGCACCAGCTGTTGCTTGAAGACAGCTTGATCATCGAAGAGACCATTTACAGCATTAAAAAGGAAAATAAATCCGCCGAATACGCTTTTTACGATACCATGCTCAAGTATCAGAATACGCTGGACGAAAGCGCGGTGGAATATTTTCAGAGCCGTATTTCCGATTTGAAGGACGTCCGGCGGCGGGTGATTCGGCACATTCAAGGCGACCGCACCGATTATCTGAGTAAATTGGAAGGTTCGGCCATCATCGTAGCACGCGATTTGACTCCTTCTGACACGGTCTTGCTGGATCGCCGCAAGGTGCTGGGTTTTGTCACGGATCTAGGCGGAAAGTTTTCGCATGTTTCGATTATGGCGCGCTCCATGGAGGTGCCGGCAGTGGTAGGCTTGCGTCGGATTACTTCCCTGGTCGCACATGACGATCGCATTATCCTCGATGGCAACGAAGGTAAAGTGATTGTGCGCCCGGATGAAAACACCCTGAAATATTACCACCAATTGCAGGAAAAATATTATGAAGTCGAAAGAAAACTGCATGAAATCAGAGACTTGCCTTGTGTGACCCTGGATGGGAAAGAAGTAGAATTGTCCGCCAATCTGGAATTTATTGATGAAGTGGATTCTGCTATTTCACACGGCGCCCGCGGTGTGGGGCTTTATCGCACGGAATTTTTATATCTTGCTAAAAATGAGCTGCCCACCGAAGATGAACAATACCAGGAGTACAGCAAAATTGTCAGCAAATTCGAACCGGATCCCGTCATCATTCGAACCATGGATCTGGGCGGAGATAAACATCCGCAATCGATTTTGATACCACCGGAAGAAAATCCGTTTTTGGGCTGGCGGGCCATTCGCATTTCACTTGAACGGCAAGATATTTTCAACGTACAGCTGCGCGCTATTCTAAGAGCCAGCATGGCTGGAAATGTCAAAATTCTGTTCCCCATGATTTCCGGTTATGAGGAGTTGATTGAATGTAAAATTGCGGTTGAAAAAGCCAAAGACGAGCTGAAAAAAGAGAAAATTCCGTTCAAAGAGGATATCGAAATCGGCATCATGATCGAAGTACCTTCGGCGGCATATCTGGCCGATAAGCTGGCGAAGGAGGTGGATTTTTTGAGCATCGGTACCAACGACCTCGTGCAATATCTACTGGCCGTTGACCGAGGCAATGAGCGAATTGCCTATCTCTATCAACACCTGCATCCTGCGGTTTTGCGTACCATCAAACATATCATCATGGAAGGCCATCGTAAAGGGGTATGGGTGGGCATGTGTGGGGAAATGGCCAGCGATCCCTTGGCGACCCTGATTCTGCTCGGATTGGAATTGGATGAGTTCAGCGTCAGTCCGACTTTTGTGCCCGAAGTCAAAAAGATCATTCGCAGCGTCGATCATCGCGAAGCGGTGCGCATCGCAAACAAGGCTCTGGAATTTGAGAAGGCTTCGGAAGTGGAGAGATTTATGCGTAAAGTGATGCGGCGAAAATATAAGGATTTGATTATTTAATTTTTGAATGAATTATTCATCTCCCAATATTCTTTGTTTGCATTTAAATTAAATTCAGATGGCTACCAACATTGCCAGCCATTGTTTTGGTTTTTAATTAAGTCGTTCGGCAAAGTTAATGTGCTTATTTTAGTGAATTAAATAAATTGAGTAGAGACCATGCGTACAATGGATACAACTGAAATTATGAAATATGATTCTGAAGGCATGCTGGATCGCGTTCTGCAATTTCCACAGCAAATGCAGCACGCACTGAGTTTATCCAGGGAGCGGCCGTTGAATTGGCCGTCGGGACGGATTGCCAACGTGTGTTTGGCCGGTATGGGCGGGTCGGGCATCAGCGGCGATCTCGTGCGTTCGTATTTAGCCGATTCGTTAAAAGTGCCATTTTACGTCAATCGCAGTTATTCTTTGCCGGAATTCGTCGATGAGCGCACGTTGCTAGTGATTTCCAGCTATTCCGGTAACACCGAAGAAACGCTGTCATCTTATGAGGAAGGCCTCGCACGGAACGCTCAAATCGTTTGTATTACCTCTGGCGGTACGGTACTGGAAAAGGCGCAGTCGTCAGGGCATCCTGTGTTCACAATTCCCACTGGTTTTCATCCGCGGGCCGCGTTGGGATATCTCACCGTCCCCTTGCTTTTCACGTTGTTTTATGCTAAATTGATTGTTCAACCAGAAACGGATTTGCAAGAAACCATCGGACTGCTGGACCGGCTCAGCAAAGAGTACCATCCGGATCGGCAGGAAAATTTACCACATAAAATCAGCGCCGGCTTGTTTGGTAAAATCCCCTTGATCTATGCCGCTGTTCCAAATTTTGAAGCGGTAGTGTGGCGTTGGAAAGGGCAGTTGTCTGAGAACAGCAAAGTGTTGGCGTTTGCGAATCTTTTTCCGGAGCTTAACCACAACGAAATCATGGGCTGGGGACCGCTGACGGAAATCAATCGCCATTTTCAAGTGGTCTATTTGAAAGATCGGGAATATCATCCTCAAAACCAAAAAAGAATGGCTATCACCAAGGAAATTCTCGAGAAACATACCCCACCGGTGCTGGAAGTGGAAAGTCGAGGTGAATCTTTGCTGGCGCGCATTTTTTCTTTGATCTATCTGGGCGACATGGTGAGCGTTTATTTGGCGGCGTTGAATAAAGTGGACCCTACACCCATTGAAAACATCGCGTTATTAAAACAGAAAATTAATTTGATTGTTAGCTAAAATTATTCGATATTAGTTTTTTAATGTGAAAGTTGAAAGGAGCAAATTTATGTCCTCTATGTTATTTACATCTGAATCGGTCACGGAAGGGCATCCGGATAAAATTGCCGACCAAATTTCAGACGCGGTACTCGATGCGATTTTTGAAGAAGACCAATATGCGCGAGTGGCATGTGAAACCTACGTCACCACCGGCTTGGTAATGGTAGGAGGGGAGATTACCACCAAAACCTACGTAGATGTTCCCGGCATTGTGCGGGGTACGATTAAAGAAATTGGCTACACCGATGCCAGCTTTGGATTTGATTATTTAACCTGTGCGGTGCTCAATACCATTCAGCAGCAATCGGTGGATATTGCAATGGGTGTGGATAGAGACGGCGCCGGCGATCAGGGCATGATGTTCGGGTACGCCAATAACGAAACCCGTGAGCTCATGCCGCTACCGATTATGCTGGCGCATCAGCTCACCATGCAGTTGAGCAAAGTTCGTAAAACTGGCATTCTCCCTTATGTTCGCCCGGATGGCAAGTCGCAGGTGAGCGTACGGTACTTGGATGGCAAACCGGTGAAAGTGGAAACCGTGGTGATATCCACTCAGCACGATCCCGATGTAAATCAGGAAGCCATCAGAGAGGACATCATCGAAAAGGTCATTAAACCCATCGTGCCGAAGGATTTCTATGATGAGAATGATATTGTGTATCACGTGAATCCCACCGGCCGATTTGTGGTGGGCGGGCCGCACGGAGACACCGGCCTGACTGGTCGCAAAATCATCGTGGACACGTACGGTGGTTACGGTCGACACGGCGGCGGTGCGTTTTCCGGCAAAGATCCCACGAAAGTAGATCGTTCCGCTTCTTACGCGGCCCGATACATTGCGAAAAACGTTGTGGCCGCGGAGCTGGCGGAAAAATGTGAAATTCAACTGGCGTATGCCATCGGGGTGGCGGAACCGGTTTCCATCAACGTGGATTCATTTGGTACCGGCAAAATGCCGGATGATGAAATTGCCAAACTGGTGGAAAGAAATTTCAACTTGACCCCAAAAGGCATTATGGATATGCTCAATCTGCGCCGGCCGATTTACAAAAAAACCGCTGCTTACGGACACTTTGGACGTGAAGATGAAGGCTTCACCTGGGAAAACAAAGACAAAGTAGCGGTATTGTCAAAAGGGTGAATTTTACTGCATTGAATAAAATCAATAAAATAATTTTTCAAAAAAAACGATATGTTAAAGGAGGTCTTGTGAATTACGATATTAAGGATTTGAATTTAGCTACGGAGGGCAAAAAAAGAATAGAATGGGCTGAAAACGACATGCCTGTACTCAGGCAGGTGCGGGAGCGGTTTGCCCAGGAAAAACCGCTGCAAAACCGCAAGATGTCGGCGTGTTTGCACATCACGGCGGAAACTGCCAATTTAGCGCGCACTTTAAAGGCCGGCGGCGCGGATTTAGTCCTGTGCGCTTCCAATCCTCTGTCCACACAGGATGACGTAGCAGCCTCTCTGGTCAAAGATTATGACATCCCCGTGTATGCTATTACGGGAGAAGATAACGATACTTACTATCGGCATATCCGTGCCGCCATCGAGCACCAGCCGGTGGTGACCATGGATGACGGCGCCGATCTGGTTTCCGCCATTTTATCGGACTATCCGGACGTCACCAAAACTGTGCTGGGCAGTATGGAGGAAACCACCACCGGCGTCATCCGGTTGCGCGCCATGGAACGCGATGGGGCGCTCAAATTTCCCGTCATTGCGGTAAACGATGCCGTAACCAAGAATTTTTTCGATAATCGTTACGGTACCGGTCAATCTACCATCGATGGAATCATCCGCGCCACGGATATATTACTAGCGGGTAAAAATGTGGTGGTGGCCGGCTATGGCTGGTGCGGCAAAGGCGTTTCCATGCGGGCCAGCGGTATGGGAGCCAATGTCATCGTCACCGAGGTCGATCCGGTGCGTGCCTTGGAAGCCGTGATGGATGGTTACCGCGTCATGTCCATGGCGGAAGCAGTCAAAGTTGGCGACCTGTTTATCACGCTTACCGGCGACTTTCATGTTATCCGCAAAGAACATTATGAACGCATGAAAGACGGCGCCATGGTAGCCAACTCCGGACATTTCAACGTGGAAATTGATATCGACGCCTTAAACGACCTGTCAAAAGAAGTCCGTAAAAATGTTAGAAATTTTGTGGATCAGTATGTCCTGCAGGACGGACGCCGGATCAATCTGCTGGGAGAAGGACGTCTCATCAATCTGGCGGCTGCCGAAGGGCATCCCGCGTCCGTGATGGACATGAGTTTTGCCACCCAGGCTCTGGCCACAGAATACGTCATCAAACAAGCCGGCAAACTGGAACCGCGTGTTTACACCGTGCCGGTGGATATCGAAAACTGGGTGGCCACGCTCAAATTGAAATCCATGGACATTACCATAGATGAGTTGACCGCGGAGCAGAAACACTATTTAGAATCGTGGGAGATGGGCACCTGAGATTTCTCTGAAAAATGAATGTGTTCATACGGTTATCCAATTTACTCAGAATGACCATTCTGGAAGTTTGCTGAGCTAACAACTGGATAGCCGTAATGTGCTCAACATAAACCTCATATTATTGGTAAATATGAGGTTTTTTTGTAACTATTCAGCCGGCGTTGTCATTCTGAGCACCAACTCCGGATTCTTTACTCATACTGTTGCTGATGTAGGAGGAATCCCTTAACCGGTTCGCAACATACTTCACGCCTGTACTTCCGCTGAGATCTCAGCATTTGGGAGTTTACGCTCAGCATGACGGTTTAGGTTGAATCGTTACTTTTTTCAACTAATTTGATTTATTCCAATCTGAGATCCAATATTCTCTCCTTTATTTCCTACCCTTGAAATGATGAGTTAGGGCATTTATTTGTTTAGAGCCTTTGTTCTGGATTTCTCAGAGATGATCTCTGACTTTATTATTCCTAGCGCGGCGGAGCCGCAAATGTTTAAATGACTTGCTTTGTTGTGG
>JBHHXN010000126.1:0-15206 GCA_046757025.1 bacterium
TTAAGAAAAATGCACTATAAAACAATTGATTACACAACTGCGAAACTTGAATTATGTTACATTCCTACTGTGTGTAATCTTGCTGTTGCTGAGTCAGTTCTGCAGATATTTGCAGCCCCCTTCATAGTTCGACTCCGCTCATTATGAAGTTTCGCTATCCTTTACTCTCACTTAATTTGCACCAAACTTCACCTCGAGCGAAGTCGAAATGTGAAACAATCGATAATAAAATAATCTACAGTCCGGCTGCATCATAGAGTGAGGACAAAGTCCGGTTAAAATCAAACACTATTTTTTGCAGGTCATCCCCGGCTGCACGATTTCTTTGCCTTCCTTTTCTTTGGCTTCTTTGACGATGCGGCGGACATCGGCTAGCAATTGTTTGGCATCGAAAACGATGCCGTCTTTGATGGTGTATTTCACGCCGCCCACTCGCACCACCTTATTCTGCTCATTCACTTTGATGGCGCCGGTGCCGTAAAGCACTTTCAAATTTTGCAAGGGATTTTCTTCCACCACAACCAAATCCGCAAACTTACCGATTTCAACGGTGCCAATTTCGCTTTCCAATCCTAGAGCCTCGGCGCCTTTGAGCGTGGCCGCCCGGATGACTTCCAGCGGATGAAAACCCGCTTCCTGCAGCAGCTCCAATTCGCGAATGTATCCGAATCCGTACACTTTGTAAATGTAGCCCGCATCCGAACCCACGGTCACCCGGCCGCCGCGGTTTTTGTATTCATTGATAAACGTCATCCACAATCGATAATTGTTTTTCCAGGCGATTTCATCCTCGGTGCTCCAGTAAAACCAGAAGGAGCCGTGTGCCTGGCGATTGGGACGAAAGAACTCCCACAGGGAGGGCAGGGTGTATTCCTCGTGCCATTCTGCCCGCCGCGCCCTCATGAAATCGCGGGTGGCATCATAAATGGTCATGGTGGGATCGATGGTAAAATCCAGCGCGATAAGCTCGTTCATCACGGCATTCCAGTGCTCGCTGAATGGCGGCGCAACTTGCTGCCAGAGACGGCCGGCCTGGCCAAAACGGTGCTGTTCATCGTTGTAGTTGAAATCTAGTGGAAAGTCCTGCACCGTGCGCTCCGTAAACAACGCTTCAGGTAAACCGTACCAGTGTTCCATGGTGGTCAAACCCAGGCGGGCGGTTTGCAGCGCATTCAAGCGCGCCACGCTCAACTGCGGATGATGAGAAGCGGTTCGAAGTCCCTGTTTTTTTGCTTCATCGAGTGTGGCCGCCATGATATCAGGACGAATGGAAAATATTTTCAAACCATCCGCTCCCTGTCTGGCCACCTTCTGCACCCACTTACGCGCTTGCTCCGGCGTGGAAATGGGTCCGTCATGACCTCGGCCAAACACCACATACGCCTGAATTCGAGGCGCAGTGATCTGGTTGCGGCGGCTTTTCGCTTTGTGCTCCAACACCCAATCCAGGCCGTTGCCGGAGCCGGGATCGCGAATGGTCGTGATGCCGTGTCCCATCCAGAGCTTGAACACATACTCTGCGGGCGTTCCCTGGGCCACGCCACCGATATGAGCGTGCATATCTACAAAGCCGGGCAAGATGTACATGCCTTCCACATCCAGCTCTTTGTCGCCAGGCTGAGCCTTTGGGCGTCGATTTTTATCGATGGGCACGCCGGGCGCGCCCACACTTCGAATTCGGACGATGCGGTTTTTTTCGATGACGATGTCCACGGGACCAAATGCCGGCGCCCCGGTGCCATCGATGAGCGTGCCTCCTAGCAAAATCAGTCGTTCATACGGACCATCGCCTTCAGTGCGTAGCGGGGCCTTTGGAATGGAACGTGATCTCTGTTGTGCAATTATATCACCGTAATAAAAGAAAAACGTGATTCCAATCAACAGCATACAAAATAGCACGACACGCTTTTGTTTCAACGACTGCTCATGTACGATTACCATGATCTTACCTTTCAGAATGATTTTGAGATTTTAGTTGTTAACTGGTGAGAATGCTTAAAATATAGAGGTCATAAAATCTAATTGCAAGTTATTTTAGTAATGATTTTTTGAGTACAGAGAGGCGCTGCCGGAGAAAATAAGTTTGGCTGATTATAAATTACACGACTACGTATTCGTTTAGTCCCATTCATTCCTAATGTGGCGAAGCCGCAACCAAAAAAGGCAAAATAATTTTAACTTAAATTAAGCGATTTGCTATTAGCCGTTGGCGGTTAGCAAATAAAACGCAATTAGCTAAAAATGTTATTGTAACACACCTACCGGGTAAAATGAGAGTCTCAACGTAAGTACCAAAAATTAAATACCCATGGCCAAAAGCGAAAAGCCAATCGCTGGTTTTGGGAGTAAATAAAAGCTCACGCAAGGAGGCAATGGTTGTAAATATATTTGTTCTTTTCGGTGCGAGCTTGGCGACTTTGCGTGATATTTTTACAAACTTTGCTAAAAAAACAAAGTTTTTCGGGATAATAGAATATTTATGTTAATATAGTAGAGTAAGAATCTGCCGCGGAAAAATGCCAGACATGAATATTTCTGTTAATGAAATCGAAGGAACGTTCAGCATGAAGACCGATGGAAAAATGGACTTAATCAACAGAGTCATGCAGGTATGGCCGAACCTTGTGCGCTACTTGACGAAGATCATTTTTCGGGTGTCCACAAAATCATCGGTTTGCAATCGGTAAAAGTAAACACCTGCTGCTACTTCAACGTTGGAGTCATTGCGGCCAAGCCAATCATAGGAATAAAATCCCGAAGGCTGAACCTGGTCAACCAGGGTACGAATACGCTGCCCCAAAAGATTGTATATCTCTAATTTCACGAAAGTCTGTTTGGGCAGCTCATAGCTCAAAACGGTGGAATTGTTGAATGGATTTGGATAATTGGGGAACAGAGAATTGATTTCGATTTGCGTGGTATCGAGTACAATTTCATCGTGTTTGGGATTGAATAAAATTGCGCCGGTTTCGCCGACGATAGTACAAGTGTTGGCGCTGGTTACGTGAACGCCGTATAAGTTCTTAAAGGTGCCGCTTTGTTCTTTCAACCATCTCAGGCCGCTGCTTTTGGTGCGAAAAATCACGCCGCCGGTTAATTCATCGTCGAGAAAACCGCCCACTATGATTCCGTTGTTAAGATCGGTAAAATAAACATCGAAAAAATCCCAGCTCGAGCTGCTATCCTGAACGGACCAGGTGGTCCCACCACTAGTGGTATGCAGAATAATGCCGCCGTTGCCAACCACGGTGCCTTTCTTGTCGTTGATAAAAAACACGCCGTTCAAATGATTGCTCACTCCGCTCATTTGCACTACCCAGGACGTCCCACCGGTGTGGGTCTGCAGTATGGCGCCGTCATCGCCGACGATGGTGGCAGTATATCTGGTGGCAAAGAAAATGTCATTTAAATTTTCGTTGGATGGACTGGCAATTTTTGCCCAGGTAAGGCCGCCGTCGGAGGTCAAAAGGATGGTACCGCTATCCCCGACTGCGACGCCGGAGAGCTCATTCACCAGGAACACGTCGTTCAAACTCTGATTGGTTCCGCTCAACTGCGGAACCCAATCCACGCCGCCGTTGACTGTGTTCAAAATGATTCCCTCATCTCCCACAATGATACCGTGTTGCAAATCAGCAAAAGACACCCCCTTTAAATCTTCTTCTGTCCCACTAAATTGCATCGTCCATTCAACGCCGTTATCTTGCGTATGCAGAATGGCACCGTCTGTACCGACTACGAAGCCTGTCAGAGAATCCGGAAACGCCAGGTTCAATAGATCTTCAGTGGTGCCTTTGGTCAAATTTACCCAGGTTGTCCCCCCGTCAATTGTGCGCAGTACCGCGCCGTTAAATCCCACCGCCGTCCCAACATTTGTATCCAGGAATTGAACAGCGCGCAGATCATCGTCAAAATCACTTTCCTGACGAAGCCAGTTTTCACCGCCGTTCGTAGTGCGCACGATGAACCCCCGGCTGCCGACTGCGGTGCCAGTCAGAGCATCGGTAAAGTGCACGGCCCGAAACGCCCTTCTGGTACCGGTTTCCTGAGAAACCCAGCTTTTGCCGGCATCGGTAGATTTTAATATGGTGCCGCTTCTGCCAACGGCATAAACCGTGAGGCTATCCCCAAAAGAAACGCCCAACAATTCAACGGTGGTACCGCTCTGTTGCGGCGTCCAGGTCACTCCGCCATCCGTGGTACGAATGATGGTTGCCCGGCTGCCGACCGCCACACCCAGCTTTCGATCGTAGAACGAAACCGAACGCAGCCAGCGGTCGGTGCCACTGGTTTGCACTTCCCAGCTCAATCCACCATCCTCGGTGTGAAAAATCAAGCCATCCTGCCCGACCACCGTACCAAAATTTCTGTCCACAAAAGAGATTCCGCGAATGGATTTATTCACACCGATATTTAATTGGTTCCAGTTTTTTCCGCCATCTGTAGTCCTGAGGATGGTTCCCTGAATTCCAATAGCTATCCCCAAATTGGTATCCGTAAAATAAACCCCCCGCAAGAAATGCAAGACTCCGCTATCCTGAACTTCCCAGGTTTTACCGCCATCGCGGGTGTGCAAAATCACGCCATCGCCGCCAACCACCGTTCCGGTGTCGGGATGTACAAAAAACACTCCGTACAAATTGTTGCCCTGAGGAAGGGGATTTTGCCAGGAATATTTTTGAAAGGCAGGACTGCTACAAATATCAAAAATGAATAGAAAAATCAGAATGACTGAAAGATAAATCGTTTTTCGAAAAATCATACCTTAATAAAAAGTATTGCCACTTTACCACTAGGTGAACAATTCGATACTGTTCTTGAATTGTTACACACTTAATAATTTACCTGCAAAAGCGTTTAAATGACTATTTTTAAAAACAGATAAAACCAATGGAGCTAACTTCAATATAAATATTCTATCGCCAAGTAACTGGAATTACTGAAGCATTCTCAACCCAAAAACACAAGCCCCGATTTCCTTTCCGTAGAATCCGCGGCTTGCATGGTAAATACAACCACTGGTGTGTTAAAACAATTCTCCTTGTTTTAACGACTGGGTACCTGTTACAAAAAACGTAGTATGTTTAAATTATTCTTCCTCTACCAGTACACGCACATTCCTGGGTGCTTTTGGCAGTTCATTGTCCTGTTTGTCTGTCACGGAGGTTGCCATGAAAATCACCGGTGAGCCATCCAAACCTGGTGAAGCGGCGGTCACCGTAACCGTTTCGGCGGTGTTTCCGAAAGTCAGAGTGGTAGTGGCGCGGCCATTGAATCCGGTCACCAACGGTTGACTGTTGGACAGCGAACCTGAACCGAACACGATTTCGAATTGCACCTCAACCCCGCTAACAGGCTGGTCGTTGCTATCACGAACCTCGACCACGAATGGTTCCGGCAAAGCCGTGCCCACGAGTCCGGTTTGATCGTTACCCGATACCATGACGATTTGTGTGGCCCTAGACGGCTCCGGAATCAATCCCGGCTTTGGGTTTGGGGAATAATATTGCTCATCGAATACGGTGCCATCCGCCAGAATATGCCGCAAACGCAGGGATTCGCCGTCCACGGTTAGCTCGGTGTAGCCGTACTCTTCGGTCTTGGCTTCCAGCATGTAACCGTTTCCGCCGTAATTAGAAGAAAAGGAATAAGAGGAAGCGCCGCCATTTCCGGTGACCACCTGTACGGTGCCTTTGACGGGATCCAGCGGCGGTTTTGGATCGCCATTCAGCTCCAGCTTTTTACTGCGGGCATAATAGTGGGCGTGACCGTTAAAAATCATGTCGCAGCCGTGCTGATAAAGGGGGATCCCCCAGGTATCGTGAATTTCGCCTTCGTAGCTTTTGGGTCCGAAATCAAAAATCGGGTAATGCCAGAAAACGAACAGCCAGGTTTTGGGGTTGTTTTGAATGGCCTCCATCATCATGGTGTATTGCTCGCCGGTCATGGAAGAAGGCCCCGAATCTAAAATAATAAAACGGGCGTTTTCATAATCAAACACAAAATATTTACCTTCGTGCCCGAATTGTTGCGCCTGTCCCGACAGGAATTCATTCCAATTTTGCAAGCCGGTGGGATCTTTAATTTTGTCATGGTTGCCTGGTGTGGACATGTACCTGGGCGGGGATTGATTCTGACCGGTCCCGCCGAGCACGTCATCACATGCCTTTTGCCAGATTTCCCAGTCGCTTTTGTTCATACCTTTGGCAACGACATCCCCGACGTTGATCATGAATTTATAATCGGGTGTGTTTTTCACGATCGCTTGCAACACTTCGCGATGTCGAGAATCACTGCTGCGGGTATCGCCGTAGGCGATCCATTTCCAGGATTGACTGAAACCCGAAGCGGGTAGTAAAACTGAAAAAATGAGTAAAATCCACAGACCCCCTTTCAAAAAGCAACTTTTGTTTCGTGCATTTCTTGTTTTCATCACCATCTCCATAAAATCAATTTGCATAAACTTTTATTCAAAATAGATCGACAGATTTCGCATTTAATCGCCACCGACGACGATTCGCACATTGGTGGGCGCGGCAGGCGGGTCCGTATCCTGAGGACCTGCATTGGCGTGTGCCGTAAATATTTGTGGCGAGCCCGTCAAACCGTTTGCGCTGGCTGCAACCGTCACAGTCCCGGCTTCGCTTCCCAAAGTCAGCACTGTCGAAGCTCGACCGTGAGCGCTGGTAATTTGCGGTTGACTGTTAGAAAGGGCTCCAGAGCCCGAGGTTATCTCAAACGTCACGGCTACGCCGCTCACAGGATTGTTTTGGTCATCTCTCACCTGCACTTCAAACGGCAAAGGAAGGGTGGCGTTGACAAGCGCGGTTTGGTTGTTGCCTGAAATCATCACCAGTTGCGTGGCTGGACCGGTTTGATTATTGCCTTTTTTAATGGTAAAATAGTCGCGTATCTCTCCTTTATCGTCAATAAATTTAGCATCTAAAACGTTGCCAGCGATGTCCAAAATGACCGATCCCAATTCATCCAGCGAGTAAAACATGGCCGGATGATTCAAGGAACCGCCGCTGGTTTTGCCGGAGCTGCCTGCCACAATATAGACCGCCCCTTCGTGGCCAGCCGGTCCCAAAGTCGCTTTCACATACGCCCCATCGACGTCTTCGCGACCGCTGCCCGAGTCTAATTTCATCTCATCGGTAAGCATGCTCGATTTACCGTAATGCCCATCGATCAAATAGGAACGTTCATAAGAATGGCTGTGTCCGCTCATAACCAGATCGACCCCGGCCTCTTCCAGGCGGGTCACAGCTCGTTCGCGCATATCCACCAGCTCGCTTTCGCTGTCGGAATTGTGGGAGCCTTTGCTGTATGGCGGGTGGTGCCAGAAAGCGATGTTCCAATCTTTATCATTGGCAGCCAGGTCTTCTTCCAGCCAGGTCCACATGGGGCTGCTGGACTGCCGCATTTTGCCAGAAGTCGATTCCAGACAAATAAAATGAATGTTGCCGTAATCGAATGAATAATAGGCTTCGGTGCCGGAGGCAATTCCCCCGGCTTCGCCATTGGTGGGGAAAGTAAAAATACGATAGTAATCATCGCCGTTGGTCCAACTGCCATGGACCTTCGGCCCTCGGTCGTGATTGCCGCGGGTTGCCCATAAAACCGATTTTCGCAGCATCGCCTCATACATATTCTCAAAAACCGCTAACTGGTATTCTTCATCCGTACCGTTGTTGTAAGCGTTATCTCCCAACATAATCCAGAGATCGGTGTGGCGATTGCCCGTGTAATTATAGTAAGCATCTCGCACCGCACGTGCATTGTCGTTTTTAGTGCCGGAATCACCCAGAATCCAAATCCGCGTAGGCTTGGGGGTGTTAGGCGGCGGCGAAGTTACAAAAAAATAACTGGCGTCATCCCCGGCTAATATTTGACTTGTGCTGCCAACTGCATAATAATATTTTGTATCCGGGGAAAGGCCGGTCAACTCCACTTCATGCTCAGTGGAGGTCTGATTTATTTCTGCACTCAGGTTTAACTTACCGGGAGCGCTGCCGTAGCGTACCTGACTGTCTGTGGCCTGATCCGTTCGCCATTTCACCACCACGCTGGTAGATGTGCCAATTTGCAGATACGGCCCGCGTATTACATTTTGAGTAAGCGCTTCGCCACTTAGCGCCGTGAAAAAGATGAGTAATGAAATCGTCCTGATGTTTAAAACATGCTTCATAATACGGCTCCGTCGGGTTTGGTGCGCTTATTTTTCCTTTTTAATCGTTTGATGGTTTAGAACATGATTTCTTCCCTCATAAAAAATATGAATCTGTAAATCCTTTCCCATCTTCGCAAGCTCCTGTTTAACTGCAGTGGAAATTTCTCTTGTTTATTCTCCGCCAACCTGCACCCGCACATTCAACGGCGGCGCCGGCGGGGTGGTATCTTGCTGTCCTTCCAAACCGGTGGCAGTGAAAGTGACCAGAGAATCCGAAAGACCGGCTGCCGTCGCGGTGACCTGAATACGGCCCGGCGTGGCGCCGAGTAACAGAGTCGCTTGCGCCCGACCGTTCGCCGCCGTCCTCACGGGCTGGCTTTCCTGTAAGGTGGCATCGCCAGAAGCCACCACGAAGGAAACGGCCACACCCGATACCGGGTTGTTGCTGGCATCTTTTACCGCCACGACCAGAGGCGACGAAAGAGCGGTTCCTACCAACGCCGACTGATTATCGCCTGAAACCATCACCAATTGAGCTGGCGGTCCGACTTCGAAATTGCCTTTTATCATGGTGAAATAATCCACCACGCTGCCCTGGTCGTCGATAAACGTGGCCTCCAGTCGGTTATTTTCTATATCCAGTACCAGGGAACCCAAAATTTTTTGAGCATACAGCATCACAGGGTGATCAAATGAGCCTTTGCCAGCTTGCCCGGAAGAACCAGCCACCACATAAACCGCGCCTTCATGCGGCGCCACACCCAGGGTGCGCTTTTTGTAAGCGCCATCGCCATCGATTCGACCATCGCCGCCATCCACCAACATGCTGTTATCAAACGAGCCGGAATCGCCGTAATGACCATCGATGAGGTACGACCGTTCATAATTGTGACTGTGGCCGCTCAAAATCAAGTCCACACCACCATCCTCTAAAATAGGCACGGCGAACTGCCGCATTAAAACTAGCGGTTTATCCGAATCCGAATCGTGGGTACCTTTGCTGTAGGGCGGGTGGTGCCAGAAAGCGATGGTCCAGTCTTTGTCGTTGGCCGCCAGATCTTCTTCCAGCCAGGTGAGCATAGTGCTGCCCGTGGAAATTTCGCTTTTTTTATTAGAATTCAGACAGATGAAATGAATGTTGCCGTAATCAAATGCATAGTACGATTCACTTCCTGAAGCCAGACCGCCGGCCTCGCCGTTGGTGGGCAAGGTGAATATGTCATGAAAAGGATTAGGGCCCGGCGATGAAGAGGAATTGACGTCGTGGTTTCCGAGGGTCGGCCACAACACCGACTTGATCAGCATGTCTTCGTACATATTTTCAAACACCGCCTGCTGATATTGCGCATCGGTGCCGCTGCTGTAGGCATTGTCGCCCAACATGAGCCATAAGTCGGTGTGGCGACTGCCGGTGAAATTATAGTACGCATCGCGAACCGCCCGGGCGTTGTCGTTTTTAGTGCCGGAATCGCCCAATATCCACAGCCGGGTGGGTTTGGCCTCTCCCGCCAGTGGCGAAGTGATAAAAAAATGTCTCTCGTCGCCGCCCGCAAGCGTTTGAGAGTCGGCGCCGATGGCATAATAGTATTTCGTGTCCGGGGAAAGATTGGACAGTCGCACTTCGTGCTCGGTTGTGGAGCCATTTTGACCGGCTTGTAAATTTAAATTACCCAAGTTGACGCCATATTTGACCTGACTGGCAGTAGCTTGATCCGTACGCCATCGGACGATAACACTGGTTGGAGTACCACTTTGTAAATAGGGTCCGCGGATGACGGTTTGCGCTGATAAAAATCCATTCAAAGACAAAAAAAATGCTGCTATAAAAACAGAGCCCATTTTATAATTCATAAAAAAACCTTTCTGATTGATTTTTATCTGGCTGAAATTTGCTCCAGTGTCTTCTCCAACCAGGTTTTCATTCTTGAAATGGATTTGGTCTTTTGCCGACCGGGAGGAAGGGATGCAATGGCTTGCAACGCCTGGCGGTAGGCGAGGATTGCTTCGTCAATCCGCCCTGCTTCCTGAAGAATTTTACCGCGCCGCATCAACCATTTTTCTTTTCTTGCAGATTGAGCTGATATGAGATCAAGACGGGCTAATGCACCATCGTAGTTCTTTCTTTTCAGCTCCAGCTCAATGGCAAATAATTGCAGCGTGACGATGGGCCCTAAGATGTAGATACCTTCGTCCAATCCCTGAATCGCTTTGTCCAAATGCATGTGATCAAAGCTGGCAAGCGCCCGCGCCCGCTCGATGAATAATTCGGGAGTCGGATTCTGTATCAACTTTATCGCCAGGGTGTAATCCTCGGCCGCGGTTAAATTTTCGTTTAATTTGGTGAGAACGCGCCCTCGGGTTACCAGCGCTTCGGGATTATTCGGATGCTTTGAGAGGTAGCGATTTAAAGGTACGATAGCTTGTTCAAACCGCCCTGCATCCAACAACATCATGCCACGGGCTAAATCTACCACATCCAGACGGGGATCTAAAATGGCTGCAGAATCATAGTCGGCTTGTGCTGCTTCCCAATCCAGATGATGACGGTGCAGTTCTCCGCGCTTCAAATAAAGAGCAGCGTTATCCGGAGCCAGCGCAATCTGTTTGGTCATCTCTGCAATCTGTTCATCCAGCGGCCCATGCGCTAGTGCAAATGACGGTTTGAACAAGCAAATAATTGATAGCGCAAGTAAAATGGCGATCAAGAGAGCGAGTTTGCCGATTTTTATTTCCATATTAAAAATACGTTTAATCCGTTTTTTTCCAAATCAATCACTTCCCCCAACGACTCTAACATTTTTTGGCGGATCCGGTGGAATGGAATCCGACACCGGAATCAAAGCCATGTTTTGCCCAAAAAGCTGCTGACCGTCTGCTACCGTAATATTTTTCGACCAGTCCTGAAAGCCGTTTTTTGAGCAGTAAAGTTCATAGGAGCCCGCCGCAATGTTGTTGAAATGATAACGGCCTGTTGAGCCGGTTTGCGTTTCATAGCGGACACTTCTGCCGCTTTTCAACTGCACCAGGGCATTGGTGATGGGCTGGCGGTTGGCGCTATTTTCAACCACTCCGCTGACAGAGGTGACATCCGGCTGATTGTTGCTGCCGGTGCCGAAGGTCCAATCGGTCCAGGCGACATTTTTGCCGGGCTGGGCCGGCATTTTTGCGGGGAAGCTGGCGCCGTAAAAATAATTTATCACATGCGGGGTCCATTCATCGTCGCCTGTGGCAGGAAAATTGGCTTCGTTGTGCAGCCATTCAAACGCCCGCAGCATGGCTTTGTCTTCCCAATTCCAGACGTCGTAGCCCGCCCGGTACAAAATCACGGCTTGTGCCAGCACCCCTTGCAGGGCGCCGTAAACGTAATTGGCTTTGGGTGGCGGCCATTTAAAACCGCCGTTTCTCCGCTGATCATCCGGCAGGACGCCGTCGATGGAATGGCCGTCGCGGGTAGCGCCTTTAGGGTTGATACCAACCGGATTATCGGGATCCGCCTGCCAGGAAAGCGCCCCCCAGGTAAAACCGGCGTAGGAAGCGCGATCGCCCAGCCAGCCCTTGAATACCTGTGCGGTGCGCTCGATCTCTTCCTGATCGCCCAGATAAACCGCCACCGCGGCCCGGCTGGCGCCGGCGTGCGTTCCCCAATTGTTGCCGCGATCTTCATGGGTCGATTGCAGGGTGCGGCCGCTGAGCGATTCGGTGAGCGTTTCCCGCAGCCAGGCGCGAAAACGCTGATCTTTATCGGCCGGCAAGCCTACCAGATCCGCTGAGATCACATAAGCAGCCAGCTCGCGGCCCAGCGCCAGCGTGCGGCCGCCTTTTTCGGTATCGATGGCTTTCATGCAAGCATCGATGACTTCGTTGCGATAAGATTCGTCGCCGCTGCGCGCGTAAACCAACGCTTTGGCCATCACCCTCACATTGACTTCATCTTCCTGATTCGAAACATTTGGCGTGCCGGTCGCTCTATCGGCCTCGGCTTTGAGATTGTTCCAGGCGGGACCGGATGTGGGCAGGTTCTGCAATTCCTCTTGAGTTATCCACATTTCTTTGCCCTGAGCCAGGACGGTCTCTCTGCTCCATAAAAGGCTCAAAATGGTCGCAATGAACATCAACGCTTTGTATTTACGCATGACCGAATACTCCTCAAATTCATTCATCTACTTACTATTCGCATGCCCGGTAGCTGTACTTAATTCGGCTCGTTTTGTCCTTTTCTATATCGCTTTTTGTCGGTCAAAAAAATTAACTTGTCAGCTCACTGTATTTAATCGTTTGCGATTCGACTTATTAATTGAGTGCTTTCGTGCCGTGTGTCCAGTCTGTCCAGCCCACTTGCTTGCCAAATTTAACCGGCTTTCCATTCCAGAAATTGGTACCGTAAACCCGATCGATCAAAGGCAATATCCAGCGATCATCGCCTTTGGCCGGTGCATTCCCGCGCTGCGGATCCTGCTGCCAGGAAACGGCCCGCAATATGGCCTGGTCGCCCCAGCTCCAACTGTCGAAGCCTGCCCGCGAGAGCAAATAGGCCTGTCCCACGGCGCCTTGCAAACCGCCCCAGACATGGACATCCGTACGAGGCGGCCAGCTTATTTCGCTGTCCGGGCAGCCGGCCCGGCGCTGATCATCGGGCTGAACGCCGTCCACATCCCGCATGTCCCCCACCACCCTCATTTTCGTGCCTTTAGGCAGAATGCCAACGGGATTTTTCGGATCGGCCTGCCAGCATAAATCGCCCCATTTAAATCCGCTGTACGATTTGCGGTCACCCAGCCAGCCCTTGAAAACAGCCGCCGCCCGATTCAGATCGTCCAGTTTGCCGAGGTAGAGGGCGGCTGCGATGCGCACCACACCCGCTTGCGTACCGTGATTATTACCACGAATTTCATGTTTCTGAATCTGCGTCTTCTTGTCGAGCCGTTTTTTGTAAACCACGTACTCCAGCCACTTCCTGAATTTCTGGTCCTTTTCTGCATCCAGCGACTTCAAGTCGATGAGATCCGCGGCGAGGATGTAACCGGTCACCGTTCGGCTCAGCGAAAGAGAATTGCCATCCGATTCCACTTTATTGTCAACCGCTTTGATGATATGCTCGGCCACCTCTTGTAATCTCTTTTGGTCATTGAGCCGGGCCGCAACCAGTGCCGCCGCCATCACTTGCGTATCGTGCACACTGCCATGCCCGCCTTTCGCCTGCGCCAAATGTAATTTATCGGCCACTGCTTTTAAATTTTTCCAGGCCCTGCCGGTAGTTGGAAGCACAGCCAGCTCCCGTTTACTCAACCAGATGCCATTGGCATGAATCTTCTGAATGGCAGGAAGCTGGGTGGATTCGGCCTTTTCGCTGAATTTTGCCTCGGAGGAACAGGCAAACAACTGGACAACGACGAGTAATAAATAAGGCAATTTTTTATTCATATTTTCCTCTCCCTCGTAAGAAATTTGGTGTACGCAGCATGAATTTATCGAAGTTAAAAGTAAAAATTCACAATTGAAAGAAATTATTCGTCCGGACTCACTCTGACATTTTTTGGCGGCGCCGGCGGCGTGGTATCCGTGGCCGGCGGACCGCCCCCGTTCACACAAATAGTCAGGTTGCTTTCTGCAATTTGAGCCCAATCGTAAAGATGGTAGCGGGCGCCGGCTTCATCGTGTGCCACCACGAAGCCGTTGGGAAAATTCGGCGGCACGCCTGCAGAATTCACATCCAATCCATCGGTACCCAGACCAGACTTTCCTTTGTGGTCCAACGGCTCGATGGTTTTGATGAATTTATTATCACCCTGCCGTTCATAAATTTTAAAGGTAGAATTGCCCTGGCTGGAGAGCACGAGATAACCCGTGCCATCTTTGCAAGCGTACAAAGCCAGGCCCTCTCGGTCCCCGGAGATGCCGTCTTTGGAAGCAAAAAAGCCGATTTCATCTGCGCTTTGCTGTGGGTCGGCATAAAATTTGTGAATACCTTTGGCTTCTTCTGTTATGTACACAAAAGCCAGTTCATCATCCGCTACAAAGCCCTCCGCGGTACCGCCGTTGTAATTTAAATCGCGTACGGCGGTGACGGTCACGTCTTCACCCGTGCCGTCGTCTTCAATTCGATATTGACGAACTTCTCCGCCGTTTTTGGGTCGTTCAAATACAAATAAAGCGCCATCCATGGCCCGTCGATACAACCCAAATCCATAGCTATCTTTCTGAATGTCATTACCTTTGCTGTCTTTGTCGGCAATTTGCACCAGGACGTCCCCACTGCTATAATCGCGATTCACTTTAAACACGGCTAATTTACCGGCATCGCGTAAATTGGCCGCCACCACATCCACCATCACGCCTCCCAACTGAATTCCATAGCGCACATCCACGTTGTTGGTCTTCGTACCTTGTTGAATATGTTGCAATTCGTTTCCGTCCATGTCCCACACATAAATGCCGGCATCTTTATCGGTGCCAATGATGACGCTTTTAGAAGGATCCGTTGGATGAATCCACACAGCCGGATCATCTGCGTTGCCGGCAGTGGGTGCGGTACTCACCGTCGGCGCCACTACGGTTTGCCCCTGGATAGTACTACCAATCAATAAAAGAACAATACCAATCTGCGGTGATATGCGATTCTTCATTGGAACCTCATTTTCAATTCGAATTTTCGAACCATATTTTGGTTACCTTATTAAACTTTAACCATCCCCATGTTACTTACTAATATGTAATTAATTCACGTAGAAAAATTACAATTAAGTAAGAATCATTGTTAAATTGGATGAATTCGGTAACCTTTATTCATTCCCTAAATAGAAATAATTTCATTTTAACATTCGACTTATTTATTTGATAATTCGATACTTTCATCGATTTATCCGTCGAAGTAACTCTGCCCAAAATACCTCGACTTCGACTCCATCAGCCAATTGTCTTCTTCTTTTTCGCAATTAGCGTGCCAATGCCTTAATTTTATTTTAGATAAAAATCGCACACTACGGTTATCCAGTTAACTCAGCCCTCATCCAGGATTGTCATTCTGAGCGATTCC
>JBHHXN010000127.1:0-15114 GCA_046757025.1 bacterium
ACTCCTCGCAATGACTGCACTGATAATAAGGAATCGCACTACTAGAAACGCCTCTTGTGCGGTCGCAACTAAAAAGTAAAATATCTTCAAGAAACTAAATCGCACACAATTTGGCACGATCGACGGTTCTCACTTTTTCAGCATCTTGCCGCACAGATTCCTCATCGGACAGCCACTCAGCGATAAATGGTAAAAGATCAGAGACATACCGTTCATTCGTTGAAGGATTCAATCTATAATTGACCCATTTGCCGACTTTTTCATCCAGAATGAACTCCGCGTCTCTTAAAATTGACAGATGCTTGCTTACCGTGGAAGTGGCTAATTGCAAAACTTCGGCAATCTCGCAAACGCATAATGAACGAACTTCCAGCATCTTTAGAATTCGAATTCTGTTCGGATCCGACAAAGCTTTAAAAAGTTTGATCAGACTTCTCATATTTTGTCATTTCGTTATATGTCGAAATATAATAATTGATTGCTAAATTGTCAATCTAAATTAAAATAATTGAATAAAATCACCTGTAAAGCGATTTTATTTGAGCGGCGAAATTTCGTCGCAAGTCGCTGAAAATTCGCTCACAACCGCACGGATACGCCTTATTTGCATCTCTGATATATTATCTAAGTTTATTAGAATCAGTCAACTAAATCCAGGTGAATATTTCAATAATTTCTGGCATGAAGTTTGAGGATATAATATCAAAAAATCACATATCCACAAAAAACGAACCTTTTAATAATTAAATTTTTATCTCATTTAACACATATAATTGATTATGATTCACGACTTTTGTATTAATAGTAATATTTTATAAAACGTCTGTTGTTATGTACAGAACTTACGAAAAACCAATATTCTATTTTAATCGTTTTATCCAGGATTTAATTCAAGAAACCAAAATTAATTTTATTATTTAAGTTAAAAATAGGAAAAATATAAATGAAGCTCAAAATTATGGTAATGGGTGTCGGATTGCTTACGGTTTTAGTTTGCACAGTCTTTTCACAGGATAAATTCAGCGGTTACATGTTTGGTGACTACTATTATATGGCAAGCAATCACGATGCGGATCTGGAAGGGGCCAATGGATTCTGGCTGCGTCGAATCTATTTCACTTATGACAGAGGGCTCAGCGACCAGTTTTCTATCCGCATGCGTTTTGAAATGAACACGGCCGGAGATTTTTCCAGCAAAAGCAAGATGTCACCCGTTATTAAAGATGCTTACTTAAAATGGAAGAAAAATCAACATAGCATCCTTTTTGGAATTTCTCCCACTCCGACCTGGGATGTGATAGAAAAATTCTGGGGATACCGCTCCGTTGAAAAAACCGCGCTCGATTTACAAAAATTCGGTTCTTCCAGAGATTTTGGTCTATCCTTTAAAGGCACGCTCGATTCTGAAAAAAGAGTCGAATACCATTTGATGGTCGCCAACGGCAATAGCAACAGTTCCGAAAACAATGAGGGCAAAAAAATCTTGTTCGCCCTGACCGGCAAATTTAAAAATGGCGTACTCATTCAAGGTTATGCTGATTTTGATGAACGGCCCGGCGAAACAAACCGTTATACCTTGCAAGGATTTGCCGCAATCCAGAAAGAAAACTTCAGAGTGGGGGTGCAATTCGCGCATCAGAATCGTCAGGTTGCTGGGGGCAATGACCAGAAACTGCAGATCGGATCGGTTTTCGGCGCTGCTAAACTTTCAGACAAAGTCTGGGGGTTCGCCAGAATCGATCGCACATTTGATCCGAATCCAGATGGCAATAAAATATCTTACATTCCGTTTGACAAAACCGCCAAATCCAATTTCATCGTAGCCGGCATTGATTTTCTACCGGCCAAAAACGTACACCTAATTCCCAACATCGAAGCGGTGCTTTACAGTGACAACGATGCTGGGACCAGTCCGGACACAGACGTCATACCTCGATTCACGTTATATTTTTCCTGGAAATAAAAAGAGGAGGAAACAGAGGAAACAAATGGATAACAGAACAAGAAGCAGGAGACAATTCCTCAAAGCAGGAGCTACCGCCGCTGGTGCGGTTGTGGCCGTAGCCGGTTCCAGAGTTGGGGTTGCCGCTCCCACCAGCAACCGACCGCGCTGGGGCTTCCTGATCGATCTCGATCGCTGCATTGGCTGTAAAGCTTGCGCTGTCGCTTGTAAGACAGAATCCGAAGTGCCTCTTGGGGTATTTTGATCAAGTGTGAAAGAGCTGGACCACGGCAAATAAACAAACACGAAACGGAGTTTTGTTCCCAGGCTTTGTAATCACTGCAAGAATCCCGTGTGCCTGGAAGTTTGCCCGGTAGATGAAATGGAAGCAAAATTCGTCTGGTCGGATGGCACCGTGGAGAAATACACGAAACGCGCAACCTATCAACGACCAGATGGGGTGGTTCTGGTTGACCAGGAACGTTGCATCGTTTTTGGTGCCTGTGTTGACGAGTGTCCTTACGTCGTGCGTTTTCTCAATCCCGCAAAGCAGACCGTTTCTGAAGACGCCGTCGGAGATAATCCGGCCGACAAGTGCGATCTCTGTGTTCATCGTTTGGATGCTGGACTGGTACCAGCCTGTGTGAACACCTGTCAAGCGCAAGCTAGGGTTATTGGAGATTTGAATGACCCAGATAGTGAAATATCAAAAATAATCACATCGAGGAAGGTAGCTGTTCGACTCCCTGAAAAAGGCACGGATCCTCAATGCCGTTATGTATCTCTAAATCCAGCAACTTACATAAAAGGGAGGGACACACGATGAAAGATAAAATGAAATTAGGAAGACGTGATTTCTTGAAATCTATGGGGTTGACAGGAGCTGCCTACGGTTATCCAGTTAGCTCCGCATGAGGAGATACCTGCATTCGCAGGTATGACAACCGAATCTGTCACTCCTGTGAATACAGGAGTCTCCGACGAAACTGCTCTAGTATTTCTCGGATAGAATGTATTTGCTGAGCTAACTGGATAACCGGAGGAGCTGCCGCGACCGGTTCCGGTCTGCTGGCGATGGAAAAAGTCTTTGGTTCCGCTTTGAAAGGCAAAGTGCTGCCAGTCGTGCAAACCCTGTTCCTGAAAAATTCAGGTATTTAGATTTTGTAAGGTGTTGAATTGTTAAATACCATCTGCTCGCTTTCCCCCTAAAAGACGCGGCAGAAATAACAAAGAATGATTTTCATTCAATCCTCTTAAATGGAATCGGTAACACCTGAATTATCTCCACTGACAATGCTACCAATTCAATCTCGATCATTTTTTATTGCGAGCGCTTGACAAATATTTTTAGTATGCGTATTATTCATTCGACAAATCTTTTTTTAAAAAAATAGTAATGGAGGGGCCAATGAATCCATTTCTAAAAATATTTTTAGCAGCTATTCTATTCATACCAGGGTCAGCCCTTGCACAAAATCAGGGAAAAAGCAATGATACAATCTCCTTTAAGCCGATCAACCATGCTACATTCGTAATCACCACCAAAAAACTCACGATTTTTGTTGATCCCGTCGGCGAGGCAAAGCAATATGAAAAATTTTCTTCACCTGATATGATACTTATCACGGATGTACACCGCGACCACCTGGCGCCAGACCTGGTCAATTCACTAAAAACCCAAAAAACGGTTGTCATCGGTCCCAAAGCGGTGGTTGACCGATTAAAACACGGCGAGGTACTCCAAAATGGCGAATCGAAATCTTTCAACAACGTAAAGGTGGAAGCGGTGCCCATGTACAATTTAACAGAGGGGAGACTAAAATTTCATGAAAAAGGCCGCGGCAATGGCTATGTCGTGACCCTAAAAGATAAAAGAATCTACATTTCAGGAGATACGGAAGACATCAAAGAAATGAGAGCTCTCAAAAACATCGATTATGCTTTTGTGTGCATGAACCTGCCCTACACCATGACCGTGGAACAGGCGGCATCGGCGGTGTTGGAATTCCAACCGAAAACGGTTTTCCCGTACCACTACCGCGGTACCAGCGGCATGAGCGATGTTGAAAAATTCAAAAGCCTGGTTAGCAAGAATAAAAAAATTAACGTGAAATTATTGGATTGGTACGAGTAATTCCATAACTCAAATTACAATCCTGTTGGAATAAAAATCATTGCAGGTAGCTATGGGGGGGGAGTATAGGGTATAGGGTATAGGGTATAGGGTATAAGGAAATATGGCATAGAGCGTAGTATAATTCAACATTCAAACACGAATGACTCGTCCTCTATTCGGCTATCCACCTCTTCCATCCTGTCCACCAAATTTTTGGAGAGGATTGACAGCATGATAAAAATAGAGGTAACTTTCCGGAAAAGACTACAAACAACATGCCTGACTATTTGGACATAGAGAGTTGGAAAAGACGCGATCAGTTTTATTTTTTCAAAGAATACGACCATCCATTTTTCAACATTTGTGCGAATGTGGATGTCAGCCGCTTGCATCGCTTTGTTAAAGATCAAAACACCTCATTTTTCAAGGCCTCGCTGTTTTTGTCTTTGAAGTCGACAAACAACGTTGAACCATTTCGCTATCGACTTAAAAACGACGAGGTAGTAATTTACGAAACCATTCATGCCGGTTCAACCGTTCTCAATGACGATGAGACGTTTAGTTTTTGTTATTTCGATTATTTTGAAAGCTACCGGCAGTTCGAGCAAAATGCCGCAAATGTCTTAATCGCCCACCGGCAAAAGGCCACAAAACTGCATCCACAGGAGGACCGGGACGACCTCATACACTATTCCATGATTCCCTGGATTTCATTTAGCAGCTTTGCGCATGCTCGCCGGTTCCATACTCAGGATTCCATTCCCAAAATGGTCTTTGGCAAATTTCATGAAATGAATGGTAAGCTGAAAATGCCGGTGTCTGTGGAAGTCCACCATGCTCTGATGGATGGCATTCACGTGGCAAAATTTTTCGATAACTTTCAGAAATTGCTAAATGATCCCGAAAACTCTTTAGTTTAGTTTTCACTTTGAGCTCAAAGCAAATTTGTATCATGCATTACACATTAAATCTTAATTTTCCGCTTGTTATACAAAATAAAATCAAAATCACTTAAAATCAATTTAGAATGATCTTTACACTTTAGATAAAGGAGTCTCACCATGAGCGATGCAAACAACCAGGAAGTTGGAATGATAACCTGGACTGACCTGACCGTGGAAAACGCCGAGGAAATCAAAGAATTTTACCGGCAGGTGGTGGGCTGGAAATCCGATTCCGTGGACATGGGCGGTTATCATGATTTTAACATGAATGCCCCGGCAAGTGGCCAAACCGTGGCCGGCATCTGTCATGCACGCGGCGGAAACGCCGAGCTGCCCGCTCAGTGGTTGATCTACATCACCGTCCAAAACGTGCAAAAGAGCGCAGACAATTGTGTCACGCTTGGGGGAAAAATTTTGAGCGGACCTAAAAGCATACCCGGACACGGCAGCTATTGTGTGATTCAGGATCCCGCTGGTGCCGTAGCAGCCCTTTTCGAACCTGAGTGAAATTAGGCTACCTTCCATGGTCGAAAAGGCAAACCACTTCTGTACGGGAATTCTGTACAGTATCTTTTTTCTGTTTTTTTTACAATTGCTTTCCGACTTTATCGAAGCAATTTATGCCTTTGGTCTGTTAGCCACCAGCTTAACCGTGGAAGTGGCTAGCTTGCTGTTCCTTTTTTCTCCGGCCATTTTGCTGTTGCGCAAAACCCCTCTTGGTAACAGGCCACTTTTGCTCATTGGATATTTGATTCTCGTATGCCGGGTTGTGGAACCGTTGCTGAATACGCGCTGGAAAATGTTAGTGGCGGGTCTGGGTGTAGCTGGCTTTTTAATATTTTTTCCTTCTCTTCTTCGGAATCAGCCGAAATCTTCTGCTGAAACCCGGGCACAAATTGCAGGCGCGGGCCTGATCCTGGCGTCAGGAATGTCCATTTTATTTCGAAGCGCTGGCTCCGGTTTAGACTATTCTACCTTTCACTGGCATCAAATTATCGGATGGCTACTGGCAATCACCGCGGCTATTTTACTGTTTGCAGAAATGTCAACCAGGCGAGGCTGCGACGTGCAGGCATCTGAGAAAAACGGCCAGCAAACCGCAGGCGCTTCCTTAAAAAAAGTCCTGCCGCTTTGCCTGGGAATCATCAGCGTATTCAGTTTGTTCTATTTCGCCTATGCCGCGCCCAATGTCATGAGCCGATGGACCGGCGTTGACCTGGCCGTCATCGTATCGATAATGATGTTCGCGATCGTTGTTTTCAGTTATTTTCTAATTGAAGGAGACAAAGCGGCCACACTCTTGAACCCGAAAACGGTCTTACTCTGGAATGTTTTATTTGTCATTTCATTGACAGCGACGCTTTTCATGCATCAACTAAATTTCCCACATGATGCAGGCGAATTTCCAATTTATACGCCTCCGATTTCTCTGTACAAACATATCCCGCTCATAACCACGCTGCTCCTCTTTCCCATTCTCGTGATCGACTTTATGCTTTTCGTGCGCCAGTTGACTATCCTGCAACCTCCACCTCGTCTTGTGGCTGGCGGTTTTTTGGTGAGCACTTGCTATTTATTTCTATTAATACTGGGGCACATTTTTACCACGGTTTACGATTACATTCCTGTGGTGGGACCCTTATTTCGAGATAAATTCTGGCTGGTATTTTTAACGCCCGGACTGACTCTGCTCTTGCCTCTCTTTTGGCTGAAAAATGATTTGTTTGCAGGAGGGCGTGCTGCAAACCGAGCACCTCTACCGCGAGCGTGGCTTGGAACTATTGTGCTTCTTAGTCTCCTGACAATACTGGCCATCTTTTTGACCAGAGCCAGGCCTGTTCTCCCCGTAAAAAACAAAACCGCTCTAAGAATATTAACTTTCAATGTTCAGCAAGGGTATGACCAAAATGGCCAAAAAAATTGTGATGGACAGCTCAGATTGATTCAGAAAATCGATCCCGACGTCATTGGATTACAGGAAACCGACAGCAACCGCATCGCGGGCGGAAACTCCGATCTGGTTCGTTATTTTACTGATCGCTTGAACCTTTATTCATATTATGGCCCCAAAACCGTAACAGGAACTTTTGGCATCGCCCTGCTATCCAAATATCCAATCGAGAATCCGCGCACTTTTTTTATGCACAGTGTCGGTGAGCAAACCGCGACTATCACAGCGACCATTTCTGTGCAGGGCAAACCCTTCAGCGTATTCGTCACGCATCTCGGCAATCAGGGGCCCATGGTACAACAACAGGCAATTTTAAAAGAAGTCAAAGGGAAGCGGCATCTCATTCTCATGGGAGATTTTAATTTTAAACCGGCTTCAGAGCAATACGTTGCGACGACTCAAAATTTACGCGATGCTCTGTTACAGAAATGGCCGCAAAGTCTGGACAAGACTTCACGTCATGCCGAAGAGCGTATCGATCACATTTTTGTGATGCCAGATATTGAGGTGATGGATACGCGTTACATTTTGAACTCGGAGTCCGATCATCCGGCGGTGGTTGCGGAGATTAAATTGTAAGCGATTTTGCTTAGTACACGCGCTATCATGTTGATTTTTGAGAGAGTGGGTGTTCACGCTTTAGCGTGTTTTCCGGCAAGCTGAAGCTTGAACACCAAATCTTCCACCGATGATGAATCGCTCAGTTTAGGGATAATTTCAATTACCCTCAACCCGTCACTTTTCTCACCATGGCCCGTCCCACAAACCGGAATTTATCGCCCAGTGCAAACCGTTTGAGCACGGTTTTTACCACCCCTTTGGTAAACCGGGTGCGTTTGGAATAATCGATTTTCACATCCACGATCACGGGTTGGCCCTTAGCAGCAAGTTTCAGTGCAGTGGGAATCACGGTATCGAGCGCGTCATTCTGCTGGATTTCCAGAAAAGCCGCGCCGGTGGCCGTGGCGATACCTACCAGTTTAATTTCGCCAAGAACCGTGCAGACCTTACGGTTGTACGGTATTTCCTGGCCTTGCGAAATTTGCGAAAGCTCGCCGTCATGAAACACGAAATACACCACCCCCACATTGTGCGTGGCGGCGGTCAGAATCTCCAGACCGGTCATCAAAAAAGCGCCGTCGCCCACAATACCCACCACCTGCTTTTCAGGATTCGCAAGTTTGGCTGCGATAGCCGCAGGTACGCAATATCCCATACAATTAAAATCCGTAGGTAAAATGAAGTGTTTCGATTGATAAACTGGAAATAGCTCGGCGGCTAAATAAGTGTGGTTGCCATCGTCCACCACCGTGATTGCCTCGTCATCCAATCTGGCGCGAAGTTTCTCAAAAAACAGGGCGGGATTTACGGCATCTGCCATGACATGCTTTTTCCATTCGTTCAGGTAAGCCGCTTTGTCCAACTGAATTTGGTTTCGCAGAGGTCCTTTTTGCCGCACAGGCTGAAAGCCGTCATCTTTAAGCGCCTGCAACAGAGCCTGCAAAACCGCAGCCGCATCGCCGGCCAGGCTCACTTTAGCAGGATAATTTTTATCGAACACAGCCGGGTCGATATCGATGTGAATGTGATTCTCCGGTACGGCTACACCGAAACTGCCGGTTGGAATTTCGCTGAAGCGGGCGCCCACCGTCAGCAGGCAATCGCAATCTTTGAAGGCGTTTTCAGCCGCGGGAACGGAATGCCGGCCGAATCCCATGCCAGTATGCAGCGGGTGATTGGCTGGAAAGACGCTCAAGCCCTGCAGGGTGGTAGCCACCGGCACCTCCAGTAATTCCGCTAATTCAATCACCAGCTCTGGACAGTCCCGGCAGCCCCAGCCGAGAAACAAGCCCGGCGATTTTGCAGCTTTGAGCAATTCGACTGTCTGCTGAATCTTGGATACATCTACGATGGTTTTCTCTTCCACCGGTTGAAATGTCGGCAGAACCCCGACCTCGCCTTTGAACAACTGAATATTCACGGGAATTTCCACAAACACCGGGCCCGGGAATCCAGAAGTCGCCACTCGATACGCCTCAAAAATGGTCGGCACGATCTGCTTGTGGTCTTCGATTAAAAACGTCTTTTTAGTCACACCGGCCAGAACCCGATGTTGATCCCATTCATGCAGTTGATAGGATTTGTCGAGATCGCGACGAATCCCGCCGCAGATGATGAGCATGGGAATGCCATCGAGATACGCCTCACCGATGCCGCTCATAGCGTGGGTGACGCCGGCAGCCGGCACGATTACCAGTGTTCCGATATTATTGGTCGTACGGCTGACGGCATCGGCCATGAATGCCGCACCGCCTTCGTGCGTCACCAGTACCGGCTGGATCTTCTGCGATTTGTTCAGCTCGTCGTAAATCTCTGTGTTGTGAACCCCCGGGATTCCGAAGGTGTGGGTGACCGGCAACTGCTCAAGGGCATAAACACACAAAAAGGCACCGGTTTTTTTGAGCGTTTTTTTTGACGTACTCTCCACTCTCTCTTCTGCTTTACTCATTTCATTAGTCGTTTGCATTTTTATCCTCCTGCGATGGCGTTTGCTGCGATTCTGCCGGTTAGAACACAACTACCCAAAAAGGTTCCTTCCAGCGAACGTTTACCATGAATGCCCCCGCCGCCAAAGCCGGCGGCTTCTCCTACTGCGTACAGCCCGGAAATGGCGTGACCATTTTTGCGCAACACTCGGCACTTAAGATCCGTTTGGATGCCGCCCAGACTTTTGCGGCTCAAAATAAATTCCCGGATGGCAATCAGCGGCAACGCTTTGGGATCCAAGATTTTTTGGAATTTGCACAGCCGCATTCGGTCACCGCGATAACTGCGAAAATTCGTGAGTCGACGCAATTGCTCGTCGTTGAAAAAGCGAACGCCGCGCTCGATTTCAGCATCGTATGCCGCTATTTCATCAGTCAGCAGATCAGCGTCCACCTGATATTCGTTGTCCAGTTCATTCATTTTACGGGCGAGCTCGGCAACAGAATCTGCGGTGACGAAATCCGGTGACTCATGAAGCAAGCGCTGCACCAGTTTTTTGTTGCCAAACACGACATCCAGAATCAAACGCAACTTCTTTTTTTCACGAAAAGCGGTCATGTAATCGCTGCCCGAAACCGCCAGCTCTTTGACTGCAATTTTCCAGTTGAGAATTTGCCAGGAATATTGACCTGGCTGCTTGCAGATTTGCTCAACCAGATAGCGCGTATCCGTGTATCCCACCAGCGGTGGCGGGCCGATGCGCTTGCCCAGCGCATTCATCCACAACGCCGAACGCGGCGGCACCAGACTCAATCCGTGTTGCCAGCGCTCCGGCTTTGGGTGAGGAATGCCCGCGGCGTAGTGCCACTGTCGATCGAGATGCGTGACATTCCCTCCTGCTTCCTCCACCAATTCATGCAGCATACCATCGGCATATCGATGCGAACCGTTCAGTATGGTTTTCGGCGGTTCCCCCCAATCACGGTTCCAGTAGCTGCGCACTTTGCTCAAATCGCCGCCGCAAATTCCGCCAGCAGCCACCACCACCGCTTCACCAGTTGCAGAAAATGCTTCCTCGTTTGCTTCCAGAACGCCAGCACAGCCGGTGATGGCGCCATTTTGCATAATCAGATCATTGACTCGATGCCCAAATTTCATCTGCAGGTTTTTTCTTTGTGGATGCCGTTCGAGATGCGCCAGGATGGATTCGACCATGCCGCGGCCCGTGCCCCAGGCAATATGCCAACGCGGCACGGAATTGCCGCGATAGAACATGCCGCGTTCCGGCCAGTTCACTACCGGCAAAAATTCCACCGACTTCTCAGTTAACCAGTTAAAGATGTACTCCAACGAGCTGTATACATACATTTCAGCCCACTTGCGTGGCCAGTGATCGGCAGCGTCAAATTGGGCGTAGCTCAACCAATCAGATAGCGCCAGCTCAGGCTGATCGCGAATGCCGGACTTGCGCTGCATTGGCGTATCCACTATCATGATGCCGCCGAAAGACTCTTTAGCAAGACCGCCAAAATTTTCCTGCCGGTCGCGGTCTAAAATGAGCACGTTTTTACCGTATTCTAACAGCTCATACGCGGTGACAATTCCCGCCAGACCGCCGCCAACGATGATCACCTCTGCGGAATAGTGATTTTTGCTGCTCGACAATTTAATTTCTCAGTACTTAATAAATAATATTTGTTTCCAGTTAAAAGATGTAGCAATAGACAATAACTGCCAATAAATAAGTATTAAGACCTTATTCTATTGTAAAACTTGAATTGATTATTAGGCGGTGCCCCCCCTTTGTCCCCCCTCAAAGGGGGATTCAGAGGGGGGCTGCACAAATTCTTATCAAAGATATTTTAAACCGAACGTTCGTGAATAAATATATTTCAAAAGCGGAACTCAACGCCCAAACTCATCTATTACCCTTTTCAAATGATCATCATATTTTACCGACATTTCCTGCCAGTCATATTTTTTTACTACCGATTGTAAACAATTATTTTGCAGATGGTCACGATTTTCAATAATGTAAACCAATTGCGCCACCAGCTCATCAAAGCCGTGATAAAAATATTTTGCATGCAGCTCAGTTGGAATCAGCTCTGGATAAGCCAAACGTTGTGGCAGAACTGGCCAACAACCACAGTACACAGCCTCCACCACGCTGGCGCCAAAAAAATCCTGGTGGGAGGTCACGGGCAAAATGTCTGCGCGCCAGAGCCATCGGGCGTACTCAGCGAAATCTTCCACAAAACCAAATTGCACCACTTTGCTACCGAGTCGTTTTCGCCCTTCCTCGAATTCTGCCGGCTGCTGGCTGAAACACTCCCCAAGCACCGCGACCTCGAATTGCCAGCCCTCCTCTGCCACCGCAGCAAGCGCCTGAAAAAACTCGGTGGGATTTTTATCGAACTCCCAGCGGTGATTCCAGAGAATTAGCGGCCTGCATGATTTCGAATGTGGGTTGGCGCGCTCAATATTATATTTATCGAATCGCCTCAGATCCAGACCCAGTGGCAAAACCTGACTTTTGCTTCGAATCAAGTCCATATTTTCTAATTCCCGGTGATCAGGGAAATGCTTCAGAAAACGCTGCAACTCTTCAAAAAAAGAGTCTTTGTGAAAAGACGAATTAAAAAAAACCGCATCAGCGGCCAGCGCGCTGGCGTAGTTGATAAATCCGTAGTGCCGGTCGCGTTGATGAACAACATCGCGATCATTTGGCGACCAGGGGTAGGTCAACTGGTTTTCGTGGAAGTAAAGTGCCACTGGCAGGTCAGCGGTCATTTGCCTGGTTAAAGTCAGAAACGTAGTCAGGTCAAGCATATCCGTTGCCAGCAGCAGATCGGGTTGGAAGTTCGATTCAAAAAATTGCCGGGCCAGAGAAACCGCGCCGCCGTGCATGCGCCATTTCCAGAATTTGCCAGACAAGCTCAGTATTTCAACCTGGTGCTGACTGTGCTCAACATACCCCTCAGCCCAGGCCTTATGGGAGCCGGTAAAATAGGGTTCGAGTATTAATATTTTCACTGCACTTTTAAGTCATTTTTTCTAATGGAGAATCTGAACAAGTTTCAGTTTCAAAGAGCAATAGGTGCACTTGATTTTCTCAGTTAGCCCGATTTCAAAGTGCTATTTTGAAATTTATTGTGTTTTGTCCTTTACCACTGTTACCACATAGTGACAAGCCATCGTCATGGTCATCCAACATGATCTGGCCGTCACAATTGCTTCACTTGTATTCGCCTTTTCCAGGTTTTTCTCCCACATGATACAAATTATTTCAGCTTCAGACTTCAATGGTTACAGGTTTATTTGGCGGTATTCTTTGTTCGTGCTGAAAAAGAAAAATCCCGCAACTTGGACATAAATTCAGAATGTATCTATGATCAGTTGAGGGATAATAAATCTTGATTCCTGCCCATCGAGAATGGCTGGAAGATAATCAAAAATCAGTAGCGTCAAAGATATTTTTGTTTATCAGAATCTCATTGTATTGCGCACCATCCATCGGACAATTTAGCAAATCAATTGCCTCTGAGTTTTTGTCAAGCTTTAATTGCTTTCGTATAAGTAGCAACAAACTTTTGCCTAATTCCTTCTCTTTCTTGGAATGTGAGAAATATGTATAAGCTCCGGTCTCTTTTCCTTTGTGTTCATGATGAAAATATATGTGATGGCTATTTTCTACCTTACGGAATCCCTTCTTAGACAAACTCTTCATAGCCTTTCGACGGTCAATTGCCATTAAGAAGCCTCTTCAAAAAGCTGTTCGTAAATCTCTTTCAGTTTTTTTGCCTGACCTGTTACTCTATCCCAGGTAAGCTGTTTGTAATGTTTATAGAAATAAATAACGTGCTGGCAAAAATCCTCAATTGCTTCTTGTTCGTTATCTCCAGAAGCATAGATTTCAAGAGATTCATTTTCAGCGAAATAGGTACCATTTTCTCTGGTAATCACAACTTCGATTGGTTTAAATGAATAGACTTTTAGACCTGTAGCTTTGAATTGCCATTTCGGAAATGTTTTCGCCCAAGTTCTCTGCAAATATTCTTTAGGATCAAAATCAACTGCGGTAGATTCTAATGAGTCAACCTCATAATCACCAAAAGGAATATCGAACTTTCTACTTCTTATCCAATCGTAACTATCTTCAATATCCTGGTAGGCTTGCGCATTAGCAAAATTCATATTTTTTCACCTCGTAGATATTGTCTATATTTTTCAGTGATGGACTTTTCAAATAGTGCACGAGCTTCGACGTGAGCTTGTTGCACATTCTTCTCAATGTTCTTTATCGACAAGTTTTCTTTCATACCGAAATCAATGTCCAAAATAAATACTTCGTGACAAGTTTTGGGTTCGCTTGCTGTTTGAAGCTTTGTCGTAATGGATCCCTCTTTTATTCTTGTCACAAAAGTCATGTCTAAATTCTCAAAATCCGCACCGTTTGTGTTTGGAAAGTCCAGTTGAAAGTTAAAGAAATCGGCTAAAGGAACCAATCCACCTTCTCTACCAAACGGGATCACATTGATATATCTCCAACCCAAACGAGTAGGTTCTTGGATTTCATATGTGCCTAAGAGTGCTTTCCAGGAATTCAAGAATTCGCTTATAAACTTCTTATGACCTTCGTACTTTTTATCATAGTGAGAGAATTTGTCAATTGATAATAATATTCCCGCGTCATTTTCCACATTTTCAAATCTATATTGCAATAAAGCTGGAGCACCACCACCAGGAGGAAGATATGGAACTAAAATGTTTGGATACTTTTCTTTAATCCTCCCATAATAATCGTTTCTCCGGCATTCTATTTCCAAATTCCGTTGAAAACGTAGTTCACAAACCACCTCGATCAATGGTGAATTAAGGTAAACTTCATTTAGATTCATACTTGATCGATTATTGTTGGTTATACGTATATATGTGCTCAATGATAGTCAAAACACACAAAATAATCAACACATTTCTTCGCACTACTCGTAACCGGAATAAAATTTTTCGATATATCAAAAACGTCCAAAGAGTACAATTTCTTCAATCCGTGTGGATTCGATGGATGACTTGAGCTACTAAGAAATAGATTCAATCCAAAATTCAATAAGAAACAGGGTAGAACGTGAAAAGAAATACGCCTCTGTTTCAACAGCTTTAAAATGTGTTAGATATCCAAATTATTTATGATAATTTTGTCCCAACTAATTGTTTTCTACTGAATTGGTCCATGGAATAGACCATTAATGAATTATCTAAGTTGAACCCCACATTTTGAACAGAATTTTGGATTAATGGATTTCCCAAGATATTTTTCACAGGAATGACATCTCCAATTTATAAACGAAAAAATAAGTGCCCCAACTACTGCTGCGAAACCAATTACAAATACTATATTATTCGGGAGTCCAAAAAAGTTCGATTGTGGATTATCACCAAGCCAAATTATAATAATAAAGACTAACACCAATGGTACAGAAACCATAATCTGACGCGTTCTGTTGGTTCTGAATTGACTTGCCATTCGTTGGTCTAATGTTTTGATTTCCATCCCTTCCTCCGAATTATTAATTTATTCAAGTTTCGCAGTTGTGTAATCAATTGTTTTGTAGTGCATTTTCTTAACCGGCATTCACATAATTCCTTATAATAACTATCGTTAGAGAAATTC
>JBHHXN010000128.1:0-14968 GCA_046757025.1 bacterium
ATTTAGCCATTTTCTTGTAAAAAAATGCAAAAGTTCAGAAGTAATACTATAAATAATGTCCGTGAATTATTCAAAAACGCTCGGCGAAGACGCCTTCGCTAAGTGTAAAAGATGGCTGTTTTAAAGAAAGGATTCCTCGTATATGAAAATAGTAAAATTCTCAATTACTCGTCCGGTCACCATCACCATGTTTATGATAGCCGCCCTGGTATTCGGCTACGTAGCGTTTGACCGCCTGCCCATCAATCTGTTGCCGGACATTTCCTATCCCACCCTGACCATTCGCACCGAATATCCGGGAACGGCCCCGGGCGAAGTGGAAAATCTTCTCTCCAAACCCGTGGAAGAGGCCGTGGGCATCATATCCGGAGTCGTGCGCACCAGCTCCATCTCCCGTCCGGGCATGTCGGATGTCATCCTAGAATTTGACTGGGGCACCGACATGGACTTTGCGTCGCTGGAAGTTCGGGAAAAGCTGGATATGCTGAATTTGCCAGCCAATGCGGAATCGCCCATTTTACTGCGCTTCGATCCTTCTCTGGATCCCATCATGCGCGTCGGCTTGGCCGGCGATGAAAGCCTCATCGCCTTGCGGCTGCTTGCCGAAGAACGCATCAAACAAGAGCTGGAATCGCTGGACGGTGTGGCCTCGGTGCAGATTTCCGGCGGCCTGGAAGAAGAAATTCAAATCAACGTCCACGAAAGCCGATTAGCCAGCCTCGGCATTCCCATCACCCAGGTGTCGCAGCGCATGGCGCAGGAAAACGTCAACCTCACAGGCGGCACCCTGAAAGACGGCGAAGCTGAGTTTTTAGTCCGAACATTAAATGAATTTAAAACGATTGATGAAATGCGTAACATTGTGGTGGACATGCGTGAGCAAGCACCCATCCTGCTGGAGGACATCGCTGATATTCAGAAAGGCCACAAAGAACGCAATGTCATCACCCACCTCAATGGCAAAGAGTCCGTGGAAATTGCCATTTACAAAGAAGCGGACAAAAACACCGTGACGGTTGCTCAAACCGTAAAGGAGCGGTTGAATGCCGTGATGAAAGAATTTAAAGAATTTAATGTGCCGTTAAACATGACCATCGTCAATGACCAGTCTCTGTTCATTCAGAACTCCGTGGACGAGGTCCTGAACACCGCCATCTGGGGCGGCCTTCTGGCGATTTTCGTGCTCTATTTGTTTTTGAGAAGTGTGAAAAGCACGGTCATCATCAGTCTCACCATTCCCATTTCCATCGTAGTCACTTTCTTTTTCATGTACATTTCAAACGTCTCGCTCAACATCATGTCGCTGGGCGGTCTTGCTCTGGGGGTGGGCATGCTGGTGGACAACGCCATCGTGGTTCTGGAATCCATAGACCGCTACCGCAAGCGCGAGCACTCACAGGCTGAAGCCGCGGACAAAGGCACCAGCGAAGTGGGCCAGGCCGTGATCGCCTCCACCTTGACCACGGTATGCGTGTTTGTACCCATCATTTTCGTGGAAGGCATCGCTGGCCAGCTATTCAACGATCAGGCGCTGACAGTGACCTATTCTCTGATGGCCTCGTTGATAGTCGCCCTCACACTCATTCCTATGTTGTCGTCACGGCAATTACAGGTTCAGACCTCCTCTTCTTCAAAAAACCCATCCGAGCAAAAGGGAGAGCGCCAAAGTAACATCCGAAAAATCATCAATATGATTTTTATTCAAACGCCGGCTCTGGTAATTTATTATCTTCGCAAATTCTTAGCTGGAATCGGCAATCTCCTGAATTGGTTGCTGGGTCCTGTTTACGCTGCTTTTGATCGATTGCTGAAAAATTTGACCGAAGCGTATCCAAAATTTATTCAAAGCGTATTGAGGCACCGTGTGAAATTTCTCGGCAGCACGCTGTTATTGTTAGCATTATCTATGGGCAGTTTCAATTTCATCGGCACCGAGCTCATCCCGGAAATGAGTCAGGGCGAATTTTTTGTGGACATTCTCCTGCCTATCGGTACGCCTCTGGAGGAAACCGAACAGGTGGTGGCCGACATGGCCGCGCAAGCACAACGCGTGCGCGGTATTCGCAGCGTTTACACCGTTTCTGGAACCGCCGCGCAAATGGGATTCAGCGCCACCGAAATGCGCGAAAACCTCGGACAATTGCATATCCAATTGGAGAAGCGCAACGATCGGGCAGCGGAGCTGCAGGTGATGGACGAGCTGCGACAACGCTTTGCTTCCATTCCCGGTCTGGAGTACAAAATCTCCCGACCTACCCTGTTCAGCTTTCGCACCCCCATCGAAGTGGAAGTGCGCGGGTATAATTTGCAGGAGCTGGAAAGACTCAGCCTGCTGCTCGCACAGGAGATGCGCAACATTCCCGGTCTACGCGACATCAAAGCGAGCACCGAGGGCGGCAATCCCGAAGTGCAGATCATCTTCAACCGCCGGCGGGTAGCACAAGCGGGCCTGGACATCGCCACCATCGGCAACATCGTTCGCAACAAAGTCATGGGAGAGGTCTCCACCGAGCTCAACCGCCAGGATCGCAAAGTCGATATCCGCGTGCGGGCGCGGGAAGAAGATCGCAACAATGTGGACGACTTGAAAAGGCTGGTGGTCAATCCTTCCGGCTCGATTCCCATTACCTTAGCCACCGTAGCCGATATCAGACTGGAGCGCGGGCCAAGCGAAATCCGCCGCATCGATCAGGAACGTGTTGCCCTCGTAACCGCCAATCTCAAAGGTCGCGATCTCGGTAGCGTTTCACTGGACATTCAAAACATCATCAACGGCATGCAGCTGCCGCCCGATTTTCGCGTGCGCATCGGCGGGCAGCAGCGCGAGATGGTCACCTCCTTCGACAGCATGAAACTGGCCATCGGCCTGGCGATTTTTCTGGTTTACCTGGTTATGGCCTCACAATTCGAGTCGCTGGTGCAGCCGTTCATCATCATGTTCTCCATTCCGTTCGCCATCATCGGAGTGAGCCTCACTCTCTTACTCACCAGCACCCCCATCAGTGTGGTGGTCCTCATCGGGATGATCATGCTGGCGGGCATTGTGGTCAACAATGCCATCGTTTTGATCGATTACATCAATCGGCTGCGCAAACAGGGCTTGGCCAAACGCGAAGCCATCAAGCAGGCGGGACAGGTGCGATTGCGGCCCATCCTCATGACCACCCTCACCACCGTGCTGGGCCTCTTACCCATGGCGTTGGGCCTTGGCGAAGGCGCCGAGCTGCGTACCCCCATGGCGGTCACGGTCATCGGCGGACTACTGATGGGCACGCTGTTGACACTGGTGGTGATTCCGACAGTTTACGACGTCGTAGTAAGAGAAAAAGCCGTGCCGCAGTCAGAATAACAAGCTCGGTCGATTGATTTTCACAATTTTTCCAGGAACGAGCACATTAGTCTATAATCCCGAATAACTTTGTTTTTTTAGCAAAGTTTGTAAAAACCTCACGCAAAGCCGCCAAGCTCGCAAAGAAAAGAATAAATATATTTACACGCAAAACCGGCACCGGGCTTTTGGCTATGGGTAGTTATTTTTCGGTACTTACGTTGAGACTCCCATTTTATCCGGCAGTTGGGTTACAAAAACCATTTTAGATAGTGGTGTTATATTTGCTAACAGCCAACGGCCTATAGCGAATCGCTCAATTTAAGTTAAAATTATTTTGCCCTTAATCATTTTGCCTTTTTGGTTGCGGCTTCGCTGCATTAGGAACTTATTGCCTAACATCGACAAAGTATTGTCGATTTGCAGGAGTGTCTAAAATCGCAAATCGGAACAAAATTGAGTATTGCGGATTGTGGAAGGTGTCAGTTAATCATTGACACGTTAATTCCGAAATCCGCACTTCAAAAGCGGAATGTTTCAGGTTCCCATTTGCTTAACTGTCTGCGCGCTCTTTTCACAGTGGCGTCTGTGAAAAAACGTAAAAACATCAATAATAAGAAGAATTTGCGGAGGCTCAGAGGCACCAGATGAATGAGAAGGGTTGTCCGTTCAAAATGCGCTGTTGAATCGCAAGTAAAAATCGAGCTGCTCTCGTGACCGGCCCACATCCATGCGCAAGATCAAATTATTATTCCAATTGAGCCAAATCCCGAATCCAAAGGTGGCATGAAAATTTTTAAATTCAATTTCTGACCAGCGATGCCACACGCGCCCGCTGTCGTAGAAACCGATGATAATCAAGTCAATTGGTTGCGGCAGAATTTTAAATCGGTGGGCTTTGTAACGCAATTCCGTCAAGGTGAAAAATTTGATCTTATCCTGAAAACGACGGCTTTTGTAACCGCGCAAAGATTGGCTGCCGCCCAGACCGCGAGTGAGCCGTTGACCAGCGGATTCACCAAACGCGTAGTAAGGCGCCTGCCCGGCAATGGCCTCAAAAGCCACCCGGTTGGCAAATATCAGTCGATTGGTGATGGATGTAAAATGTGCATCCGAAATCGTGTACCGATAAAAGGTGACCTCTTTGCCGCGTTTTTCCGTGCCGTTTTCTCCCGGCGCTATCTCATTGACGTTTTCAAAATTGGGCTCAAAAGTCACTTCAGTGAGAAAACCTGAAAGCGGAAAAACGCTTTCAGAGCGCGTGTCCCAACTCAAACGGAAACTCAAATGGTTGCCCGATCCTCCTAAATAACCGAAGGGTTTATCGCTGGCCAGAAACGACTTTTCCACCCCGTGCTTAAACTGCGGTTCCACGTTATGTAATCCAAATCCATACCAGAACTGAATATTTGGCAGCAGACGATAAGTGCCGTAAAGCGTCAATCGTGGTCGCTTCAAATTGTAAATATAAAACTCTTCATGAACAAAATCCGGGCTTTTCGGATCCGTGAGGTTTTCCTCATTCAAACTGTTGTTTCCAATTCCGAAATAACGCGTTTCTAAATCACGGCGCCAGGCAGCCTGCAAAAAAAATCCAAAATTAGACTGATTGATCTCTGGGTATTTAAAAACGATCTTATGATTGTGACTGCCCAGCGTGGAAGCGATGATTTGCAAGATGATGTCGTATTCATTCTGAGCCGGCCCTCTGGAGCGCAATTTCGTGTAAAACCCCAAATTTACACCCGTGCGCGGAGTTAAGTACACGATCGGTAGCGCGTTCAATCGGTACGGACGGTCAAAGAGGTTGACTTTGTACTGCTGAAAAGCCCTTCGTAGCGCGCGTTTCCAGAAATTACTATCTTCCCCCTCAGGCGTTTTTTTTTCTTTACCTTCGTTGTTCGGCTTATTGCGATGGTCATCATTTTGAGCCAGGACACTTTTTTGCCCGCAAAAAAAGAACAGCAGTGAAATGGTTAACAGGAGAACGGGACTTGTGAACACCCATCGTGGGTGGAAAGCGTGTAAAATCGAACGGGAAATCGTCATGTTTTACCCCCTTTAAAGCAGGATTCATGGAAATGCTGAAGCAGATGCTGGAGGATAATTCAATTTGTTTTGAGTAAAGTGAAAAATCGCTTCACAGGAAAAGGCCGCTAATTCGTTTGCTACCAGACCCCGACTAAAAGTGAACGCAGAAAAACACCGTTCTTCAGGGGCGACGTTTTGGACTCATCCTTCTGATTGCTGATTTTGATATTGTTTGTGCAGCTGCATTTCGTTGCCAAGCGGTAAGGCGCCGAAATTGTTGAAAAACGAATTGAGATAATTCTGGAATTGCGCTTCGGTATTTTCCGTGGCCAGCCAGCGAATGAGCAGCACGCTTTCGTTGACTTCCAGTAACGGTAAAATTCGGCTGCGGAAATTTTGCAAGCCCTGACTCAGATTTTCAGCAAATCCATAATAAAACATGGCGCTTTTACCACGTGGATAATTTACCAGCCCATCCTTCACCTTGATTTGAAAGAGCCCGTTTTGAGCCGGAGCCTCGGTTTCGGTATTGGCCAGGGTAGTCCAGTCAGAATAACGCATAATCTTTTGATTTTTAGGCCGATGTTGAAAGCGCCAACTATTCGTAAAAATGTTTCATGAACTCGTAAAATATCGGTTTATTTATTAAAAGATAACATGAAGGCATTAAAATGTCAAGAGATCAAATGAATTTTCTCGATGATTTGCTAAATTCTATTTTCATAAAAACTCCAACTTAAAAAAAGTATCGATAGCTCAATTTGTGAAAGCAGAAGTCACCATTGCCCTGAATTTGACATTCAAATCCACACAAACCAATTGTCTTTTTGCCATCGGATTACTAAATTTGGGCATCATCACTAAACCTTTTTCCCTTCCAGAAGGTCTAATCCAATGTCAAATTAACCACCGAATCCGGAGAAGCGAGCAACTGGTACCCGATTTAAAAAATGAACGAGAAGTCATTCAACGCTGCCAGCGGGGAGACATGCGGGCGTTTGAAAAGATCTACCGCCACTACCAGCAGCCGCTGCTCAATTTGGGTCTGCGCATGCTCGGCAGAATGGAAGATGTGGAAGATGCCGTACAAACGACCTTTTTAAAACTGTATCGCGGAATAGAACAATTTCGGTTTGGCGCAAAATTGCAAACCTATTTGTTTCGAATTATGCTCAACGTCTGTTTCGATCAGTTGCAGAAAAAAAAGCAGAAACCGGCCGAATTTCTCGAAAAAACCGAGACGGTTTATCAAACCGACAACGAACTGAAAATACAACTGGAGGAAGCGATTCAGGCGTTACCGCAGCGAATGCGTGCCTGCTTTGTGCTGTTTCCCGTGCAGCAATGCAAACAAAAAGAAATCGCCGAGATTTTAGATATGAACCTGAGCACGGTGAAAGCACATATTTTTCAAGCGAAAACCCGACTGCGCCGGGCGCTGGCGGAATTTAAAAACGAGGGTTAACATGACTTGCTCTTTTTATCAAAAATTCAACCTCGATAAAGTGGACCAGCAAATCTTTGAAAAACATCTACGGGGGTGTCCGATTTGTCAGAAGTTGCACAAACAGGATAGCTGGCTGCTGGCCAGAGCTGCCGAGCTGCAGCAAAACCTGCCGGCGCCTGACCTTTGGCGCAAAATCGAAAACACGCTGCAGGCCGAAAAACAGCGTACAATTACGCAGCGACGAACGTTCTTTTCCGCTTCCAAAACAACTTATTTGCGCCTGGCCGCGGCGCTGGTGTTGATGATCGGTGTGAGCTCGGCGGTCTATATGCTGTCCCGTTCCCGTTTCCAGGATTCGGGCATTTTGACCGCTTCGGTATTAGAACGTGTGGAAAAAAACGAACGCGCCTACTTGTCCGCCATCGCCGAGCTGGAACAGGAGGCCCTGCCGCGCCTGGCTGAAATCGACCTGGAGCTTATGCTGCTCTATCGCGATCGACTCTCCACCATCGACGATCAGATTGCCCGCTGTAAAGATGCGCTGGCAGATAACCCGGCAAACGCTCACATCCGACGCTACATGCTGGCCGCCTTGCAGGACAAAAAACAAACCCTGCAGGAAATCTTGAGCCAGCAGCACAACGGCGGCGGGTAAAGGCCCGGCGCCGTTCCGCACGTGAAAGGATTTCAGCAATCAATTATGAAAATCAACAGCGATCATCTTTCCCGCCCGAGGGGTTGTTTAAAGGGCGCCGTGCTGTGGGCCGGCAACATACGGGCACAAATTACATCGAAAGACCTTTTGAGGTTTTTCATAATTCAATCATCAAAAAACATAGCGAGGTCTAACATGAAATTCAAAATCAATTTAAAAATGCTCGTTTTCTTTTTTACGATGGCCTTTTTTGTTCGTACGGCGCAGGCGAACTCCCCCCTCTTTTTATTGTCTTCAGAAATCAAAACCTTCAATAAACAGATTGAATCGGCCCCTGGCAAAACCCTGTATGTGGATGGCACACAGGCGGATATATTTGTGTTTCGCCATTCAAAAAACACCATCGAAGTGGAGGCCACCGTAGAAGTCAGCCAGGCGCCATCGGAGATGATTTCTGAGTTTTTTGCACAAACCCGTCTGGTTCTTGAGCCGTACCGTGATGGTTTCAAGCTGCGGTTGCGAACGCCGAGGGAGCGATACGCTCACACTGACGAATCGGGATTGAAGCGTTTTTTCCGAGCCCTTTTCGACGACAATCGAAACCTTTCCATGTATGTGGAGCTGCGCATCGGGACGCCGGCCAAACAATCTCTGGTCATCGACAACAAATATGGCGACATTCAAATCGAGGACGTTGAGGGGGATCATGAGATTGAAAACACCTCCGGGGAAATCAAGCTGGAACGGTGTGCCGGCTCCTTAGAGATTCACAACAATTACGCAGCGGTAGAAGTCGATGAATTTGTGGGAGACGCGAACATTCAAAACCGCAGCGGAGCCGTGACCCTCAACAAAATAACCGGCGACGTACGCATCAAAAACAGCTACAAAGAAATCGAGTTTCGCAATATCGCCGGTAGACTCATCATCGATTCGCAAAGTGCGCAAATCTTCGGCACCGGCGTGGCTAAAGATTGCGACATCACTTCTTCATATAAAGAAATCAACGTGGCAGACATCGGTGGAAAGTTAGTGATAAATGGCACAAGCAGCGAAGTGTCGGTTACAAATGTGGGCGCCGCCACCATTATCGAAACTAGTTATAAACCCATCAAGGTGGACAGCGTTGGTGGCAGCCTGAAGATAATCAGCCAATCTAGTTCGGTCACCGCCAGCCGCATTGCCGGAGATACTTCCATCCGCACTTCGTACAAAACCATTCGTGTAGAAAATGTAAATGGCAATCTCGATATCGACGGCAATTCTTGTATTGTCGATGTTCACGATATTCAAAATGATGTTTCCATCTCCTCCTCTTATAAAAACATCACCGTGGAAAACGTCGGCGGCGGGCTGGATATCAACGGCAATTCAAGCTCAGTTCTTGTAAAAAATGTCGCAAAACAGGCTTCCATCAGAACCTCTTACAAAACCATACGAATTGAAAATGTCGGCGGCGATCTGGAAGTGAATGGCAGCTCCAGCAGCGTGTTGGTGGACGGCGCAGGCGGCGACGTGGATATTTCGAACTCGTATAAATACGTGATACTAAAAAGAACCTCTGGTAGCATTCAGGTGCGGGGCAACAACAGTCCCATCGAAGTGAGCGATATTCAACGACTACCGACAGGTGGCCGCATCGAACTGCTGACCTCCTATAAGACCGTGACGTTGAGCCTACCCGCAGACGCCAAAGTCCGCGTTTCAGCCAAAACCCAATATGGCAAAATTCACTCCGATTTTCCTGTTTTTTTAGTTTACGACGATGAAAAATACATTCAGGTTGAAACCGGAGACGCCAACTCCACGGTTCGCATTGAAACCAGCAGCGATATCATCATCCGAAAGGAATAAAAAAAAATCGCAACTATTCAACTTGTCATTCTCCGAAAACGACTCGGAGTAGGCTGGAAGATTTTTTTGAATTTAGAAGCAACTTGCTGATCAAAATAGTGCTAAAAAACCAACAAGATCCTTCCAGGATGACAAAACAGGCAAATAGTTACGAAAATTCTTTATTTTTAGGAACATATTCTTAAAAAAAACGGTATTATTTGTTATATATTATTGAGAAATATGACGATAAATTACTTGAACCAGAATATTTTTTTGAGTATTTTAGTTAAGATTTGTTCGCAATTTTATGCACAATTAAAAAGTGTAGATACCATTAATAAAAGTAAATAAAGAATTCATTTGTTCAGGAGAATAGGGTTATGTTTGTAAACAAAAAATGGTTACGCAGTGGAATAAAAATCTTACTCATTTTTGTTGCCTTATTCTCTGCAATACAGGTTAACTCATTAAACCTCTTCCCGGCGGAGAATTTAGCTCCGGAAAAGCAGCACCCCATAGTCAGTCAAATCATCTCTAAGTTATTAGCACGTTACCACTTTAGTCACCAGCGAATTGACGATCGCGTATCTTCAGAAGTTTTAGATCTTTATCTGGAAAACCTGGACCGATCAAAAATGTACTTTCTGGCTGCGGATATCGAGCAATTCGAGGACTATCGCTACGTGCTGGACGACAATATCAAAGCGGGCAATTTAGAAACGGCTTACTTGATTTTTAACGTTTTCAAAGAACGGGTTGAACAAAGAATCGAATATGCTTTAGAGCGATTAGAACAAAAGTTCGATTTTAGTGTCGACGAATATTTTCCAACCGACCGCGAGGAAGCCGAATGGGCAAAAAGCCGCGACGAGCTAAATGACTTGTGGCGTAGAAAAATAAAAAATGAAGCTCTCAATTTGAAACTCGCCGGTAAAGACGGGAAGGGCATTAAGGAAACCTTGCGAAAACGCTACCTGAATTATCGCAAAAGATTCGAACAATACAAATCAGAAGACGTCTTTCGCTATTATATCAACGCCCTGTCCGAAACCTTCGATCCGCACACCAGCTACTTATCCCCGCGCGCGGCTGAACAATTTGAAATTGACATGAGCCTGTCGTTTGAAGGCATCGGAGCACAGCTGGTCACAGAAGATGATTACACCAAAGTCGTACGCATTCTCCCTGGCGGACCGGCGGACAGAAGCAAACAATTGTGGGCGAACGACAAAATCATCGGCGTGGGGCAGGATGAAGATGGTGAAATAGAGGACGTCATCGGCATGCGCCTGGACGATGTGGTACAAAAGATCCGAGGAAAAAAAGGCTCCAAAGTGCGCTTGGAAATCATACCCGCTGAAAATACCGGCGACGGTCCCACGAAAATCATCACCCTGGTGCGAGATAAAATTATATTAGAAGAACAGGCCGCCCGCAGTGAAACCGTGGAAATGACCCATAACAATAAAAAATACAAGCTGGGCATCATCGACATTCCTTCTTTTTATGCCGATTTGAACGCGCAGCGCCAGGGCAAGAAAAATTACCGCAGCACCACACGCGATGTCCGTAAACTCTTGGATGAGCTTAAAAAGGAAAACATCGACGGGTTGATCATCGATCTGCGTAGGAACGGTGGCGGCTCGTTGCAGGAAGCCATCGATATGTCCGGACTCTTCATCAAAGAGGGACCGGTGGTGCAGGTGAAGAATTCGGCAGGTACCATTCGCGTGGAAAAGGACGTGGACCCTGAAATGGTTTATGATGGACCGCTGGTAGTGATGGTGGATCGTTTCAGCGCTTCGGCTTCCGAAATATTTGCCGCTGCCATGCAGGATTATGGCCGCGGTTTGATCGTGGGCAGCCGCACTTTTGGCAAGGGTACGGTGCAAAACATGCTGAGTCTGGATCGATTTGTGAGCGCCGACCATCACCGCTTCGGCCAGATGAAGGTCACCATCGCGAAATTTTACCGCATAAACGGCGGCACCACCCAACATCGCGGCGTTATTCCGGATATCACTTTTCCGTCGTTGTACGAGCACATGGAAGTAGGTGAAAGCAACCAGTATCATGCCTTACCCTGGGATGAGATCACACAGGCTATGTTTCAACCAGAAGATCATGTGTCAAAATACCTGTCCACCCTAAAAATCAATTCTCTAAAGCGAACGGCCAATGACAGGGAATTTCAATATTTGAAAGAAGACATCGAAAGTTATCGCAAAAAAAATGACCTGAAAACAATCTCGCTTCTGGAAGCGAAAAGAATAGCAGAACGAGGAGAGAAAGAGGCAAGACGCTTAGCTCGAATCAATGCAAGAAGAATCGCAAAAGGATTAAAGCCGCTGAAAAAAGGCGAAAAAATCCCTAACGATGAAGAATCTCCGGATGCTTTGTTGACGGAATCGCAACGCATTCTGGCAGATCTCATTGCGCTTACCCGGGCAACCGAGCGTGCGGAAGTAAAATAACATTTAGTTAAATTACGACATTTTAACAGAAAAAGCCTCAACCCTGATTGAGGCTTTTTTTATGCCCTTCAAAAAAAGGAGCAGGTTCGTTTTTAGGTAAATAAAATCTCACAATATTTCATCTCCATCCGTCGATTTGAAATCACGCTGCAGCGCAAAATCGAACCAGCACCCAAAAAACAAGCTACTCCGGCGTTACATAAGCACCGGTGATGCCGCCATCCACAGTGAAGGTGGCACCGTTAATGTAGGCAGACTCATCACTGGCGAGAAACAGCGCAGCATTGGCCACGTCCCGGGCCTGCGCAAGCCGACCCATGGGAATGTGTACCATGCGCCGCTGCCGGCGTGCCGGGTCCGAAAGCAACTTGGCCAGAAGAGGGGTTTCCACCGGCCCCGGGCAGATTGCGTTCATTCGAATGTTTTTCCGCGCAAATTCTACAGCCATTTCGCGCGTCATGGAAAGCACGCCACCCTTGCTGGCGGTGTACGCAATTTGGGAAGTAGCGGCGCCCATCAAAGCCACAAACGAAGCGGTGTTGATGACCGCCCCCCCGCCCGCTCGCAGCAGGGCCGGAATGCCATATTTACACCCCAAAAACACGCCTTTCAAATTGACGTTCATCACCCAATCCCAGGTTTTTTCCTCGGTATCCAGCACCGAGGCGTCTTCTGCTGGAAAAATGCCGGCGTTGTTAAACAAGACATTAAGTCGGCCGTAAATCTTTTCACTAAACTCCACCATCTCTCTGGCGTTGGCGGCGTTAGAAACATCGGCTCGCTTGAAAACAGCCTCTCCCCCCGCTGACTGAATGAGGGTCACCGTTTCTTCACCCTGGGAAGGCTGTATATCCACCACCACCACTTTCGCGCCTTCCCGGGCAAACAGCAAAGCCGATTCCCGGCCAATGCCGCTGCCGGCGCCGGTGATCAGGGCCACTTTGTTTTCTAACCTCATATTAACCTCCTGGCTTAGCAAAAATAATTAAACTTCTTGATTCAATAGTCACTTCATTCTGTAATACAAACGTGGTGAATTCGTGCAGAGGGATCGTTTTCTAAACAAATAGATTCAAAGGGAAAAGATTCTTCGTTCTCCCGCTGAGGAGGAGCCCTCTGAATGACGCTTTCCTTCCAGACACTCATTATCACCCAAATTGAGCAATTCCTGTCCGAGGGGAAACGGGGTACAAGCATCAGAGACTGTGTGAAAAAGCGATTTCTCGGCTGAAAACCCAATGCGCCAATATTGTCATCCCGCAACCGTGGGATCTTTTTAATAAACAGCACTTTACTTCAAAGCTGAAAAGATTCCCCCTGCTTGTCCCGCAAGACGGGGAAGGACACAAGCCCCGAATCCGACTTTTCACACAGGCACTGAAACTTGAACACTTACCACCTCCGGTAAACCTGGAAGGTTTTATGGTTTAATACTTCGGCATCCTGATCAGCACGTAGAAGAATTTCTCGTTCAGATCGCGCCAGCGGGCGGCAACCTGCAGGTTTTTCAGTTGTACGGAAAGATGTTCGTGCAGGATCTCCTGCCCTTCGTAACCCAGCTTCTGCACGGTCTGCAGGCTGGTAAAAACCTCGCGCGCTAAATTGCGCACCGCCCATTTTTCGGCTTCGCGCCAAGAGCTGGTTTCGTAATAATACGCCGGCGCCAGACCGCGGGCATAAAAATATTTTTTACTTTCGGGTAAATTTTCAATCCATGAAGGTGGGGACAGACCTTGGAGTGCAACCCGCCGGTGCAGTTGGTCCGGCAATTCGCAATCGGCGCTGCCAAGCAAGACCGCAACAAATTGCTCCATCACCAGTGTGTCCAGCGGCGTGAGGATGTTTTCGGCCGAGGCTATTGCGGTGGAATCAAATTCTTCAGTATAATTCGAGCCCATCCAGAACATACCGATCTCAGTGCTCCAGAAGGCCTGTCCCCCGTTGACTGCCGTGGCGCGGTGTTTTGCGTATTGTACATAGCCGTTCCGAGTAGCCCGGGCGGCGGTGGAATCCGGATAGTAGGAAATGTTTTCCATTCCCACTTCCGATTCCCCACATTTCAAAGCCGCGGGCTTCAAAAACCAGAGCGGGTACTCCTGCGCAAAACACGGCGCCAGGCAAAAAAATTGAACAATAAAAATGAAGATTCGTCTGAAGATGAAAAACCGTGCTGCCATCATCAATTCATTTTCTGCGCCTGTTGTTTTTTCCATTCCTCGTATTTTTGCACTTCGTCGTCCATTTCCTTGAAGGCCTCAGAAGCGCGAAAACGCGTGTACATGTTTCTGTTGGCTTTCAAAGCGTTCATGAAAGCCTGGTTGGCGGCGCCGATGGGATATTCCACTAAAACATAGACGCGATAATTGTTGCCATCTTTTACATGCTTGGTTTTCGAAGCCCGACTGCCCATGAGCTGAGTGGAAACCACCGACTTCACGGTCTGCGAAAAGAACTGATTGATTTCTGAGTCTTCATCCGAGCCCACTTCTTCCTGAAAACTTTTGGTCATGCCCTCTATCTTCAATTCATACTGTCTGGCAATTTCCGCCCGGGCGTTGATCATGGCTTTTTCAATGGCCAGATTTAAATCACGTGAAGTGGCGGTACGCGCTGCATACAGAAAATTCGGATCCTGAGGTGGATTGGTAAACCACTCCGGAATAGGATCGATGCTGGTTTGAGTTAAAGGTTTCGAGCCCCCACAGCCGATGCTCATGACAACAGCTAGTAAAAGTAAAAAAGAAAAATACGAACGCATGGTTGCCTCCTAATTTAGTTTTTAAATAAAATGGTTTTTAAATTTAATTAGTGTTCATCCGTAATCGTCAATCCCGAATGCTCCCGGCTTTCAGCATGAAAGGACAAGTTCATCGGAAATCTCTTGTCTAACTGACCAATGGCTTCCCGCTTAAAATTGCGGGAATGACAAAAACAGGCGCTTTACAGTTTGAAACTAATCGTTTTTAATAAAAGTTGTTAAGAATCCATTTTCCGTTCATCCTCCGACGCCTTCATCCTTCGACTCAGCTCAGGATGAAAGGCGGAAGTCACAGACGGTGTCATTTCGGTAGCCTCACCACTCAAAGAAACCCTTCCAAATTAAAAGGCAATGCCGGCCGTGATGCCCACAAATGAAAATTTTTCTCCTTCGGTAAAAATAGTTCTTCCCAGGGCTTGAAACAGTAAGTTGAATCTCG
>JBHHXN010000129.1:0-14940 GCA_046757025.1 bacterium
CGTTGAGCAAATCTGAATAATTCAGGCCCACGTCCAGACTGCGGCTGTTGTTGGCTAGAATGGCGGAGCTGCCTTTAAAGCTCAGATGCGCATCCGCTTCCAACCGGCCCTCGTTTTTTCGCAGCAGAAGGTGGTAGCGGTTCATCAATCGTTCCCGGCTGAGGGGATTGGAGTAGGCAATTTTTCCGTCGATTTCCCGCGAATCCACACCTACCACGGCTTCGAGCACGAGGTTGTGATAAAAAGCGCGGTAGCTGCTGCTGGTGCGCACGCCTAACCGAACGGAGTCGTGCCGATTGTAATCGATGAGCGGACGCCAAAGCACCAGAATGGCGTCGCTGGGCATGTGGATGAATTTCAGCAGCGGCAGATCCGGCCGCCACTCCAAACGCAGGCCCTGGTCGTTGAGGCGGTTGCTGTCCATGATGCGGTCATCGGGATCCACCTTCACTTTTTTGGGTTTTTTCTCAGATTCAAAAATCACTTTGCCGGCTTTGGCTTTACCATCCCAACGCTTCACCACTTTCTGTCCGTCTCCCAGATCCATCTCCACCTCCACCGGCATGATGCCGTCGCCCTTCCGCTCGAGCTCCACTTCTGTCACCCATTTGTCATCGTCGCGCTGGTACTTTTTCACTTTGCCTTTGCTGTAATCCACCACCGGCGTGTCGTGCAGCCATTGTCGAAAAAACCAGTCTAATTCCTGACCGTAATTTTTTTCGAACACCTTTTGCAGATCGCTTTCGGAAATGTGGGAATAAGCGTAGCGTTGCACCAGTTCACGCGTGCTGACAACAAACGCAGAATCTCCCACCACAAAACGCAGCATCTCGTAAAAGATTTCGGATTTCAGGTAGATATTTGAAAGCGCGCTCAGCGGATCTTTGTATTTGTGGATGGAATTCGAAATAGGTTCGTTCTGGCCGGATTCCATGTAGAGGCGGGTAAAATTGCGCAAAACCGCGTCAAACGAAGGCAGAGGGTACTGTCTTTCGAACCAGTTCATGTCTTCCTGGGCGTCATCCATGTCGTAACCGCGCGCACCGTATGTTTTCTCTGAAAACGATTTGCCCATATACACCTGAATGCCTTTCGCTAACCACGACTCTTTCACACCGTTGCTGGCTACCAGACCCGGGAAATACATGCCGGTCAACTCATAAGCGAGACTGAACGGCTCGTCATCGAATATCAGGGCCATGCCGGGCATAACGAAAGAGCGGTTGCCGGCTTTCACCACGTTGAGCTGGGAAGCCAGGGGCGCAAAATGACTTTCCAGATACTTGAAGGTCTCATCGAGATTTTTCAACATAGCTTTCAACCAGTGTTGTGGATTCCCGCCCCGGTAAAAAATATGGATGGGCGTGTCGTGATAACGGTGCGGGTAAAAGACAAAATCGGGGGAAGCGCTCCAGACGAAATTTTGCTGCTTTTTAGCGTGGAAACGCACCTGTTTGGGACCGTTCTGGAGGCCAAATTGTTTGAGCTCTTGTTTCAGGGAATCGCTCCAGGCTTGGTAAGTTTCTTTATCCATGCTGGTGTCGATGCGAACCGCCTGCCAGCCGGCGTCGCCGGCCACGACTTCACCGGCGCCGACCACAATATAATTTCCAGGTACGGTGAGGGTGACCTCCATCTCGGCAAAATCGCTGTAAATGTCGCTCGCTTCCATCATGAAGTGGAACGGTTCGGCCTGCCAGCCGTGTTCGTCGTACACGGCCAGCCGCGGAAACCACAAAACAAAATTTGTGGGCAGTTTCACTTTTTGAGAATCGCGGCCGGTGCGGGCAAAATCCTGGCGGAAGCTCAGCCCGAGGGACAAGGTGTCGCCGGGCTGTAAAGCGTACGGCAGAGTTAAATTTAGAATGGTGTCGCTGAAATCGTACGCCTGCAGGGGAAAGATTTTTTGCCGACCGATGGAAAGAAACTGCAGACTTCGAATGGTCAACTTGTAACCCCTGGTCTGATCGAAATCGATGTTGCCGCCGCTGAACCGACGCATTTCTTTCATGGCGGTGTTCTCTTCATCGTGGTAAGCGTTGGAGGGCACTTGTAAATAGATTTTCGTCAGCGTATCGGGGGAATTGTTTTGATAAAATATCCGCATGTAGCCCTGCAGTCGTTTGGCGGTGGTGTCCAATTCAGCTTCGATCTGGTAGCGCACCCCCTGTTGCCATTTCTGCTCCAGGGCGAAAGCAGGGCGGTTGCACAAGGGCAGGTCATAAAGTAAAACCGTTAACAAAAACGCAATAAATGTTTTCATCTGCACTCTTTTTTAAAGGGTTAAGTTAAAATTGTGGTGTGAGTTTTTTACTTATACGCAGCTTAAGTCATTTGTGTTCGCTGATTAAATAATATGAATGATCATTTCAAACTCTGTTTTGATGAATTAATAAGGAGTTATCACGGTTTCCCGAATTTACTTCGCGACTCAGACTGAACGTTCCCTCGACTTCGTCAACAAAATCATTTATCATCGAGCAAAAATACCCCTGCCTGATTCCATTTAATGCAATCGGTTGAAGAAATCCATGCGACGACCCGGACGCCTGCTAACAGGGAGATAAAATGGCATTTGAACTAGCGCTTGCAACGCTGGGCAATTTGTTGGGAAAATCCTTTGCAATTAATAAATTAAATCGTATGTTTAAATATCGCCACCCAATAGCCGCACACGATCTCGCGTTACACAAATCAAACAAAGGAGGGATGAAAATGAAAATACTGATTTCTGGCTCCAGCGGGTTGATCGGTTCGGCGCTGGTCGCTTTTTTAACCTCCGTAGGGCATGAAGTCATCAAGCTGGTGCGGAGAACAGAGGAAGACGAAAATGGCTTATCCTGGGATCCTTACTCAGAAACCGTGGATAAATCCAAGTTGGAAGGATTTGACGCGGTGGTAAATTTATCAGGCGAAACCATTGCCGACAAGTGGACCGATGAAAAGAAGAAAAAAATACACGACAGCCGGGTGAATTTAACAAAATTTTTAAGCATCACGCTGACGGAGCTGGAGAATCCGCCCAAAACCCTGATCTGCGCTTCCGCCATCGGATATTACGGCGACCGAAGTGACGAGCTGCTCACCGAAGACAGTTCATTTGGCGCCGGCTATCTGCCCGAGGTGGTGCGCGAATGGGAGGCGGCGACGGTGCCGGCTTCGGTGAACGGCATTCGCGTGGCAAACATGCGTTTCGGTCTGGTGCTCAGTCCACAAGGCGGCGCTCTGGCCAAAATGCTGCCGCCGTTTAAGATGGGCGTGGGCGGCATTGTGGGCAGCGGTAAACAGTACTGGAGCTGGATCGCTTTAGAGGACGTGGTCGGAGCTATTCATCATGCGCTGACGACCGAATCCCTCAAGGGCGCGGTGAACGTGGTAGCGCCCATTCCCGTAACCAATCGCGAGTTCACAAAATGTCTGGGGAAAGTACTGGGCCGTCCCACGGTTTTCCCCATGCCGGCGGTTGCCGTACGACTGGCCTTCGGCGAGATGGGCGATGCGTTGCTGCTGGCCAGCGCGCGTGTGGAGCCAACCAAACTCAAAAACACCGGCTACGAATTTCGTTTTACCGCGCTGGAAGACGCACTCAGAAACATGCTTGGGAGAACTGGATAGAATAGATCGATTATCTACAACAAATCATCCTTTTCCTATTCCAATAAGGCCAGATGAATTAGCCGGTGCTCAACCTTCAGGCTGCGAAAGAGTAAGCTAAAGAGCCTGTGTGAAAAATCGAAATGTAAACTAAAAACCAATTTCACCCCTATTGTCATTCTGGAAGAATCTTTTTAATAAACAGCACCTTACGTCCAAATAAAAAAGATCCCGCAGTTGCGGGATGACAGGTGGGTGGTTTGTGCGTTTTCACACAATCTGTAAAGCTTGAACACCCGAAAGTTATTATTTGTCCCTATTTCAAAAATAACATTTTGCGAGAAATGGTCACTTTTTCAGTCTGAATCTGGTAAATATACAAACCGCTGGCCACGATTTCGCCAACCTCGTTTTGGCCGTTCCATTGAATGGCATAATTTCCTGCGTTCTGATTTTCGGACACCAGTTTACGAATTTTTTCTCCAAGAATATTAAAAACACTTAGCTCTACTCGACCCGGTTTGGCCAAATCGTAGCGAATGGTAGTGATGGGGTTGAACGGATTGGGGTGGTTTTGATACAAAATAAATTCAGTGGGCACGGCTTCGCTAACGGGTCCGACGCCAGTGGCAAGGGGCGGCAGCTCAAAATCGAAAACCATTTCAGAACCGTAGGGCAAGTTGAAAGTCTGCGTGGCCGATTTGTAATCCGGAGCGCCCACTTCCAGCGTGATGTTTTCCTCGCTGTCCAATTTGCTGGCGGCCAGGTAGCGAAATGTGTAGCGGCCGCCATTCTGAACAAATTGCGAAAATCCGCGTTCAGTTGATTTCACCAAAATGTTCTGGATGGGTTGTTTGGTGACGGAGTCCAGCACGTGACCTTTGATGACCGCCACTGGAAAAGTTTGCGACAAACTGGTGTTAATGGTGAATCGGCCGTCCACCGACACTTCGAAATAATCTTCCCAGGCTTTGCGGAATGCGGCAATTTTATCGAGATCGCTCTGAGGGGGGGCGCCGCCGTTTTGGGTGACCAGAATAAAGGCCTGGCGCAGGTCTTTTTGCACATCCGCTTCTGCAGGGAGGCGTGGGCCTTCCGCTGCGATGATGGCCTCGATGGTCACCTCCACGGCGGTACCCGTGGCGGTGCTGCCTCGAACGGGCGTGCCCAGCGCGCGTCTGTCAGGAAGATTGTTGGTGGCGCTGCTGACAAAAATTCTGGGAGCGACTTCTTCGGGGGTGCGCAAACCCATCAAATATTCATCGAGCTCGCTGAAGAAATCGATTTGTGTCGGGGTAGTGAAAGTGTTGTCGGACAAAGGCTGCCAGTTGCCCCCTTCCAGCGAAGAATGATCGCTGTCGAAAAAGTAGCTCCAGTGCGCGTCGGCGCGCCCGAGGATCAGGTTGCTTTTGTTGCCATCGGCATCGATGAAGTTGACGAACGCGCCCCAGCGGTGCCCGGCTTCCTGTCCCATGATGGTTAAAAAATTGTTCTCTCCCCGAAAAAAGCGCTGTTTGGGATTGGCCGGCCAGGCGTCTAACTGGTTCATGTTGCAGCGGCTTTCCAGCACCCCGTTGCTGCCAAACAAACCGCTGTCATCGGAGATTCGCACACCGATGCCTTGCGCGCTGTTTTTGATGGTGACTTCGTTGGCAAATCCCAACAAAGTTTGCGGGAAGTTGGTGAAGAAAATAAATTGAAAAAAACTGTCCGGAAAAGTTCGATAAAAATTTTGCATCAGTGCGACGTCGTTCACCATGGGTTGGGTGATGTTCATATAGTTTTCAAACAGGCCCGTGTGCGCGGCGCTGCTGAATGGCAGATCGTCAGAGAAGCTGATGGTTTCCAGGTGTGCCGTGCCGCCTGGATGGATGCCAAAAGTAATGGGCGTACCGGTGGCGGCAATTTTAGCGTCGATGCCGTTAAACGTGACGTCAAAGGAGCCATCGGCACGCAAAACCAATTGCAACGTGTTGGAATTGACAATTTCAAATTCCCGCACATTATTCCAGGTAAGGGTCGTTTTGTTGGATTCGCTTTTTTGAAAAACGCCGCCCTGCTGCGCAGGATTGAGATCCAGAAAATAGGCGGCAATTTTGGGCGTTTCACTCAAAAAATCGTTGTTGTCATAAAAGCCACCGGGGTTCACATCCGCGCCGAAACTGACGATGCCGTTGGCGTTTACGTGCACATCGCTCCAAGCCACGCCGAAGTAATTAAAAGTAAATGACAGGTTGACGGTGGCGTTTTCATCATCTCCTAACAACAAGTTGGTCCCCAGGTCGGAATCAAAATTGAATGGCACCGCAGTGATATCGTAACCGCCACCGACCGGCACAAAATGAAAAGTATGCTGGTCGGTATCAAAGGGATTGATGCCGCTGATGAGAATGGAGCCGTCATCTTCGGCTACCCAGACGTCATCAAACACAAACGAGCTGGCAGATAGTCGCTCCGATTTCTTTTTTGTGGATTGGTAGCGGTAGTAATTCCACAGATTTTCTTTTTCGTTGCCGCGGTAAGTTCCACACTCGAATTGCTGCGTAGCAGTCAGGCTGTGAGTATGGCGTTGGGGTTTAAAGGGATGATTTTTGCTTTGTATCTCATTGATTCCTGAAAACAAGGTGATTGCAAAAAAGATAGTAAATTGAAGTGTTTTACGAGTAAGCATCTTTCATTCCATTTCTTTTGTTAGTTCAAAATTCAATCTGATTAATAATCCTGTGTTTTATGGACATGAATTGAGCGATTACGCTTGATTTTCTCAGGAATGAGGTCATAGCGGGTGTTCACGCTTTAGCGTGTTCCTCCCGACTCACCACACAAGCTAAAGCTTGAACACCAAAATCCCCACCGATGAGGCTTCGCACTGTTCAGGTTAGAGTTACATTGACTAATTTAGATGGTTCCACAATCCACAAAATCTATTTCAGTAAAAGTAATTTGCGCGATTGCACAAACTCACCGGCTTGAAACAGCAAAATATACATACCGCTTGCAACCGCCGTTCCGGCGTCATTATTCCCTGACCACTGGATGGTATGTGCACCAGCTATTTTTTTCTCATCAACCAGCGTGCGAATTTTTTGTCCTCGTAAATTGTAAATAACTAATTGCACATGGCGGTCTCGGGCAATTTCATAGCGGATGGTAGTGGCAGGATTGAAGGGATTAGGGTAGTTTTGATTCAGATAAAATCGTACAGGATGGACTGGTGTCGGCTCTTCAACGGCGGTGGGAAACAGTTTATTCCACAGCGCTCGGGCGGTGTCGGCATTAGCCTGTAAATCGCTCAAATTTTCTCCCGCCAGCAGCGCAAAACCGATTTCCACGCTTTGGTCGGCAGGCAGTGAATAGGGGCCGGCGCCGATCACAAAGGCGATATCGGCCGGGCCCATGCGCGTGACCTGAACCCCGCCGCTGATGGTTTGCCATTTTTCGTTATCGGTAAAACCGTCATCGGTGCCGAAAAAACTGGCTCCGTTGTCGATGGCTCGATACGATACGCCACCGTCGCTCAAAACCGACATGCCAACGTAGGTGCCGGGCGCGTTGCCGCTGGTACCAAATGCGTAGCCCAATTTGCGCGCGTGGTCATAATCGGCAACATTGGTGGCATAATTTTTTTCATCGATATCCCAGTCGAAAAAGATGCCAAAATGGAAATTGTTCAAAACGTTTAAGCCCGAATTCTCAATGGTAAAACGGAAGAAGATGAAATCGTCGTTGGGCGGGGCAGTCATGGCGAAGGTTTCCTGTTTGATGCGAATATTCATGGGTAGCGTCGCTTTGGAGTCGTTAAAGATGCCGATGCTTTCGTGATCCGTTCGGGTACCGGGAATGATTAGCTGCAAGTCGCCGCCGTCCACGATGGCAAAATCGTCGTCACTATTTGTTCGACTGCGGGCCGCGTTGGAGATCTGGCTCTGGCTGGCGCCGGCGATGATAGCGCCCTCGTACAGCAAATTGCCGCCGTTTTTAAACGTGAAACCCATGCCGCTGTCTGTGCTGTTGTCGGGATCGGCAAACCCGATGCGCCCGACGTTAGTGATGGTTACGCCGATGTTGTTGACCTCGATGTTTTTAAATATGGGCAAAATGGTTAAGGTGAAATGATCCAAATCCTGATACTTTCCAGCGGTCAGCTCGAGATTGAAAACGACCTGGCGCCCACCTGGCGCCCCACTGGCAACCGTGAAAATAAAAGGCGTGGAAAGCGTGATTTCGTTGTTTGAATTGATGGCTGAAATGATCTGAGTCGGGTTGGTTACGTTGACAAAATTATCGTTTTCGGTTAAAGTTAAATTCAAGTTAGAAACACTGGTTAAATAATTTTTCAATTTGAGTGTGACCTCGACGGTTTCGCCGGGCTCAATGACGCCATCGTCGTCGCTGTCGCTGAACTGCAAGTCCGTTATGCGTACGGAAGGCGAATTTTGGGTGACGGCTTGCAAGGCGTTCACCCGCCCTTTCCCGAGCAAACCGGCGAAATTGGGATTGAGCTGGTCGATGTTGTCTGCGGTAACCCGTACCTGTTCCGCTACTTGATTTCCCGACCAATTCGGGTGCTGAGTTTTAACCAGTGCCGCCACTCCCGACACAATGGGTGTGGAAAAAGACGTGCCGCTGAACGAGCCGTAACGGCCGTTGTGCAGGGTGCTGAAAATAAATCTACCGGGCGCGGAGATATCCACGTCGGTGCCGTAATTTGAGTTGAAATCTTTTAAGTCGCTGTTGTTGGTCATGGCCACGGAAAGGACGTTTTTGTATGAGGCTGGCAGTGCAGATGCCAATCGCCCGTCGTTACCAGCCGCGGCGATGATGGCGGCGCCGCTGGCTGCAGTTAGATTGATGATATCCTGTTCAAAGGCGGAAGGACTTCCCAGGCGCGACCAGCTCAGGTTGATGACGTCCGCGCCGTTGTCCGCAGCATAGAGGATGCCTTCGTATCCGAAATCTACAACGAGGTCCTGCACGGCATTGGAAGCGTTGATGGGCATGATTTTCGCATTCCAGCTTGTGCCTGCTACCCCGGTGACGTTATTGCTCACCGCACCCACCAGTCCGGCGGAGTGACTGCCGTGGTTGGCGCTTTGCGGTGTGGCGTCCAGACCCGAGGGGTCGTTGCTGTTGTTGGCAAAGTTCCAGCCCTGTACGTCATCCACAAAACCGTTGTCGTCATCATCTATGCCATTGCCGGCGATTTCCTTTGCGTTGCGCCAGATATTGGCCGCTAAATCGGAATGATCGATGTCGGTGCCGCCATCGACGATGGCAACGACGACGCTGCCCTGTTCGCCCTTTACAACATTCCAGGCCTGCTCTGCCTGAATCACCGCATAAAAAGTCTGCTGGCTAAAAAGCGTGTCGTTGGGTGTGGCGGTCAAACGGTGCCGGTAAAGCGGCTCGGCATATTCCACTGCAGGGTGCTGGCGCAGGGCTTGCGCCACCGCCTGCGGGGGTTGGCTGCCGGTAAAATACGCATAATAAAGACTGGCAAGGGAGCGGGAAGATTTGATTTTCGCAAGAACATGGCGCGGGCGGTAAACTTGCTGCAACTGAGTAATTTTTTGAATTCGCAACAGTTGATCAAATGTGGCCAAACCGGTTGCAAACGCGGTTTTGCCAAACGTGCGGCCCTCTTTGAATTTGATAACAATTTTATTGGGAATGGTTTGCGCGTCATGGTTTGATAGCTTTTGGTGACTGCTTTTTTTTGTTTTGAAAGCGAACAGCTCATCTAATTGCCATCCCGCCACAAATAAAAAGCCCAATGAAATAAATATTACAAACGGTGTTTTAAACCTTACCTTCATGACCGTCATTTCGCAATCTAGCTATTTTCAGAATGAACTCGATTAATTCCTAAATTAGAAACGTAAGCAACTTCGATGGCAGGACGATTGCGGAATAACCTCCTGAGCCAGCGCTGACGTGTTTGGATATTGCCAAATTAAAAATTTAGACGGGAAAAGTCAAGTCCTTACTTTTATGGCAGTGAAATCGCATGATCTTCTTCCCGCTCCCACCTGGAGACTGGGAGCGAGAAGAAAGACCGGGTTGAACTTCTTGTCATTTACTCAAGTTTCGCAATTGTGTAATCAATTGTTTCTAAGTTATTTTTCTTAACATGAATTCACATAATTCGTAACTATTCAGCACAGAGCTGTCATTCCTGCGAATGCAGGAATCTCCTCTGGCTTCCATTTAAACTAGTTCAGCGTACGAGTCTTTCCATTCTGGATTTATTTCTCCAATGACATTCGCTTTGTATTCCCGCTGCCATTTTTTCATGCTTTTTTCCTGAGTGATAGCGGCAGTAAAATCTTATGTTTGTTGAAACCACACCAGCTGGTGGCAAGGGTATTTTTTTGTAAAGCCATGGCTCAATTCCCTTTTGTGCTCATAAACACGTCGAATAAGATTGTTCGTTACACCGAAGTAAAGCACATTGTTATGTTTGTTTGCCATCATGTACACGTTGTATGTTTCCACAATTCCTCTACCTGAACCTGTTTTTACTTGATTGAACGCTATGAATTCTTTTCTCACTTATTTACATTGAATCGGGAGACTCCTGCATGCGCAGGAGTGACACCTGAATAGTTACCATAATTCTTTATAACAACTATCGTTACAAATATTCCAAAATTTTACAATGTAACCATTTATTTAAGAAGTCATTCTAAATCGATCTTTTGATTCAATATTAAAAGGCCATTTGCTACAGAACAATTAACTCTAAAATAAAAACTTTGCTTTTAACGCAGAGGCCTCTGAGAGCGCAGAGAGTTTCGCAGAACGATATTTTTTTCTCTGCGCAGCTCTGCGCCATTGGCGCCTCTGCGTTAAATAAAATGGTTAGAATGTTTATATAACGACTCAATCACCCTGATTTTGGAATATTAATGCTCCTGTTGATTAAGTCCATTTTCCCATCAATCTTCATGCTGAGCGGAGTCGAAGCATGATGAAAAAACAACAGGTTACGGCCATTCCCAAATTTACTTCGGGATTCAGCCAGAATGTTTCTTCGACTTTATCAACAGAGTCATTAATGTAACATCTTTAATATTAATTTCTGAAATACGAATTCATCAGCTTGACCTTATTTGTTTTTGTTTCTATTATCTAAGTACGAGATTGAGTCATTTGGCCGTAACCGCTTCTCCGGTTAAATATTTTTCGAACCAGCCGCGCAAATACAGAATCTGCTGGATCTTGCTGGTGGGGTGCCGGCGGCCGATACCGTGAAACTCATCTGCGATGCGCACCATGGCGGTTTCAATCTTGCGCAATTTCAACGCGCGATAATACTGTTCCGTCTGCTCCATGGGGGTGCGCAAATCTTTTTCGCCGGTCAGCAGTAAAGTCGGGGTTTTGACATTTCCCACATACATCAGTGAAGAGCGGCGCAGGTGTTCCGCCGGATCTTCCCACGGCAGTTTTTTGAAATTGTAGTACCAGCTGCTGCCGTCGGTGGTGCCCACAAAACTGAACCAGTTGGTGACGGGTTTCATCACCACGGCGGCCGCAAAGCGTTCGGTATGGCCTACGATCCAGGAGGTGAGCACGCCGCCGCCGCTGCCGCCGCAAACAAAAAGCTGGCTTTCATCGATATAGCCGCGCTTCAGTATTTCATCCACGCCTTTCATCAGGTCGATGTAATCCGGGCCGGGATAATTATTTTTAATGGCGTTGCCAAACGCCTGGCCATAACCGCTGCTGCCGCGGGGATTGGTGTACAACACCACAAATCCGTTGGCGGCATGATTCTGAAACTCAAAGTTGAAGCGCACACTGTACATGGCGTGCGGGCCGCCGTGAATGTACAGAATCAGCGGATATTTTTTCTGTGCATCGAAATCCGGCGGTTTCACGATCCAGCCCTGAATGCGTACCCCCTCCGCCGAATCATACCAGATTTCTTCCACCTCGCCCAATTTTCGATCTTCCAACAAATCGTCGTTTACCGCCGTGAGTTGTTTCGGTGTGGGATGCTTGCGCGAGAAAGTGACCAGATCGCCGGGCTGATGATAGCCGGCAAGCACCGCGGCTATCTGGCCTTTTTTGCCGATAAAAGGTGAAGATATGTAGTGGCTGCCCCTGGTAACCTGGATGATTTTACCACTTTTCAGCGAAACAAAGTGCAGGTTTCTGGCGCCGCGATCCTGGTAAGTAAAAAACAAACCTGAACCGTCAGCTGCCCACTGCACCGACGATGGCCGCCGATCCAGCTCAGCGGTTAACGAACGCTTATGGCTGCCGTCGAGATTCATAACATACAATTGGCTGACGATGTAAGTGTCGTCGGTGCGGTCATAACCAGTATAGGCGATCATTTTGCCGCCTGGAGAAACCACGGGATTGTAATCCGGGCCTTCGCGGTCGGTCAGAGCCGTAATGGCGCCCTCTTCCAGCGTCACCAGGTAGATTTCGGATTCCCGCCACTGCCAGTCCCATTCCGGCTCTCGCAATCCGCTGAAAACAAGGCCTTTGCCATCGGCAGTCCATTTTGGCGCGCCGTCGTTGAAATCGCCAAAGGTCACCTGACGCGGTGTGCCACCAGAAGAAGGAATCACATAAATGTGTCGAAAGCCATCGGCGTTGTAACCGCGGCCATCTCGGCGGTAGTTCAAGCGGTCGATCACCCGCGCAGGTTGGCTCCATTTGGCGCCTCGCGGCTTTTTGGGCATTTTCACCCGCCAGGATTTTTCCGCGGGACCGATCATGTTAAACGCAATCTTTTTACCATCTGGCGACCACTGGATATTACTGGGAGAATTTTCCAATCTGGTTAACTGGCTGCTCTCGCTGCTGTCCATCCAGCGCACATAAATTTGGGAGCCGGTCGGTTCGCCTTTGGCCGTATAAAGCAAACGCTGACCATCCGGCGACCATTTTGGTGAGGCGCCTTTTAACAGGAAACGGTCTTTGCTGCCATCGATATTCATGATCCAGATCTCGCTCGAATATTTATCGTTCACTTTGTCGGTCCAGCGTTTAGTGTAAACGATTTGTTTGCCATCGGGTGAAAGCTGGGGGTTTGAAACCGATTCCCATTCCAGGAACAGGTCCACGGTGAGTTTGTCATTAGGCTGCGCTTGCAACGCAATAGTGAAAAGCAGCCAAAAACTCCAAATTAATACAAGCGTTCTGCGTTTCATGGTTTCATCCTTTCGATTGGTAAAAGTTTTTAATATTGATTTCTTAAAAGATTCCCTCATACGGTCCGGACTGAATGATTGCAGTATAAGTTACAATGAAATACACGAAACGGCTTAAATAAAATGAGCCCGTTTCTTGTTGTCACTGAATACCTCTAAATTTTAACTCAGTACTTCTAACTTGAAATTTCTAACTTCCACCCCTACTGCCACTCCTCCCACCACCCTTCCTGCGTGTGCGCCGGGGTGGGTTCCTCCTCCTCTTCTTCACGTTCCGGCCAGCCAACTCGCAGATCGTTCCAGTGCAGCAAGGTGTTGAACACCATGGCGTGGCTGCCGTGCGTTTCCCAGCGCCAGAAAGGCCGGATGGCAAACAACACCACGTGCCCTTCTCCCACTGGTACATCTACCACGGCCGGTGCGCCGGCGAGCTCCTTTTCGCCGCGCAGCATGCCGCTGAGCAGCAGTTTTTTCTTCGGAAAACTCAGCACCACTCGCGGCACCTCTTTGGCCCACACTTCGTCTTTAAACCAGTCGGGTGTGGCGTAATTGCCCACCCTTTTGTTGATGCTAAAAACCGGCGCCTGGTTAAAATAGACCGCCAGGGTGTCTGCGTAGCCGTACATGATGGGACTGAGCGAGTCTTTCACCATGGCTTTCAAAACCGTGCCCCTGGCCATCAAATCTTTCGTACGCTTGATACGGATGTTTCTGGTGATGGCCATGTCGATGGGAAAAGCCGCGGTGCTGCCTTCGGTGATAAACACGCCGCCGTTTTCGATGAATGTTTTCAGGTTTTTAAGGCCATCGTAGCCCATGCCCTGGCGCAGGTCTTTGGTTTCATCGATTTTGCCCAAGTGTGGAAAATCTGGATTGGTCTCCCAGGGGATGGGATCGCCGGCTGCGGTGGTGCCAGCCACCAGACGCTGCGGAGAAGCCCAGGTGCGCGGCAAAATGACCACATTAAATTTAGTCAAATCGGTTGTGGCCAGGTCCTGCTCGGAAAGATAGGTGTACGGGATTTCGATTTCGTCAAAGGCGTACTGCCACCAGCCGGCGTCCTGCGGCGTGGAAACCCAGGTGTGCACCAGCGCGACTTTCGGCACTTCCACTTCGTGGGTTTTTATCTTAGGTAGCCGGGAAACTCCGGTCAATTGTAAACCCAATTCTTCGGCGGTTTTTTGCAATTGCTCTCCTAAATTGGTGGGATTATCTTTGGTTGGAATGATCAGCGTACCGGCATGAAATTTTTGTTTTCCGATTTTAAATTCCTGCTCCGCCGCCAGCATTTTGACCTCGGACAGTTTAAATCGGAACACCGCCACGTGATCTTCCGTGTTGTGGTCCAGCAAATAATAATTTTTACCTTTGCGGTTTAAGCCACCGACGATTTCCACCGGCGCCGTGACTGGCGACATTTTTGCTGAAAGAATCGCTGGATCGTCCGCACGGAAACATTCCACCTGGCGCAAGTAGGGCAAACACCAGCCGGTGTCATCGTATGGCGGTCGGGCATCTTTTGGAAAATTCTGTTTATCCAATAAAATCCGTGCCAGGGTGCGATAGGGTTGATTCATGCGGATAACGTAAGAACCTTTCGCGGCTTTCTGCATTTTGGATTTAGCCTTTTCAGAAGTTTTGCCATTGGTTGAAGATGCGTCGGGCTCTTTCTTCGGAGGTTTTAAAGACCACTGCAATTCTTCATCAGCTTGATGGACCTCCAACCCCTGCTGCAGAAGCAAATTGACAAAATCCGCCGTGGCTATGGAGCGTTTTTGTTTTTGCGGAATCACCCAGGCATGAGGCGCTTCCGCCCGGCCGGCCTGCACCGCTTTTTTGACTTTAAGGTAAAAATTTTCAACAAAATCCTGGCGATTTTCCGCCACATATTTTAAGCCTGTCAACACCCCGCTCTGCATGTAATTGGTGTTGTTTCGGAAGGACCACATGGTTTTTTTCAGCGGCGGATTTGGGCGGTACCACTCCACGGATGTGCGGCGGCTTTGCAGCTTGCGTTCTTTCGTCTCCGGGATGGAATTCCCAAACGTCTCATAAAACCGTCCGATGGCGTTGCGGTTGTTGGCCGTCCAGATCAGGTAATTAGCCGCCCAGCCGTTATAAAAGCCGTGCGTCCAGACGCCGGGCATGCCGCGTTTGGTCAGCTCCGTCACTTCTTCGT
>JBHHXN010000130.1:0-14841 GCA_046757025.1 bacterium
GTTTATCAACAGTTCACATCTGTTACTCATACCATCGTTCCTGGCTCCCCTCCCGTGTGATACTAACAGGAATTGAGTTTCCCTCACGGTTCGCTCTTTCGACTATTGTCGAGGGCTTCGTTGTCCCCTGAGCTTCAGACCCTGTTCTGCAGTATAACGGGTTCTCTTAGACATAGAGCAGCCTCCTTTTGGGGTTTTGAACCACCTTAAAGATAAGCCTTTTTTTGTCAAATTCCAAGAGAGGCATTACAGCGATGGCACCAAAACCATTGCCAAGCTCAATCGTTTAATTTTGAACCCAACAGATCAATCGGCATTTACGGATTTTTTTTACCTATAGCCCTTGGAACTATTCTGAATTTCGCCAGGAAATCCGTCGCGCGTTAGTAAAGTGGGTTCTGGGTGACAATCAAACGGCCTTGGAACCCGAACCTTTTTACATAAAAATCGACGATTCCAAAAGCTCCAAGCCCAAAACAAGTTTACATTTTGAAGTCACCGACTGGCATTTCAACACCGCCGAGAACCGAGGTTACGGTTATGGCGTGGTGTTTGTTACCGTTCATATAGCACGCGGTAAACGTTCAACACCTTTGAGCTTAGAACTTTACCTGCGTGAAAAAACCGTACGCCGCATCAATCGCTACCGTGAGAAAGGACGCCGCGTACCGTTCAAAACTAAATATACAATCGTCAGAAGAATTTTGCAACAACTGGCACAACTGATTCCTGAAAATGTGCCAGTCTATGTTCTCTTTGATAGTTGGTATGCAAGTGCAAAACTCATCAAGTTTTGCCGCCGTCACCGATGGCATGTGATTTGTGCACTAAAACGCAACCGAACCTTTCTGAAAAAAGGCAAATCTAAAATGCGGCAGCTATCTCAATGGGCCCGTTATATTAGAACCAAGGATTTCAAGCCGGTAATGGTGAAATCCTCAGACTCGTCGACCTGTTATTGGGTATGCTCCCTCAAGGGACACCTAAAGGACATCAAACACGAAGTCTGTATAATGATTTCCAAAAGGCACCAACGGGACAAAAGTCCTGAGTTCTTCATGACCACCGACCTCTCATTGAGTGTTCAAGAAGCACTGAGTCGCTATATGCGGCGTTGGGCAGTTGAGATAGACCACTTGTACCTGAAAGTCCGGTTGGGTTTGGGCGATTTCCGCTTGCGTTCCTATGAAGGCATCTCAAAATATTTTGATCTGGTCTGTATGGCGTTAGCCTACTTGCACTGGCGAAAATTTGAAGAAAATACAGCCGACTTCAAAACTTTGAGCGATGTCATTGCCCTGCACCGCCAAGAACAGCAGGAAGCTTTTTTGCGCACTTTCTGCCAATGCGTTTTAAACCTCGGCTCTGTAGAGCAAGCACTCAACAAATGGTATAAGCAAGCGGCATAATCGCACAAAGCGCACAATTTATCAAAACATCTAGACGGGGCAAAGGGTGAATGCGCTTAAAACCAACAAATAGTCGGTTTAAATGACCTATTTTTTTAAAGAACAATATATTTTGCCAAACTACAGTATAGTTATGGAAATTGATTCCAAAAAAAGTCTCTAAAATTTCAGCAATTATGATAGTCTTAAAATATTTTTTTTACAATTTACAGTAGCTGTTGATGATCAGTGCTCCCATGTATGAAAAGAGTCTCTCTCTGTAATCACAGTTTAACATCCTTCTTACCTAACCCGGACAAGCCGGAACCAAAAAAAATATTTAATAGCGCACGCAAAGTCGCCGAGACGCAAAGAATACGCAAAGGTTTTCTTTGCAATCCCTTTCGCCTTAGCGTGAAATCTTTGTTTTTTGGGATTTGAATTTTCATTTCTTGCCAAAAAAGGACAGAATTTGACTTCTCAAATATTAAGTTATCACGACTGTTGTAGGAGTGTATGATTTATCTTCACTAAGAATGAATGAAAAAAAAGAGGTTATGTGATTAGGATAATTTCAATTCTAATCAGGATTGTATTAGATAATGCGCAACTTGACCGAGCAGTGCACAAATTTTTCAGTTTTGAGAGATTTTGAAATTTAATTGTATCTACTATATTAAGGCCAGTTTCAGGCCGTGGCGGGTGAGTTGAGAATATTATATTATTACACAGATACTCGCCTGGTCACAAAGTAGTTCAAGTTTACTTCAAAGCAAGGGGTAAAATGATTTTACCCTCCCCAAATACTTTCAATGATTGGAGGTACCGTTATGACTCTATTCATATCCATTGCTATCGCCATCGGGGGCACTGTGATAGTCGGAATCGCCTTGCGCGAAATCTTCCGTAGTCTTAATCCAGCATTATTATCTGGATATCGTCCCTGCAAGGGCGGCTGGTGGGAAGCTGAGCTCAACAATTGCAGTCTCGGTTTGAAAAAGCTTCCTCAGCAGCCGGTCAATACCTACACCAACGTCGCGTATGTTACCGGCGGTTTGTTCCTCATGTTCACGCTGAATACGCTGCCAACCTACGTCCTTTCCTTAACCTTACTCTATCTTTGCGCCGGTTCTGCGTTGTATCACGCAACTTCTACGCGCTGGGCTGGCAGTCTCGACGCCAGCGCCATGTATGCGCTGTTTTCTGCACTGACCGCGTACGCTGCTTTCCGTTTTTTGGGTCTGACCGATGCGTTGGCGGCTTTTCTGATGATTTTGGTGGCCACTTTAGCGGGTTATTTTTTGCGCTACAAATATCGCGGCAACATGTCGCTCAAGATCGGTGTGTTTTTGGTGCTCACTTATGCTTTCCTGATCTGGAATATGCTGAGAAGCCAGCAGTCGCTTTTGAACGCCTATTTGATCGGTTCGTTTGCGCTGTTTGCTGTGGCCTATTTGATCTGGAATCTCGATAAAGCGCGGAGTTTCCCGCTTAGACGCTGGGGGCATGGGCTTTGGCATGTGCTGACGGCGGCGGCCATCGCCATGCTGTATTACGTGACGCATCAGACGCTTTGAGAGAATCTTCGAGCGGTAAAATCATCATCCACAGTCGTCCATTTATGCAATCCTGCTTGGCAAACCACCGATTGATTCGACATCCTGCTCTCCATCGTAACTATTCAGGGATTTTCAACGCGGTCGTACTGTAAATTGATTTTTCATGTTTATTAACTGGCTGGAATGGCGGTTATCCTGTTTGCTTGGCACTGTTCCAGGATAGTCATACTGAGCAAATTGGATGACCGTAGAAAGGCATGCATAACCAGTCGTGACTTCTCATTTTAACTATCATGATGAAACGGGACGCCGGCAAAATGACTAATTGGCGATTCCGTGAGACATCATGAAAGGAGGTAACATGGTTCCTAAATATAAAGACAATCAACACAAAATTCTGGAGGCGCCGATGACCAACGAGGATCTGGTGCAACTGGACAACAAGTTAGATCAGGCAGATTCGCCGGAGCTTTTAGAGCTGCGCCGCAATGCCGCGCTTTACATCACGGCTTTGAGCGACGAATTGGATGCGGACGATTTTAAGATGACAAAAATCGGTAAAAAAGGCATGTGGTCGTTTCAGCTCGGCAGCAATTTTACGGTAGGTCAACTGGGGGATGAGATCGAGGAGCTGCCGCGTTCCGATGACCTCGTTTTTGAAGCTGAAAATCTCGATCCGCATATTCCGAGTTGGAGTGGGATTGCCTATCATCCCAAAATAAGCGGGCCACGCGAAGTGCGCTCCATGCGACGAGTTCGAGGCAGCCGGGTAACGCCGCACTACATCTTTGGTCCGGATGACCGGCAAGTGTACTACCCCAGCGCCTATCCCTGGCGTTGTGTGGGTCGAGTTTTCGCATGGACCGATCCCAGCAGCCCGGGCCCTTCCTGGTCGGGTGCCGGCGCCCTGGTGGGCAGAAATGTAGTGGTCACAGCCAGTCACGTGGTCCCCTGGGGTAGCAGCCCCTGGATGATGCAGTTCATCCCGGCTTATTACGATGGCGCCTCTTTGCTGGGCAGCGGGGTTTACTCTTATGTACAATCCGTGCGCGGGTACAAGAATCACGGCCAGGGTGACGATATGGCGGTGCTTAAATTGTACACGCCGCTGGGAAATACCCTGGGCTGGTTCGGTACCAAAACTTATCACGACAGCTGGGAAGACGGCAACTACTGGACGAAATGTGGGTATCCGGGCGCGGTGGCGTTTGGGCAACGTCCCAGCCGCATAACTTGGTTTCCCATCATCGATGACGACAACGATGGCGCCGGCGTGGAGCTGGAGTATCGCGCCGATTCCAGCGGCGGCGATTCTGGCGGTCCGGTATTCGGCTGGTGGAGTGGTTTACCTTATATAATTGGCGCGCACTCCGGCGGCGAGCAAGAGTACCACTTCCCATTCAGCATCGTCAAAAACAACGTGGCAGCGGGCGGAAGCGCTTTGCCGAATCTGGTTATCTGGGCGCACAACAACTGGTAAGACGGCTCCCACGGCCCGCCGTCAAATGAAAAAATGATGGCGGCCGTGGGTATTTTTTAAACATTCTGTCCGGATGTAGTTAACCATCGTCTTTGATGCCTTTTTGTTATCGATATTTTGGGCACGATCCCTTATTTCATCTCACACCATCCAACGGTTTTCATCTCACCTGAAATTTGTCGGTACGGGACGCTTCTTAGAATTGAGAATTTCAAAAAATATATTCTCATTTTTGAGAGTTTAGGGAGAATAGTGATTTTCGAGTTCAGGAGAATCAAAATACCTAAGGTAAATATTTATTGTGACTTAGGGTGCGCTATTCAAGCTGCCAACTCTCTTAAGAATCTGGTATGGTTTTTGACTAAAGTAGAGCTGGAGATTTAACGCCTGCAGCGCCATGAAAAACAAAATCAGTTCTAAACTCATTTTAGCTGTTGGAAGTGTCGCCATCTTCATCATCTCGATATTTTCCTACTTCATCGTCAATTCACAGCGCCAGGCCCTCATTTCACAAATCGAACACAATGCCAATCAATTGAGCGAAACCATCAAAAGCAGCACGAAATACGATATGCTGCTCAACCAGCGCCAGCGTGTACATCGCATCATCGACACCATCGGCCAGCAGGAGGGTATCGAAAAAATCCGCATTTTTAACAAAGAAGGGGAGATCTTCTATTCATCGGATAAAACCGAAATTGGACAGTTGGTGGATAAACAAGCCGAGTCCTGCTACGCCTGCCATCTCGCGGATCAGGCGCTGGAGCGGTTGACGATCCCCGAATGTACGCGCACTTTCAACGCAAAAGAAAATGAAAAGAATCTCGGCATCATCAACCCCATATACAACGAGCCCGGTTGCTGGCAGGCATCCTGTCATGCCCACCAGGTGCAGCAAAAAGTGCTGGGTGTTTTGGACGTCACCATGTCGCTGTGGAAAGTGGAGGAGCAAATCAATGCCGAACAGGCTAAATTGGCTTTGTTTGCTTTGAGCGCCATCGTCGCCATCAGCGTTATGCTCTGGTTTCTGGTCCAAAAATTCGTCGGCAAACCGGTTAGCCAATTGGTGGAGGCTACCGGCAAAGCGGCTGCAGGCCATCTCAATTACAGGATCAAAGTCGTCACCAATGATGAGATGGGACATCTCAGTGATTCTTTCAATGAAATGACCCAAAAGCTGGCGGAAGCGCAAAGACAACTGGTGCAATCGGACAAGCTGGCTTTACTGGGCCGATTCGCCGCAGGAGTGGCGCATGAAATTAACAACCCGCTGACCGGTGTGTTAACCTACAGCAGTTACCTGTTGAAGCGGGTCGATTTTGACGGTGAAAAGAAAAAAGCCCAGGAAGTCATCGTGCGGGAAACCAAGCGCTGCCGCGAAATCGTGAAAGATTTGCTGGACTTTGCTCGCCAGAATCCATCAAAAAAGATCGATTGTAACGTCATACAGATTATTTTGATGATTTCTGGATCGACTGTAAAATTTGTCATCATGAAAAAAAAACACCGGTTTTGGCCCAGACGTGTTCCAATTGTCATCACACCTCGCCAGCAAATATTGCGGATGAAACTTTGAGATCCAAGGTGGTTATCCACAAGAATTGCTGGCAATGTCATGAAATTGGCCAGGGCGCGGAAGCCAGCGCCAATTGTGGTTTTTGCCATTCGGGCAAGAAAAGCCGGTTTTGAAATGAACAGGCAGGTTGCACCACTTAACACTCCTGCCTGAAAGGAGGCTGCAATTGGATAGACGAAATTTTTTAAAATTAGCCGGCGCGGCTGGCACCGCTCTGGCTAGCCAGAAACTCAACGCAGAAGAGGCAGTAAAGCCTAATGCAGCGAAAAGCCGCAAACCGAAAAGCGAAATTCGCAAAAAGGAATTCCAGAGTTGGCTTGTCTATTTCAAAATCTATAGACGACGAATTTCGGTTTCCGGTTTTCGATTTTTATTTTTCTTGGCAAAAAAATGCAAAAGTTCAGAAGTAATACTATAAAGAATTTGTGGGTGTGCTGGTGGATACGACCCGCTGTATCGGCTGCCGTTCCTGCGAGAGAGCCTGCTCGGAAGCTCACGATCTCTTCGTGCCGGATATCGAAAACGATTTGGCCCTGGAAAATGAGCGGCAGACCAGCGAAAAACAATGGACCGTAGTCAATCGTTATGAAACAGAAAAAGGGCAAGTGTTTGTCAAAAGACAATGCTTGCACTGCTGGCAGCCGGCCTGCGCCGCGGCTTGTTTGACCAATGCCATGTACAAAACCAAAGACGGGCCGGTTATCTGGAGATCCGACAAGTGCATGGGTTGTCGATTTTGCATGGTTTCCTGCCCTTTTAACATTCCAAAATTTGAGTACCATGAATGGAATCCTAAAATCCAGAAGTGCAATATGTGCTGGGAACGGCTGCAGCAGGGCAAAAAGCCGGCTTGTATCGCAGCCTGCCCCACCGATGCGTTGATGTTCGGTATGAAGCGAGACTTGATGGAAGTCGCCCGCGTGCGGGTTTACCACCATCCCACAAAATATGTACACCAAATTTACGGAGAACACGAAGTTGGCGGCACCGGCTGGCTGTATCTGTCGGCGGTTCCGTTTGAGCAGTTGGGATTCCGCACCGATTTGGGAACCACGCCGTACCCAGAATATACCAGAGATTTTTTGTATGCGGTACCCGTCATTCTGTTTGGATTCCCAGCTTTGCTGCGGGGGCTGAGCTTTTTAACCGACAACAAAGAAGAGGAAGCTGATCAGGAAGGGTAATCAAATGCGAAACAAACCTAACCGCAATCGCACATCAAAAAGTGTTGCAAAATTTCTGCTGCAGGAAATGAAACCGAAAGGTAAAATAATCACGCCATTTAACATCATTTCGGTTCCGGTCATGCTGGCGGGTTTCATTATTTTGGTAGTACAGTTTACGAAAGGGCTGGGCGCGGTGACCAACCTCTCTCAGGATTCCCCCTGGGGGTTCTGGATTGGCTTCGATGTGGTGACGGGCGTTGCGTTTGCCGCTGGCGCCTACATCATCACCTTTGTGGTTTATGTCATGCGGGTGGAAAAATACCATCCCATCGTACGGGCGACCGTTCTTAACGGGCTGCTGGCTTACATCTTTTATGCGGGCGCTCTGGTTCTGGATCTCGGCCGACCTTGGAACATCATCAAGCCTATCATCGGCAATTCATTTGGATATAATTCGGTTTTGTTTTTGATGTCGTGGCATTTCTTACTCTATATGCTGACAGAGTTCGTTGAGTTTTCGCCGGTTATCGCAGAGTGGCTGGTATGGCCTAAAATTCGTAAATTTATGATGAGTTTGACGCTGGCTGCCGTGATTTTCGGTATTACGCTTTCGACTCTGCATCAATCCGGACTCGGCGCGTTATTTTTACTGGCCAAATCTAAAATACCTCCTCTTTGGTACACCGAGTTTATCCCAATTCTCTTTTTACTCTCCAGCATTTTTGCGGGCCTATCCATGATCCTTTTTGAAGGAACGATTAGCCATCGTGTTTTCAAACACTTGCTCGATCCCCGCAAGCACGCATCCTCCGAAGAGATCGTCATCGGATTAGCGAAAGGAGCGGCCATTTCCATGTTTGTTTATTATTTTTTCAAAGCGCTTATTTTTATACATGAAAGACACTGGGCGATGATCAACGATTTCTGGGGAATCTGGTATCTGGTGGAAGTCATCGGATTTGTGCTCGTTCCGTGTTTCATGTTTGCTTATGGTGTGCGCAATCGCAGTCTGGGCATCATTCGCACAGCGGCAGTCATGACGTTGATTGGCATTATTCTGAATAGATTAAATAATTCAGTTATCGCCTTCAATTGGAACGCACCCGTCAAATATTATCCTTCATGGATGGAGATAATGGTGACGCTTACCGTGGTTTTTGCTGAAATCTGGGTTTTCCGGTGGATTGTAAATCGCATGCCGGTATTCAAAGAATCTCAAGTTTTTGCGCTTGAATCTTAACATGGAGTCATATCGATGGAATCGTACACGTATGTAAACATTTTTGAAACAAAAGGCCTGGAATACCTGCTGCTTATATGCTTTTTGGTTTTATTCATTTTGTTGGTCAAATATCTTCGAGGTGTGCGGGAAAAAGCGGATCAATAAAATTTCAGGTTTGTTATAAATTCTGTTTTTTTTGTTGCCAATTTCCTTAACTCTTTTATATTTAGTGAAAACATTATTGTTAATAAAATCAGCATGTACCAGGGAATGAATGGATAGGCACGCACAGAATGAATGTTTGTGCCGATTGCATTATTCAATGAATAAATGATCTATGTGAAGTCGAATGTGAAAATGTGTTTGGGCTGGAGCCGAGTTAGGCAGAATTAACATAATGTGAGGAGCTGGGTAATTGTATGTCTTCCAAAGCGAAAATTTTAATCATCGATGATGATAAACAACTGTTGGTGAGCTGTTCGAAAATATTTAAAAACAACGGTCGCTATCAGGTCGTGACCATGCACGATAGCCGGCAGGCTTTGTCAGAAATCGAGACCGGCCAATATGATGTGATCATCAGTGATCTGTCCATGCCGGACATGAGCGGAATGGACCTGCTACACAAAGCCAAGTTGATTGCCCCGGACGTGCCATTTGTGATTTTCAGTGCTTATGGCAATGTGGAGCGGGTGGTGGAAGCCATGCGCGAGGGCGCCTTCGATTTTATCGAAAAGCCGTTTAAAGCGGATCGGCTGAAAGTGGTGGTGGAGAAATCGCTGAGCCATCGAAATTTATACAAAGAAAAGCGGGCGCTGGAAAATCAACTGCAGCAGCGTTATAGTTTTGACAACATCATCGGAAAGAGCCCGGTCATGCAGCGGGTGTTCGACATGATTGCGCGGGTGGCAGATGGTGAATCCAATATCGCCATCATTGGCGAAAGTGGCACCGGCAAAGAGCTGGTTGCCCGCAGTATCCACGTGCACAGCTACCGCAGCTCCCGCGCCTTTGTACCGGTAAATTGCGGGGCATTTCCGGAAAATCTATTTGAAAGTGAGCTATTTGGATATGAAAAAGGCGCGTTCACCGGCGCCTTTCGACGCAAACCCGGGCTACTGGAATTTGCAGACGGCGGCACGTTTTTCCTGGACGAAATCTGCGAATTGAGTCCGACTTTGCAGGTGAAATTGCTGCGTATGCTGCAGGATAAAAAAATCCGACGAGTGGGCGGCACCGAGCTGGTCGACGTGGACGTCCGCATCATTTCAGCATCAAATCTCAAAATGGAAGAAGCCCTCGAAAGCGGTGCGCTGCGTGAAGATTTGTACTACCGCTTGAATGTTATTTCCATTCACCTGCCGCCTCTCCGCGAACGCCGGGAAGATATTCCGATTTTATGCAAACATTTCATCGAGAAATATATAAAACTTTCACCCAAAAATATCAAAGGCTTTTCCGAAGAAGCGTTGCGCTATTTGGAAAACTACAACTGGCCTGGAAACGTACGTGAGTTAGAAAACGTTATCGAACGCGCCATCACGCTGGCTGCAACGGACTGGATCCAGCCCGTGGATTTGCCTGATAAAATTGTGGGTCGCCAGGACAGCGTTCAAACCGTACAAATTGACACGCCGCTCAAAGTAGCCAAAGACCAAGTGCTGGCGCAATTTGAATGCGAATATCTGGTCAAAATGTTGACACGACATAACGGCAACATTACACAGGCCGCCAAAAACAGCGGCATCGATCGCCGCTCGTTTCACCGACTGCTCAATCGATATAAGATCAACTCACGAGATTGGAAACAGAATTAATGCACGAGCTTGCCATTGCCAACTCCATTTTTGAGACGGTCATGCAGGAAATGCAAGCGCGCAAAATCTCCTCGGTGAAACAAGTGGGCATTCAGATTGGGGTGCTGAGCTGCGTGGATGCGGAATCGTTACGCTTTAATTTTGAAGTGATCACCAGCCAAACCCCTTTGAGCCAAACCCGTCTTGAAATCGAAAATGTCGCTGTGCAGGGCGTGTGTCGCGACTGTGCGCACGACTTTGAAGTGCATGATTTTGTTTTTGCCTGCCCAAACTGTCATTCGGGACATATTCAGGTGACCAAAGGAGAAGAACTACAAATCGTCTATTTGGAAGTGGATGACGAATCATTCACTTGCTGATGTTTGATTTGCACGTGCGGCGCATTTGTACGATTTCTTCTGCAAAATATTCGCTCGAAAATGCCCACGATGTTGGAGGTGGCCCCCAGGGTTTTGATCACACAGCTTTAATACGAGCGTTTTCTAAACATTCCATTCTTCTGTTTACGCAAAACCGCAGCACAGAAGGAGACGGTATTATTCTCGAAAGGACAAAGGATGGCTGAAAAAATTTCCATTGAAAAAAAGGTGCTTTCTGAAAATGATCGGCTGGCAGCCGCGATTCGGCAGCGGCTCACTTCGCAAAAGATTCTCACGCTCAATCTGGTGAGCTCGCCGGGCTCCGGCAAAACCAGTTTGCTGGAGAAAACCATTGGCGCGCTCAATGCCTTGTTTGGCATCGGTCATATCGCCGGCGACGTGCAAACCGAAAACGACGCCGACCGGCTTTTGCGGGCCGGCGGTAAAATGGTGCGGCCGTTGGTCACTGGCGGCGCCTGCCATCTGGACGCCAAAATGATCACTGGCGTACTGCCGGAATTAAACCTCGAGGAGCTGGAGATTTTGTTCATCGAAAATGTCGGCAATTTGGTTTGCCCCTCTTCGTACGATCTGGGCGAAGACATGAAAGTCGTTTTGATCAGCACCACCGAAGGCGACGATAAGCCGTTAAAATATCCCGGCATGTTTCGACGCTCGTCCGTAATGGTGGTGAATAAAATCGATCTCCTTGGCACTTCTGATTTTGATGTGGATAGAGTGAAAAACAACGCCCGGCGCATCAACGCCGATCTGAAGATATTTGAAATTTCGTGTCGCACCGGCGACGGACTGGACGCTTGGTTTGCCTGGCTGAAAGACATGGTGATGAAAAAACAATCTTAGTTTAGGTAAGGATGGAGATCGCTTCGTCTCACAAAAAACACAGTGCAATGACAAATTAATCGTTTTCGTGCTTGCTCTTCATTCTCAAAATCAATCTTCGAGCGAACGTTTCAAATAGCTAAATTGTGTGTGATTTCGATGAATCTCAGACGTGAAAAATTGGTCATCAATGGCATCGTGCAGGGAGTGGGCTTTCGGCCGTTTGTGTACCGGCTGGCCCGAGAGTACCGCCTGGGCGGATTTGTCAACAACCGCAGCGACGGCGTGCTCATCGAAGTGGAAGGCTCCGCGCAGCGGTTGCAAGACTTCCGACAGCGACTGCGTTCAGAGGCGCCGCCCATGGCGAAAATCGTGGAATTGTGCACTGCAGAAATCGACCCACTCGGCGAAAATGAGTTTGTCATCCAGGCCAGTGACGGTAAAACTCAACCCACTACGCTGATCTCGCCGGATATCGGCATCTGCGAAGATTGCTTGCGGGAGCTGTTCGATCCCCACGACCGTCGATATCGCTATCCGTTTATCAATTGCACCAATTGCGGTCCGCGCTTCACCATTGTGGAGCGCATCCCCTACGACCGGCCGTTTACGTCCATGAAAGTGTTTCCCATGTGCCCGGCTTGTTCAGAGGAATATCACAATCCCGGCAACCGCCGATTTCATGCGCAGCCCAATGCCTGTCCCCAATGCGGTCCCAAATTGAGTTTGCACGACCAGGATGGCCGAGAGGTGGCCGCTGACGACGTCATCGAATCGGCGGTAAATTTGCTGAGGGCCGGCAAGATTCTGGCCGTGCGCGGGGTCGGCGGTTTTCATCTGGCCGTGGACGCCCGCAACGAGTCGGCGGTGCAGGAGCTGCGCCGGCGTAAGGGCCGGGCCGAGAAACCGTTCGCCATGATGGCCGCGGATCTCGACAGCATCGGCAAATATGGTCAGATTTCTGAATTAGAAGCGCAGGCATTGCAGCAGCCCACCCGGCCCATCGTGCTTTTACAAGCGCATGCCGAACACAGCCTGGCGCCTGCGGTGGCGCCGGGTAACCGCTACCTGGGATTTATGCTGCCGTACACCCCGTTGCACTATCTTCTGCTGCGGGAGCCTTTCGACGCGCTGGTGATGACCAGCGGCAATTTCAGCGAAGAGCCCATTGCCATCGGCAATCAGGAAGCGCTGGACAGGCTGGCGCCGCTGGCGGATTATTTTCTGCTGCACGACCGGGAAATCCGGCAGCGCGCTGACGATTCTATCGTCCGCTGTGTTGCGGGAGAGATGCGGGCGATTCGGCGTGCTCGCGGTTACGTGCCGGCGCCAGTTTTTCTCGCCCATCCCACGCGCAAACGCATCCTCGCTTGCGGCGGCGAGCTGAAAAACACCTTCGCCCTCTGCCGCGATGAGGCGGTGTTTTTAAGCCAGCACATCGGGGATCTGGACAATCCCTCCGCGCTGGACTTCTTTGAATACAGCATCGAATATCTGCAACAGATTTTGCAAATTACGCCGGAGGTTATCGCGTATGATTTGCACCCGGAATACCTTTCCACCAAATGGGCTTTAAAACAGACGGATTGCCCTAAAATCGGGGTGCAGCATCATCACGCACATCTGGTTGCGGTGATGGCAGAAAACGGCGTGGAAACGCCGACCATCGGCATCATTCTCGACGGCACCGGCTACGGCACCGACGGCACCATCTGGGGCGGCGAAGTGCTCATCGGCGACGCTCGCAGATTTGAAAGGTATGCCTGGCTCGAACCGGTGGCTTTGCCCGGTGGCGCGGCGGCCATTCGTCAGCCCTGGCGTATGGCGCTGAGCTACCTGTTCCAGGCGTTCGGCCGCGAGCTTTTCCAGCTGGAGCTGACGTTCGTGCAAAGGGTGCGCCGGCAGCAGGCCGAGGTCATCGTTCAGATGATCGAAAAACAGGTCAACGCGCCGCTGACTTCCAGCTGCGGCCGGCTGTTCGATGCGGTGTCGGCGCTGCTGAACATCCGCCATGAAATCAACTTTGAGGCGCAGGCCGCCATCGAGCTGGAGATGGCCCTCGATCCTGGTTGTCTGGACACCTATGAAGATCGGCTGCTGGCGAGGCCTTCAAAAGGCGCTTTGCCTGTGGACAGGTTGATTAAAGCCGTGGTGGCGGATATTCAAAAGGGCACGGCTGTTGGGAAGATTTCAGCCCGTTTTCACCGCACGCTTGGTGAAATTTTTCTCAAATCGGCCCAATTGGCTCGCACCGAAGCCGGCATAAATCGGGTAGGCTTGAGCGGCGGCGTGTTTCAAAATCCGTATTTATTTGAATATCTGATTCAGCGACTCAAAGCGCACGATTTTGAGGTGCTCACGCACAAACAGGTGCCCGCCAACGACGGCGGGCTGGCCCTGGGGCAGCTGGTGATCGCGGATGCGGCGAGTCATTGAAGCAGCCCTATTAGAATGGAGTTGTCAAGCAATAGCATTGACAATGACAAATCACTAATGTACTTTTATTTAGAAAAAGAAAAGTACATTTTCACTGCAGAAGTAAAGTAAATAAGTGTGACAAATTATTTTCAAATAATAGAGGTGCGATATGTGTTTAGCCATTCCCGGGAAAGTTCTCGGAATCTACGATGAAAACGGTTTAAAAATGGGGCGAATTGATTATGCGGGCACCGTCAATACCGCCTGTCTGGAATACGTTCCGGAAATTGAAATCGGGCAATATGCCATCGTGCACGCGGGATTTGCCATCAGCATCATCGATGAAGAGGAGGCGCAGAAAACCTACGAAGTCTGGAACGAGCTGGTGGAAGCCGCGGCCGAAGAGGGCACCGATATTTTCGGCATGCCGCTGGAGGAAAGCCAGCAAAAACAGAAAAAGGAGGACGGATCATGAAGTACCTCGACGAATACCGCAACCCGGACATTGCCAGACGCATTCTGAAAGAAATCCGCGCGGTCACCACCCGTCCGTGGATCATCATGGAAATTTGCGGCGGTCAGACCCATTCCATCATCAAAAACGGCATCGACCAACTGCTGCCTAAAGAAATCGAACTGGTGCACGGTCCGGGCTGTCCGGTGTGCGTGACGCCTCTGGAGCAGATCGACAAAGCGCTGCAAATCGCCGGCCGGCCGGAGGTGATCTTCACTTCTTTTGGCGACATGCTGCGGGTGCCGGGCTCTGAGAAAGATCTGTTCATGGTCAAATCCGAGGGCGGCGACGTGCGGGTGGTGTATTCGCCCCTGGACGCGGTGAAAATCGCCCGGGAAAATCCCGACAAAAAAGTGGTGTTTTTTGCGGTGGGCTTTGAAACCACCGCCCCCAACAACGCCATGGCGGTCTGGCAGGCGCACCGGGAAGGTTTGAAAAATTTTTCCATTCTGGTTTCGCATGTGCTGGTGCCGCCAGCCATGAAAGCGCTGCTGTCCTC
>JBHHXN010000131.1:0-14744 GCA_046757025.1 bacterium
TCAGCTTGACCTTATTTGTTTTTGTTTAAATTATCTAAGTGCGAAACTTGAGTAATTTAATAAAAAAATGATTGCTGCTTTGCATCGATCTGCCAATCTTTTCATCAATTAAATGATTGAAATTGACTAAAATTGTGTTAAATTTATCCAAATCAGGCAATGTTTTTTTACATTCCTATTAATGAAAATGGAAGGTTCGTAAATGTCTATTTCACTATTAGTTGTTTTGATAAATGTTTTACTCACCGCCATTCAAGTCCCGGATGCCCCCACTTACTCAGACATTAAAGCCATTTTTGAAAACAACTGCCTCTACTGTCATAATGGTGAAACTGCCCCTAAAAAACTGCGATTGACCAGTTACGAATACATCCTGAAAGGCAGTGAAAATGGGGCGGTGGTTGTGGCTGGCAATCCGCAAAAAAGTGAATTGATCAAACGCGTCACCGGTGAGAGCCAACCGCGCATGCCGCTGTATGGACCGCCCTGGTTGACGGAGGAAGAAATTACCTTGCTGAAAAAATGGATTGCGGCCGGGGCGACGGATTCGAAGCCGGCCCAAAAACCGCGTTCCGGGGTTGCGCAAGAGCGTGCTGGGAAAAAGCAGCAATCAAGGTACTTGAATTTCGGGGATGTGAAGAACATTTTTAAATTGCGCTGCGCCAAATGTCATATGGAGCGTGGTTTGAAAGGCACCCCACCCGAGGGTCTGGTTTTGAGCAGTTACCAGGCAATTCTACTGGGTGGGGAACGAGTCGCAGTGGTACCCGGCAAGCCAGCCGCCAGTGAATTGCTGCGGCGAATTCGCGGACAAGCCCGGCCACAAATGCCGTTTGACGGACCGCCTTTTCTCAGCGAGGGAGAAATTGAACTTATCGAAAAATGGATCGAACAGGGTGCACGCGACTTGAATGGCAAGCCCGCGGAAATTCCGGCCGGAGCGCGCGTCCGGCTGCATGGACGTTTAAATAAACAATGGGAATTGGACGGATTAAATCTGGTAATGACCCAGGGAGTACGTTTAAAAAAGGCCCCTCGAGTTGGAGATTATGTGGAGGTGCGAGGACGGTTGGACGCGGACGGAAATGTGATTGTTGAACGCCTCCGGCGACGGTAGTTGAATGATTTTGAAAAAACTCAAACCTAAAATATATTCAATTCAAATTACACTTAATGCTAATTCTATGCAAAACTCGTTAGATGCCATATTTAGACCGAAATCCGTGGCGGTAATTGGCGCTTCCACCCACAAAGGCGCATTAGGCCGGGAAATCTTCGATAAGCTGTTACAAAGCGAATTTAATGGCCCGGTTTACCCGGTCAACCCGCAGGCGCGTTATATCCATTCCGTTCGGGCGTATCCGCGTATAAGCGAAATCAAAGAACCCGTGGACCTGGCAGTGATCGTTGTACCAAAAGAATTTGTTTTAGATGTGGTCAAGGAATGCGCAGAATACGGTGTAAAAGGCTTGGTCGTCATCACGGCCGGCTTCAAAGAAACCGGCGAAAAAGGAGCAAAGTTGGAGCGAAGTATTGTGGACATCATCAAATCAAACCACATACGTATGATCGGGCCTAACTGCATGGGCATTATCAACACGGATGCGCAAATTCGCTTGGATACTACGTTTGCCTCCACCGTACCCATTGCCGGCAACATCGGCATGGTTTCGCAAAGCGGAGCGCTGGGACAAACCATTCTGGAGCACGCCCGGGAGCTCAATTTGGGAGTGTCAATGTTTGTCTCCATCGGCAATAAAGCCGACGTGTCGGGTAACGATTTGCTGGAATACTGGCGGGACGATCCTTCCATAGAAGTTATTTTAATGTACCTGGAAAGTTTTGGGAATCCGCAAAAGTTCATCAAATTAGCGCGGGAAGTCAGTCGAAAAAAGCCCATCATCGTGGTGAAATCTGGCCGTACCAAATCGGGGGCAAAAGCCGCATCATCGCACACCGGCGCGCTGGCGGGCGCGGATCGCACGTTTGATACTCTGTTTAATCAGTGCGGCGTCATTCGAGCAGATACCATCAACCAGATGTTCGACCTGGCCATGGGCATGGCGAATTTACCGCTGCCAAAGGGTAACCGCGTGGCCATCATCACCAACGCCGGAGGGCCGGGAATCATGGCGGCGGATGCCTGTGAGAGCGCGGGTCTGGAAGTGGTAGAATTTGAAGAAAAGACCCGCACCAAATTGAAAGAGTCGCTTTCTGTGGATGCCAGCGTCAACAATCCGGTGGACTTGCTGGCGGGCGGCGGGCCGGAGGAATTCCAGTTTGCGCTTAACGAAGTGCTGCAGGACCAAAACGTCGATTCCGCTATCGTGATATTTGTGGCGCCCATCATCACCGATCCAGTGCAGGTGGCTCAAAAAATTTCGCAAGTGGCACAGCAGTTTGAAAAGCCCGTGCTCGGTTGCTTCATGGGAGTAAAAGGTGTGGCCACGGGCGTGGAGGAACTGCATCGAAACTGCATTCCGGCTTACCCTTTTCCCGAATCCGCTGCACACACGCTGGCGGCCATGTACCGTTACAGCAGCTGGCTGAAAAAGGATTTCGGCTCCGTTAAAACCTTTTCGGTTGAAAAACAAAAAGTAGAAACTATCATCCAAAACGCTCAAGAGGCGCATCGCGAATTTCTCCTTTTTGAAGAAGTTGAGCAAATACTAACATATTACGGCATTCCTTGTATTCAAACAAAAACCTGCCGCAGCTTGAAGGAGATTTTACAGGCGGCACAGACTCTGAGATTTCCCCTTGCTTTAAAGGTGTCTTCAAGTGAGGTCATTCACAAATCAGAGGTGGGCGGTGTTCAGCTGAACCTGCAGAGCGAGGCGGAGCTGGAGCTGGCTTATCTCAAAATGGCTGAAAAATTAAAAGCGAAAAGAGTCCCACCACAAAACACCTCATTCGTGGTTCAGGAAATGTTGGCCGACGGCAAAGAGATCATCATGGGTTTGCATTCCATTCCCGAGTTTGGTACGTTTGTCATGTTTGGTTTAGGCGGGATTTATGTAGAGATCCTGCAGGATGTGGTGTTTCGGATCGTGCCAGTCACCGATACCGATGTGCACGAGATGATTTATGAAATCAAAGGTCTGGCGATTTTAAAAGGTGTCCGGGGCGAGCCGCCCGTGGATTTAGAAATTGTGAAAGAGGTCCTGCTGCGACTATCGCAAATGGCGCAGGATTTCCCACAGATCATCGAACTGGACATCAATCCATTTCTGCTTTTTCCCCAACGGCAAAAATGTCAGGGCGTGGATGCTCGTCTGCGGATAGCACCGGCCACCTGAACATTGTCTAAATAAGGATATTAGTGGTTTGTCCAGGCGCCAAGAAATTCTGATTGGCACAAGCTATTTCAACAGATAAAAAAAGCCGTCAGCAAACAGACCGACGGCTCAGGAGGAAGAAGAGAACGCAGCAAAACAAATTTGTTTAATACCCTTAAAGTGGCGGGGTCGTGATGATAATTCTGTTCGGAGCGATGCCCAATTCTACCAGATACTTTTTGATGGAAACCGCACGCGAGTAAATCAGTGCTTTGATGTTGGGATCGCATGCCGATTCAATTTTGGAGCCTAAAAGTTCAATTTTTTCATCGGGATTGGCAATTAGATAGCGATAAATTTTCATCAGATGCCATTTTGAATCCGCTGTAATTTCGGCGCTGTTGTGCTCAAAAGCAATGCTCCTTTTAAACAATTCTAAAGTGTTGCCGCTGGCCGGATTCGTTCGTCTTACTTCCTCGATGACGATACGATTTGCATGCCGGCCTCGAAATGCTGATCCGGATTCCTCATGCTTTGGCTTTTGATCGAAATAATAAACCAAGCTCACAAAACCTTGCGCAAAGCCGTCCTTTTTGCCACGCGCGATGCCGTCTAATTCGTCGACGGAAGTATTTAAGTAGTACCCCATCGTGTTGAACGCCCAGTTGGCTCCGTTGAAAAGTTCAAAACCCAGTCCAAATTGCAAAGCCCCGTTCCAGCCTTTGATAGGCCGACCGTTGAAATCCATCAACTGTCTGCCGTTGCCGTCCCGGGTTGAATAATGAAACGCCGATAGCCCCAGCGAAACAAAAGGTCGATACGGACTTTTCGGAAATAAGAACAAGGAACCAGAAAAAAGGGCGTTGAAAATATGGGTATCGAATGCATTCACCGCGCTGGACAATTTACCGTAATTGGCGTTTACAGAAACCGCAAAGTTGGGATGCAATTTGTATCTGAAAATGACTCCGCTGGCCAGGGACGCACGGATGTTGGTGACGTCGCCATACAATCTGGAACCGCCCACTAGCAAACCGATCCCGAACTTTTGCGCAGCAGATTGTGCATGCAACTCTGTCGATTGGAACATGATTATCGCCAAAAGCATGCCGTAAAATATTGATTTCATTTTCTAAACAACCAGAGCTGAATCCTCATCGCGTACAGTTTTGTTATCGTCAACTGCCAGAAAATATCAAGCAAAAAAAATATTGACATCATTGTAAAATTATGTTACATTTGCACTACATTTCACCCATTTAGAATTTCATCCCAATGTCTCAGGAGGGTTTACTATGCAAATAAAAGAACAGATGCATGGCGAAGTAGCGGTATTAGCGTTGAAAGGGAAACTCATGGGTGGGCCGGAAACCACCGCCATTCATGACAAGGTCAAAGAGCTGGTCGGGAACAGCGTTACGAAAATCGTCATCGATTTAGGAAAAGTGAAGTGGATGAACAGCTCGGGGCTGGGTGCGCTCATGGGCTCCATGACCACCACAAAAAATGCGGGAGGTGAACTAAAATTAGCTAATGTTACAGAAAAAGTAAAAAGCCTTTTTATGATCACCAAACTGATTACGATTTTTGAAACATTTGAAGGTGTGGACAAAGCGGTAAAAAGCTTCAGTTAGACGCATTGCCGCCGCGTTCAAGCTGATAGTAGATTTTAATTGACCACCACGAATCATTCAAGGAAAGGTGGCGTATGTTATCTGTTGTGAAAAAGTATCCTGTCTGCTTATTGTTCATTTTTTCACTCGTCACGACATCCTTTACGCAAACGGCTTCTCTCGAGCGAGATTATCAACCCATCGTTATTCAGGGCAGCAGTGTGCCCGATTTTGAGGGGGTGTCAGTTGCTGAGCTGTTTTTGTTTTGCTTCAACGACACCGAACAAAAATGGCAGATGATCCCGTTTCAAATCGATGAAAAGGGAATGCAGGATAGCACGCTCAGTTATTTTTTTGAAGACGACGGACTGTTTGACGCCGACGATGAATTGGTTTTCCTGGCGCGGGATGCCTGGCAACAGTCCGACACCTGGATCGATGACGCTAATTCCAAAACCCGAAAGCGCTATGAAATCGAACTCACCAATCCGACCAATCAAAATAAAGCGTGGGTGTATTTGTACCAGTCCAACACATTGAGTCTGGATGACAACTTAACCGATTACGTGGAATACGTACCGCCGGGCGCAGCGGGTCAGGGGGACGATGGGGTCAAATCTAAATATTATCATCTTTTTAACGGAGAAAACGGTTTTCCAGACGATCTTTTGATTACGCACACCGGTGGTGGAGACAGCACCCATGTGCTCGATCGGCTGAAGATTCGGGCTTCGGCTTCTCTTCTAATAACTTTAACTTTAAACGAAAACGATTTTATGTTTCGCTCAGATCGGTCTGACTCGGTTCGTTTTAAAGATGGACTGGTTCGGGTCATTCGTGAAAACCGAGTTACACTTTTTAAAAGTATTTTCGGCTTAACAATAGAAGAAACTTTTATACCCAAATTTATTTATTATCCATATTCATCTTCGGTTATTTTTGAAATCCCTGAAATAGCTACGGGCATTTCTATTTCATCGGGGCGCTTGTCTTTAGATTTGGAGGCGAGCGTAGCAGACAAAAACACCAAAATCGTCAGCGCCAACAATCCCGAACCCGGCTTCGATGTGGACGGGGCGCCGGAAGGCGAAGCGTTCGCGGATTCGGTGGACAATCTCCTGCCCGACAACAACTGGGTGTTTATCGGCGGCACTTTCGGAACGCTGGTGCATCTGTTCCCCCTGGATAAAAATATAGGAAACGAGCGCAAGCTGTATTATGCCGATACCATGTCCAATGTCGGCGACGATACAGGCGATAAAGAGTCTTATGGCGATACCGGTATCCTGGTTTCGGGCGGCATTGAGCCGCCGGCAATTTTAAGCTACACTGGCTACTATCTGGGCAGCGACAAAACCAGCGCTGTTGCCAGCAAAATTGCCGAATGGGAAAGAACGCCCATCGTGATGAGTGCATTCTCTCAAACAATTGACACGGTGCCGGTGCAGCTGGCTTTTTTCAAGGCGGATGTGGATAAAAATACCGTCCATTTACACTGGCAAACCGTTCAGGCAATCCATCACGCCGGCTTTGAAATCGAACGATCCCCTGCTGGGCAGAAAGCCTGGCTCAAAATTGCCTTCATCGCTGCCGCTGAATCGGCCGTATCCGATTATGAGTTTGTCGATAAAAATTTGCAGTTAGGAAGATACGATTATCGATTAAAGCAGATCGATTCCGATGGTCGTTTCGAATTTGCTGGAACCGTGACCGCGTTTATCGGAGCGCCAGAATCGTATTTTCTTTCACAAAATTTCCCGAATCCTTTTAATCCCGAAACCACCATTCAGTACCAAATTCCCGGTACCACCCAAAATAATTCTACGACTAATAAAATTTCGCTGATCATTTACAACCTGCTCGGCCAGGAAATTCGGACCTTAGTGGATGGAGAACACGATCCGGGTTTCTATTCGGTGACCTGGGATGCCAAAGACAACGCCGGTCGGGGGGTGGCTACGGGTGTGTACCTGTACCGGTTGCACTCAGGCAACTTTGTCAGCACAAAAAAATTAGTCTTAGTGAAGTAGTCGAGCTGTACGTCTAACATTAGCAGCTCCCAGATGATGTATTTTTATGTGAAAAGGAGGGAGGAGCTATGATAACGAAAAAATCCTGCAATGTTTTAGTTTTAATGGTCGGTTTACTGACCTTTATGGTTCAGACAGTTCCTGGTGCGGGTGCGGAAATGAAAACGCTGGACCGGAATTTGGAGCCGGTGGTAGTGACCGGTCTGCCGCAGTTCAACGGAGCTAAAATCGGTGAGTTCGATAATGAGCTTTACCTTTATGCCTACCGCAGCAATTTGAACAAGTGGGAACAAATTCCATTTCAAATTGACGAGGTGGTGGACGACAACGGTCGTAAAAATTATTTTCTACCGGATGACGGCGCCTGGGACGCCAACGATGAGCTGGTGTTTATGGCAAAAGACGCCGGCGACCGCGATCCGGGCTCCTGGATCAGCGACCTCCTATCGCAGGGATTTGTGCGTTACGAAATCAAAGTCATCGATCCTACCGCGCCCGGTAAAGTCGGGTGGGTTTATTTGTATCGTTCTACTACCCTGAGTTTGGATTCGAATTTAGCGGATTATGTACGTTACTTTGCCTCCCAGACAGGAAAAGTCGGGGAAGATACGGTGCTGGCAACCAACTACAAAATCAGCAATTCCAACCGCGGCTTGCCAAACGGGCTGGAGATTTTTCCGGCTGTGGGTGGCAGCGGGCAAAATTTGTTTGATCGCCTGAAGTTTCGAGCCAAAGTAAAAATCAAAATCGGATTTATTTCATTTACCGTAACCATAAAAGAAACCAGTATTGTATTTAAAGGCTCAGACACGGTAAATCATATCGATGGCCGAGTTCGTGTAGTCAGAGAAATCGTTTCAACTATTGACGCTGGTGTGAAAGATATCGATTTCCGGCCGCCACCCACTTTGTTTTATTATCCTTATTCCACAATTATCCATGTCGAGATAGGAAACATTTCAGGGGCTTCAATCAACAGCGGCCGTTTATCTATCGATTTGAGCGATAACGCCTTAGGCATGCAGTTTATCAGTGCTAACAATCCGGCGCCCGGTTTCACCATTGACGGCGTTTCTGAAACGCCTCTGGACGGCATCGACAACGTGCTGCCAGACAGCAACTGGATTTATATAAACGGTGATCCCCAGGGCACCATCATGCATTTTTATCCGCTGTCAACTTCCGTGGGTGGCAGTCGAAAACTCTATTATCAAGACACAACCTCAAAAGTTAACGACGACACCGGTGACAACAAATCGTACGGCGATGTTGGAATTGAAATTGGCAACAACATCAATCCCCCTTTCACCATGAGCTATAAAGGCTATTATTTAGGGAAAACTTTCACGCTTACCGATGCTCAGAATTTGGCCCACTACGAAAAAAACCCACTGCAGTTGGAAATTCAAACGCAGGATTTTGGTACGGTACCCGTGGAGCTGGTGACTTTCAACGCCACGGTTGAACAGAGAGATGTATGGCTTGTCTGGCTCACCGCCACGGAAACCAACAACTTTGGTTTTGACATCGAACGCAAATCCTTTCACCGCAGCCAATGGCGCACCGTCGATTTTGTGCCCGGTCACGGCACCACCACCAATCCCGTGCGCTATGAATATCTGGACCGCGGATTAACGCCGGGGGCCTACACCTATCGCCTGAAACAAATTGACACAGACGGCTCTTTTGAATATTCACCCGAAGTGATAGTGCAGGTGGCTTTGCCGGAGACTTTTGCCTTGCTGCAGAACTATCCCAATCCATTTAACCCGGCCACCGAAATTCAATATCAGATTCCGGCGGTGGTTGGAGAAAATTCCGCCTCTGGAAGAACCATACTGCGGATTTACAATCTGCTGGGTAAAGAGGTTAAAAAGCTTGTGGACGACGCGCAGGAGCCGGGCTTCTACAAAGTACAGTGGGACGGTCAGGACAACCGCGGTCGGCAAATGCCTTCAGGCGTTTACATCTACCGCTTGCAATCAAATGGCTTTGTGAGTACGAAAAAAATGATCCTGGTTCGATAAAAATTCACCATGAACATCACAAAAAAACAAAAAGCCGTAGTTCCCTGACTACGGCTTTTCTTTTATCCATGGCGCGATACACTCCCAAAATCACGGACTGGCCTGAAGACGAGCGGCCGCGAGAGCGGCTGATCAAATTCGGCGCGGAGAAATTATCGGATGCTGAAATTCTGGCCATTTTGTTGCGGGTGGGAAATCAGGACACCACCGCCATCGACCTGGCACGGCACATTTTAAATGAATTTGGCGGTATTCAGGGCATTGACGCGTGCACGGCTACGGAGTTAACAAAAGTGAACGGAGTGGGTTTGGCCAAAGCCGCTCAAATCAAAGCCGCACTGGAGCTCGGCAAGCGCGTATCCGTGATGGATCTGAAAATTAGAAAAAAAATCGAAAGCAGCGAAGATGTCTTCAAAATGGTGCATCCGCATTTGCGCAATGCCAGCCGGGAGATTTTTAAAATCATCCTTTTAACCAGCCGCAACGCCATCATTTTGGAAAAAACCTTGTTTGAAGGCAGCGTCACCGATAGCCTGGTGAGCCCGCGGGAGGTCATCAAAGAAGCCATCAATCACAATGCGGTTTCCGTAGTATTTGTGCACAATCATCCGTCGGGTAACCCCGAACCGAGTTCTGAAGATAAAAGAATCACACGGCTTTTGAAATCGGCCTGCGAAGTGGTGGGCATCAACGTACTGGATCACGTCATCATCGGCAGCAAAAGCTATTTCAGTTTTGCGGATTCCGGGTGGCTGTAAACATTTATTTGTGAAATTGAAAATGACATTACCTGATCGGACGGAACAGAAAATAAACACCAAATTACACTGAAGATCACCGCAGTACGTTTTTTAATCCATGTGGGACCATTGTGAGGAGACAGTTAATTGCATGTTTGAAGACCGCAGACGATTGTGCATCTTGTTGCGGTTTGATTGCGCCAGGACGAGCTGTCGCAAATCCAGGCATGATTCCTGAGCAATAACAAGAATTTCAAATCGGAATAAAATAGAAATTACCAAAAAATTCATCTTTTAAAATCGAGTAAAACAAAACTTGAAAATTCAATCATCAAGACCGTTTCGTTCTCGGTTTTTAAATTTTGATAATCGTAAAGCTATTTCTCTCAATCTGTGCCGGCATGACCGGGTAAGGAGTTAGGATATGAACCAAGAAACCCAAGAAGTCCCCTACGTACCGTCTCAAACAAATTTAGCCGAGTTTACGCTCAAAGCCATTTTATTAGGCTTGGTTATGGCGGTCGTTCTCGGAGCGGCCAATGCCTATTTAGGGCTTAAAGCGGGCTTAACCATTTCGGCAACATTTCCTGCAGCAGTGATTGCCGTAGCTGCTTTTCGCCTGCCGTTTTTTCGCGGCACCGTACTGGAACAAAACATTGCGCGTACCACAGCTTCGGTTGGCGAAGCCTTGGTGGCGGGTGCGATATTCACTATTCCCGCTTTCGTCATGGTAGAAATGGATGGTGAAAAGTTGTGGACGCATTTTAATTACTGGGAAACCTCGGCCATTCTTCTGGTGGGAGGCGTTTTAGGTATTCTGTTTGTGATTTTATTAAGAAAGACATTGGTGGTGGATGCGGGTTTACCGTTCCCGGAAAGCTACGCCTGCTATGAAATCGTGCGCGCCGGACAGAAAGGCGCCAGCGGCGCGGGATACGTATTTGGCGCCATGGGCGTGGGGGCGCTCATCGAGCTGCTCAAAAACAGCAACGGTCTGGCTATCTTCCGCGAAAATGTGGAAGTGTTCCTGCAGTTTCCGAAATCGGTCATCCACCATTTCACCAGCTCCCGCGAAGCCATGGGGGATATTGTGCACGGTGGCGGATTGACTTTCGCCACGCCGCTGGCGTCGCCGGCGCTGATGGGGGTGGGCTATATTATCGGGCCGAAACTGGCGGCCATCAATTTTTGCGGCGGCGTGCTGGCCTGGCTGGTGTTGATTCCTCTTGCGCTGTTTCTAAATCCGCAACTGCAGCAGCAATTGCTGGTCAACGGTCAACCGGCTGGCTGGAGTGAGCTGACCTATTCCATCTGGTACAACCAGGTGCGACCGCTGGCGGTGGGCGCCATGCTGGTGGGTTCGCTCTACACTTTGTGGGGTCTGCGGAATTCGATTTTTTCAGCCTTTAGTGGGGCTTTTAAATCCGCCGGCGATAAAGAAGTGCTCCTGAAAAAGGAAGACCGTTTAGAAAAAGACATCAATTTAAAATGGATTATTTTTTCCACAATTGGTCTGGTTTTGCCGATGACGCTGGTCTATTACTATTTCAGCGGCAGTCTGGGAGGCGCGCTGATCGCGGCGGCCATCATGACGGTCACCGGTTTTCTGTTCTCCGGCGTCGGCGGATGGTTGGTGGGTCTGGTAGGCGGTTCCAATCAACCTATTTCGGGTCTGGCGCTGTCCACCTTAATCGTGGCGGCGCTGGTCATGGTGGCCATCGGCGTGGTGGGACTCAGCGGCGTGGCGGCGGTCCTGGCTGTGGCTGCGGTGGTGTGCTGCGCCACCTCCATGGCCGGCGACATGATTCAGGATTTAAAAGTCGGGCATCTTTTAGGCGGCACTCCCTGGAAAATGGAGGTGGCGGAAATCATCAGCACGGTGGTGGTATCCTTTGTTTTGATCTTTCCCATCATCATTTTGCACGAAGGCAACATTGCGGCAGGCGGAATCGGTATCGGCGATACCGCACTGCCGGCTCCCCAAGCCGGTCTCATGGCGCAGCTGGCCAAAGGCATCGTGGGGGGTGAGATGGCCTGGGGTTTGATTCTCATCGGCATGTTTTTCTCGGTGGCGCTGATTCTCATCAAAGCGCCGGCGCCAATGCTGATCGCCGTGGGCATGTACCTGCCGTTTGAAACCACATTTGCCATTTTCGTGGGCGGTTTGATCAAATTGCTTGCTGATAAAATTGCAGAGAGAAAAAAATACGCCGATGACCAAAAAATGCGCATGGAAAATATCGGTACCCTGGTGGCTTCTGGATTTATTGCAGGCGAAGCTTTGACGGGAGTACTTTTAGCTGGCCTGGTGTTGATCGGAGTGCCTTCCCTGACGTTGTTTTTTACCGGGCAGGTGGAATTGGGATTTTTGCAATCCGGCGGCGGCTATCTTTCCATCCTGATTTTTGGTCTGGTAGCCCTGGCTTTAATTCAAATCCCCCTAAGGGCCATGCAAAAAAATAATAATGGAGTGCCTGTAAAAAATAATTAGTTGGTTTTTACTGGAAGATTTCTATTTTTGTTTTATGGAATTGAAATATTTAACCTGGCCGGATATCGAAGAATATTTGCAAAAGGACGACCGAATAATTTTGCCACTAGGGAGCACGGAACAGCATGGCCCGCGGGCGGTCTTCGGCACCGATCATCTGATTCCGGAGGCGATTGCAAAGAAAGTGGCCGAAGAAACTCAGACCGTGGTGGCGCCCACCATGGCCTATGGGATGTCCATGCATCATCTGGAATTCAATGGCAGCATGTCCTTCAAGGCGTCCACCCTCATGGGAGTATTTCGGGATTTATTGTGGTCGCTTGCCGAAGGGGGTTTTAAGCGGATTCTTATTCTAAACGGACACGGCGGCAACCGCAGCACCATGGAAGCCATGCTGTCGGAAGTGGGCAACGAGCTTCTGGACTTAAAAATCAAGTTTCGTAGCTGGTGGGAAACGACTGGCGTGAAAGCCTATCTGGATGAGCATTTTGGCGAACGCGAAGGCCACCACGGCTCACCAAGCGAAACCTCGCTTGTCATGTATCTGCACCCGGGCGTCGTAAAAGACCGAGAAACGTCCTACCGCAAAATGGTTAGGGGAACGTATTTCACCAACCGCAAACAATTCAAGCTGCTTTACCCGGACGGTTTGATGGGGGCGGATCCGGCGTTATCCTCTACTCAACATGGTGAAAAGATTTTCGAACTTTGTGTTCGCGGTTTTATAAACGAATTTAATGAGTGGTAGTCGCTCGTGGCCCCGACAAAAAACACCATAAAGATCCTGCCTGAAAATCTGACCAACAAGATTGCTGCTGGCGAAGTGGTAGATCGCCCGGCATCGGTGGTGAAAGAGCTGGTGGAAAATTCCATCGACGCCGGTGCCGACGAGATTTCCATCATCATAAAGGACGGCGGCAAAGCGCTCATTCAGGTAGTGGACAACGGCTGCGGCATGCACGAGTCCGATCTGCTGCTGGCTTTTCAGCGGCACGCTACCAGCAAGATTTTTAATTATGAAGATTTGAATCGCATTCAAACCATGGGCTTTCGCGGCGAAGCGTTGGCCAGCATCGCCTCGGTTTCACGAGTGGAAGCCAAATCTGTGGAGACGAATCAGACTTTCGGTAAGATCGTGTTCATCGACGGCGGCGTGGTTGAAAAAATTGACGGCACTGGCGGCAATTCCGGCACTTCCATTTCAGTCAAGCACCTGTTTTACAACACCCCGGCCCGGCGAAAGTTTCTGCGAAAATCGACCACCGAGTACCGCCAGATTTTAAGCGTGGCCAATCGTTTTTTACTGGCTTTCCCGGAGATTGCTTTCACCATCATCAATGAAGGGGAAATCGTTTTTGATTTAAAAAAGCAGCCGCAGGAGGAACGCATTCAGTCCGTACTCGGAGCACGGGTGCGCAAAAATCTCATTCCGATTGAAAACACCGGTCCCATTCGTGTAAGCGGATTTACCGGAAACCAGGACACCGCCCGCAGTTCGCGCGGGGATCAGTATTTGTTTTTCAATCGGCGCTATTTTACCAACAAAAGTTTGAATTATGCGGTTTATTCGGCTTATACGGACATCATTCCGCGCGGATATCATCCGGTGTACATCGCTTTTATTGAAATGGACCCCGAACAGGCTGACGTCAACGTGCATCCCACCAAAATGGAGATTAAATTTGCTAACGATTCTCTGTTGTTCAGCACGCTGCGGGGGGCAGTGAAACGCGCCCTGTCTTCTCAGCAGGTGGTGATGAATTTGTCGAATCCGCAGGAGTTTCCCGGGCCAGCGTTCACCAAACCGTTTACGCATTCCTCAGTCTCTACGCACGGTTGCCAGCCTGAAAGCCAGCAAATGTCGGCGTTTGGTCAACCGACTGGCGAGGAGCCCACTGCTGGCGCGTACCCGGAACCACAGGCGGTCAGTCCAGTAAAAGAGATTTACGAACCCACCAATGTCTGGCAGGTACACAATAAATACATTCTTTCGCAGATCAAAACCGGCCTGATTTTGATCGATCAGCATGTGGCGCATGAGCGTATCCTCTATGAAAAAGCGCTGGAAAACATGGATAAAAGAAAACCTTCCTCCCAGCAGCTGCTCTTTCCGCAAATTGTCGAACTGTCTGCAGAGGATTATGCATTGCTTCTGGAGATGCTACCGTTTATGGAGCAGATCGGTTTTGTCATCAAAGCGTTTGGCAAAAACACCGTGGTGGTGGAGGGGGTGCCGTCTGGTGTGAAAATCAGCGACGACGAAAAAATATTGCTGGATATTCTGGATGAGTACAAACGTGGCAAAAAAGAGAATTTCGATATTCGGGACAACGTGGCGAAGTCGTTTGCCTGTCATTCTGCCATCCGCGCCGGCGACCCGTTGACTTTGGAAGCTATGAACACCCTCATCGATCAGCTTTTTTCCACCAAGGCGCCCTACTTCTGCCCGCACGGTCGGCCAGTGATCATCAACCTTTCGCTGGATGAGCTGGACCGCCGTTTCCGCCGGCATTAATTAGTGATTGACCGAAAAGTCCATATTTCTTCACCCTGAGCCCTTCGACA
>JBHHXN010000132.1:0-14742 GCA_046757025.1 bacterium
AAAACCCGCAAACAAAAACGCCAGGCAGAGGAAAAGAAAATCGCCAAAGCCGGCGGCACACCGCGCTATCCAGGCTGGGAGGAGCTGCGAGCCGAAGCGCGGGAAGAAAAACCCACGGTCATATTAACCATCTCGGATGAAGATGGTCACATCGTTCGACGGTTAAACGCGCCGGCGTCTGCGGGCATCCACAGAGTGACCTGGAATTTGCGCTATCCATCCAGCAATCCTGTGACGCTGAGCGCGGCTAACAGACGGGGGTTTGGCGGCGGCGGCTCCGGCCCCATGGCGGCGCCGGGAACCTATCGGGTTTCCATGGCGCTGCGAGTCGATGGCCAAACCACGCCTCTGGGCAACACGCAGAGCATCACCACCGAAGCGCTTGGAACGGCAGCTTTGCCCGCGGCAGACCGGCAGGCGCTGCTGACTTTTCAGCGTAAAACCGCCCGATTACTGCGAGCGGTTCTGGGCGCCGGCCGGGCCGTGTCGGAAGCACAAAATCGCCTGGAGCACATCAGAAAGGCGCTTGAAAATACCCCTGAAGCCCCACCTGAACTGCTGCAACGAACCGTCTCGTTGGATTCACAGTTGAAAGACCTCCTCATCAAATTGACCGGCGATCCCATCATCCGCGCCCACAATGCGCCGCGGCCACCCTCGATTACCGGCAGAGTGCGCGGCATTGTTTCGGGGCATTGGAGCTCCACTTCGGCTCCGACACAGACGCACCGCGAGCAGTATGAAATTGCGGCCACTGAGTTTGAACAACTCTTACCTCAGCTTCAAAAAATGATCGAGCAGGACCTGGAACAACTCGAAGCCGAACTGGAGAAAGCCGGCGCGCCGCACACGCCGGGCCGGGTGCCGCGCTGGCATCGAGAATAATTTACGGGAGAAGCGGAATTTGGCTCGACAAAAAAACCATTCGGGACATGGATTTGGAACGGCGCCGGTCTTTCTGGCGGGAGTCAGCACCATTCTCGGAACCATCCTTTTTCTGCGATTTGGCTACGCGGTGGCCCACGTCGGTGTGGTCGGTTCGCTGTTGATCATTCTGGTCGGGCACGCCATCACCATCCCCACCGCGCTCGCCATCGCGGAAATCGCCACTAACTTGAAAGTGGAAGGCGGTGGAGAATATTTCATCATCAGCCGTTCGTTTGGCTCCATCATCGGCGGCACCATCGGCATTTCCTTGTTTTTTTCTCAGGCGATTTCCGTGGCATTTTACATGATCGCCTTTGCCGAAGCCTTCACCCCGCTGTTTGGATGGATTGAACAGCAAACAGGCATCGTACCGCAAACCTGGATGTTCAGCATTCCCGCCACGGTCCTGCTTTTGCTGGTGATATTGCTTAAAGGCGCGGATCTCGGCGTTTCCGCCCTCTGGGTAGTAGTGGCCACGTTGGGAATTTCACTGGGCATGTTTTTTCTCGGCGGGTCGCCCTCGCCGCCCGCCACTTTTGACATTCTGGCCAAAGTCAAAGATCACGACGATTTCTTCAAAGTGTTTGCCATCATCTTTCCGGCGTTTACCGGCATGACCGCCGGCGTGGGGCTCTCTGGCGACTTGAAAAATCCCCGTAAGTCCATTCCGCTGGGCACCATCAGCGCCACCCTAACCGGCATGGTGGTCTATATTTTCATCGTTTTTAAGCTGTCCACCAGCCTGACTCCGGAGGAGCTGGCTGCGGATCAGTTCGCCATGAGTGAAATCGCCCTGTGGGGACCCATCATCCCCATTGGGCTGGCTGCCGCCACGCTCTCTTCTGCCATCGGCTCGATTTTAATCGCTCCGCGAACCTTGCAGGCGCTGGCCAAAGACGACATCTTTCCGGTGGCCGTTTTCAACCGTTTGCTGAGCAAAGGCAAGGGGGCAAACAACGAGCCGATAAACGCGACTCTGCTCACCGGTGGGATGATTTTTTTGGTGGTGTCTCTGGGGAACGTCAATTTCGTGGCGCAAATCATCAGTATGTTTTTTTTGATAACTTACGGTACGCTTTGCTCGGTGAGTTTTCTGGAGCACTTTGGCGGAAATCCCTCTTACCGTCCGACCTATCGCTCTCGGTGGTACCTGTCGCTCCTCGGCGCGCTGGCCTGCTTCATCATGATGTTTCAAATGGCGCCTTTGTATGCCATTCTGGCTGTGGTGGTCATGAGCGGAATCTACCTGGGTTTGAAGCGCAGCCGTAGTGGAGAGGACGATCTGTCGGCCATGATCAAAGGCGTGCTTTTTCAACTAATCCGCAAACTGCAGGTGTTGATTCAACGAAAAAAAGCCGACGTCACGCCGGCTAACTGGCGGCCTTCCTTTATTGCGATTTCATCGAAATCACTCACCCGGCTGGCGCCCTTCGACCTGCTGCGATGGATTTCGCACTATTATGGATTCGGTACCTTTTTTCATTTTATCCAGGGTAATTTGAACGAGAAAAACGAAAAAGAAGCGCGCGAAAAACTGGATGAGCTCATCGCACAGGGGCTTGCCAGCGATGCCGGCATGTATGTTGACACCATCATTTCGCCAAGTTTTAAAACCGCCGTCGCCCAGATCGTGCAGGTGCCGGGCATTTCCGGCATGGAAAACAACAGCATTCTTTTCGAATTTCATGAAGACGACGAAGCGGAAATTTCCGAAATTATCGACGGCTGTCATTTCGCCGCCGTGGCCGATTTTAACATCTGTGTTTTACGATCGTCGCAACGGCACTTTGGTTACCGAAAAAATATTCACATCTGGTTGACACCCGGCGATTACCGCAACGCCAATCTCATGATCCTGCTGGCGTACATCATCATGGGGCATCCGCAGTGGCACGGCTGTGAAATCGCTTTGTACGGGGCTTTTGAAGAAAAAGCCCTGAATAAAGAAATCAACCGCCTGAATCGGCTCATCGACCAGGGCCGCATTCCCATCTCCCATAAAAACGTCAGGAAAATCTCCTGGAACCGGCGTCAAAAAAGCTACGAAGCCCTGGTGGATGAACATTCGGAAAAAGCCGACCTCGTACTCATGGGGTTTTCTCTGAACAAACTCACGCAGGAAAAGGGTGACTTTTTTAAAAGATTTCAAAATGTCAATGACATTCTGTTCGTGCGAGCCGAGCAAAAAATCGCCATCGAAGAATCGTGAGATTAATTCGAGCCTAAGTTTAAAATGGTTAAAAGCAAAATAGCCCGTTCACGCCAAACCTTCAGCGACAGTAAGCTAATGTAAAAGTGCCATTTACATTTTATTAATATTTTGCAAAATAATGCACTTTTTTGTTGCATTTAAACAAAACTTTTATATATTCAGTAGCTGATTAAAATCCAGGGTAAAAGCGCAATTGTTTTATCTGCATCCCTGGCAACTCACCCACGCGCTGTAAATCCCTCGAATTTTTTCAAGAAATTTTATTCCTGTATTTGCGTTTCCCTGCTGGATAAAATTTGTACAATTTCATTGGATTAAACCCAAAAGTCGTATGATCAATTGTTGCTCAGATTTCAGGCAGTGGAGTCTCCATCCCGACCACTCGTTTTCTAACCACCTGGAATTTTATTCCATCACACGTACTCAAGGTTCTGTTCTGGCTGACCAAAGCCGTTTGGGGTTGCCTTGTCAAACGGTCGCGCTGCACTTGAATCAAAGGAAAATGCGCGGCTAAGCGATTGTGTAGATGTTTGAAGTTGTATTGAGAATACATGCTAATTTGAAATTCTGGTTTTAACTAATCTGGTCGTGATCATGAAAACAACTTTTCAGGGCAAATTCAGCCGCAAGATTTTGCACGTAATCCGGGGGAGAAAATACCGTTTATCCAGAAATTCAGTTTATTTGCCATGTTTATGGCTGTTACCGCTTTTAATCACGCGCACCGTGAATCTAACCTGGGACGCCAACCCGGACAGCGATTTAATCGGATACAGAATTTACTATGGCACCGCCTCAAAATTGTACGATGAGGAAATTTTCGTAGGCAAGGTCACTTCTCACCTCATTCCAAATTTATTGGAAGGTCAAAAATATTTTTTCTCCTTAACCGCTCTGGATTCAGCCGGAAATGAGAGCGCCTTCGCCGATGAAATCAGCATCGAAATTCCACACGAAAAAGTGGAACCCGTAGAGGATACCACCCGGGTTACCAACAGTCTGGTTTACAATTTTCCGAATCCATTTAAACCCAACCTGGAGCGCACGCGCATTCGATACGAGCTTTCCCGCCCTCAGAATGTCACCATCGACATTTTCAACGTCAACAATGAACCCGTTAAAACGCTGGTCAAAAATAAATTGAAACGAGCCGGCGAGCACACCGAAGATGTTTGGGACGGGAAAAATTCAAAAGGGGAAGTGGTGGCCATCGGTGTGTATTTTTGCCGCATCGTGACGGAAGAAAAACAAAAATTCATCAAAATTGCCGTGACCAGATAATCTCTCGAATTATACTATGTTGTGTAAATTAAAAACCGTTTTCTGCGCAGGGGTGATTTTATTGACCGTGGCTCTTTGCCGGGATAATGTCAGGGCTCAGGATGAAAACAGTTCAGCCGGCGTATTTTTGCGCATGGGGGTAGGCGCTCGTGCTATGTCCATGGGAGGCGCCTTTGTAGGGATGGCAAACGACCCCTCTGCCACATACTGGAACACTGCCGGCTTGCATCAAATACGCAATCTGCAATTTGAATTCATGAATGTGAAATTGCCGTTCGACCGATCGTTTAATTTTTTTAGCGGCGTATTTCCAGTGAAATCGTTTTTTAACGTGGGGATAAGCTGGCTCGGGTTGCAGGTGAGCGACATAGAAAGCCGAAGCTCGAACACGGCCGCACCGGACAACTTGTTCAACAATTCGCAAAATGCCTTTTTCATCTCATTGGCCAAATCGCTGACACCGATGATCGCGGTCGGAGGCAATGTCAAGTTGATTCGAAACACCCTGGACAACCTTACCGCTACCGGCGTGGGTTTTGACGCTTCCATTTTGTTCCGACCCTGGCAGCACTTTCAGCTCGGTTTGCTGGTGCAAAATTTCAGCACCAATTATCACTGGAATATCGGACACAGAGAACAGGTGCCCGTCACCTATCGAGTCGGGGCCGCCTGGCAAATTTATCCGGGTTTCATGATTTTGGCCGATATCAACAAAACGGCTAATTTTTCCTCAAAATATCATTTCGGCGGCGAATTTCGGCCGTTGCGTGCCATCCCCATTCGGCTGGGTCTGAACGACAACCAGTTGTCTGTGGGTTCCGGTATCGAGATGCCTCTGGCTGATCACAAATTAGAAGTGAATTACGCCTATTCCAACGATCAGGTTTTTAACGATGCCATTCATCGGGTTTCGCTGTTATTCTCTGTAGATGAAAAGCCTAGCCAGGTTTCTATCAGCCAGAACCCGGACCTGCCGCGCGTGGACGTGGAAACGAATGATTTAGATCGCCCGACTTCTCATCCCAAAGCGCCCAGCACCCACACGGATGTAAAAGATGAGCCTGTTGAGCCCAAGAAGGCTGTTTTGTCATCCCGAGTGAAAAATAAAAAAGGTACGACCCGATCGGTGAACGGGGCCTACCATCCCGGCGATCGCATCGTCATATATATTAAAAAAATAACCGACCGCGAAGAAAAATTGCTTAATACTATTTTAGACGCTTTGCAGAATAAATATCAGCACAAGATAACGGCTAGCCGTTTTCGTAAAACCGACTACGTTTTTACTTTCGTTCCGGAATCGCTGCCTGAGCTTAAAAACGTGTTGAAAGTCATGCTGCGCGTTTTCAACAGCAAAAGATTGAAAGTGTATTCGGCCCAATCGGGTTAAACCCGTTCTCTCGAAAATTGCAACCGTCCTGTTCCCCCCCCCCAAAGTTTCATAAAATTCACTCCGTCGTAATTTCTCCATAAGATGTCTAATCTCCGCCGTTTTGCTTTGATTCACCGCACCCGCCAGGTAATTTTATTTAAAAAAAGGATAAAAAGTAAAAAATATCTGAGAGAATAGACAAACTAAAGGTGTCTAATAAGTGTAATTAATTTAACGGCTAAAAAACTGAGCACAGGAAGATTGCCAAAACAGCGGTCATTTCCAATATTGTAAAAGGAGTTTACAATGATATTGAGTGAAAAAGTCAAATTAACCATTTTTAGTTCAGAAGAATTATCCTGGCGCGACCATCGGGACCGGCTGGATCATTTCTACTGGACGCAAAAACATCAATATCAACAACCCTGGTTGGGATCTGAATATCAATCCGCAAAATACTTAAATGCCAGTCTGGCTATCAAAGGAATCGAGGGTAATTATATAGAATTGGAAATTCCACGCCAGGCCACCATTGCCGAAGTGATCCAGATCGCGAGAGGTCTGTTTCCGGGTTATGAAAAAGACTTTGAAGAATTTAGCGGGATGCCGCTTTCCTATCAAATGTATTACCCGGCGCTGAGCGAGAAACCCCTCTCGGCGAACGCCAGCCTTTCCGAGCTGCGCACAACTCATGGTGAAATTCTGGTGCTAAAACAAATTCTCGGCAATTCAAGAGCCACACCAAAGCGATTCAAGGATTTAACTCACTTCGCGGATATGGTCGCGTTGAACGGCGTCATGCGAGATCAAAGAAACCCGTCAAAGGATAGTGCCGGTCTTTATGCGGTCCTGCTCTATTCGGAAGTGCACCTGCGATTGGCAACCTACGTTCGAGCGTATTTTGACAAGCTGCGAAATTGGTCGGGCAATAAATTGATGTTTTACGTTCTGGAAGAGCAACCGCTAAAGAGTCCGTTCTCAAACCCAAATTTCTGGAAAGTGCGGCTGAAAGATTCCGTGTACCTTACCTGGAGTCTGCTGGGATGGGTTAGAAGTAAACCGTATCAAAAATCCAGGGCAGTCGAAATTGCCCGGAACCTAGGGGCGTTTGCAGATCAACTACCGTGTGTGGTTTTGTTCGACAATATAGAACGTCAGGAAAAAATCGTCATTCCGGTTCAGGGAGAGTATTCCGCGTTTTTCAGCAAATTGTTTTCAACCATTCAGGCCTGCTTGAAAACAGCGGAAGGGAATGGTCATCAGGTCAACGCGGCTGCTCGACTGGCCGCCGTTGGTGTTCCCAACAACGGGCATAAGCCAGCCAGAAACAGATTGTTTGAAATGTTCAGTAAGTCCAACGGTCACAATGGTCGGTCGCAAACGCCTGAAAAAGTGGCAGCGTATGAATCGCTGCAACAAGCCGACAGCCGGCTCTTTGAGTCTCTACGGGTACGATTGGAAAAATCCCCGAACCGGGAACAACCGCAGGGAACCGTTTTCAATATAAACGGCTTTAAGGTATTTGTGAATCATCCGCATGGACTTAAAAAAGTATCGCGGGGAGCCATCATTCACCGTTTGAGAAATCCTTCTTTCGATGACGCCGTTCCGGATTTGTACAAAATTATACCCGAGCTGATGCGTTTAATCAACCAGCTTCATGAAATGAATGAAATTTCCGTGAGCGTCAAAGAGCAAGCGGTCATGACTTTGCATGCGATTGCCGATCAAATTGGCCGTCGCAACGGAAATGGCAAGCGCACTTCGAAGAAAGCGCGGGAGCCTCTTGAATGGCTGGATAGATTAAAAGCCGCATAAGCAGGGTTGTTTCATGCTTATCATTTTGTTAATGGTGGTCCGCTTTTTATTGAAATAGACCATTTGAATTGCGCTCATCGCAAGCACACGCGAAGCAATCCCCGAATCTAGGGGATTGCTTCCGTCGTTTTAAGCTACTCTAACACCTCCGTGGCTCCTAATGTGATTTTCCACCTAAAGTTAGGAAGGCTTTTTATTGAAGAAATCCTGGTCTCTTTTGTTTACTAATCGATTCCATTCAATACACAAAACTATTTGGTTATTCTTTCGTAAACTATCTCAACCTTCAAGGTGTTAGCTCAAAATACCCTGCATTTGGACTTTTGAGAGGAGTTATGAACAATCAAAATTTAGAGTGCTTTCGTAAGGCTTTAATCAATCATAGAGATTCCCTGCAAGACTGGCTGTGTTCCAACTCGAACCAAAAGCAAATTCGTTTGGCCAGCACGGAACAAAATGAGGTTTTGCAGCTCATCGCCGAGATCAAAAACGCTCTGGTGAAGATCGAAAAGGGGGATTTTGGCAAATGTCTAGAATGCGGCGAAGACGTCGAATTCGAACAGCTTGAATATGATTTTACTTCCTGCTTGTGTTTATCTCACTATTCGGAAGCCCAGCTTCGTACACTGGAACGAGAGCTGGAATTGGCCTCACGCGTACAGAAAGATTTGTTGCCCTGCTGTTTACCCGCGTTGCCCGAAACGCAAATTGCGGCGCACACCGAGTCCGCACGCATTGTCGGTGGCGATTACTACGATTTTTTTGAATTTCAGAACACCACCCAAGGGCTGGCCATCGCCGATGTCATGGACAAGGGCCTGCCAGCCAGCATGTTGATGTCCAATTTGCAGGCTTCTTTGCGCATTCTCGGCCCGGAACACTCTTCTCTGGATGCTTTAGCCAAACGATTGAACAAGTTTTTTCTGCACAATCTGAATCTGATTCGATTCATTTCCGTATTTTTGGCCGCTATTGATGTGAAGACAAAAACTCTACAATACTGCAACGCGGGGCACCATCCGCCTCTATGGTGGCAAGGCTGTTCGCAAACGATTCACTGGCTGCAGCCAACTGGTCCCGCGCTGGGATTGACGGCGCATGCCAAATACAATTCGAAATCAGTAAATTATGCAAATGGCGATTTGTTTGTTTTTTATACAGATGGTTTGATAGAAGCAGGTAATAACAAAGGACAAGAATTTGGCGAAGAAAGCATGGCAGCCTTTGTAAAAGAGCACCAATATTGGTCTCCTGACGAAATTTTAAACGGTCTGCTTGCGGCTGCAAAAAATTGCACAGACAGGTTTCATGATGATGTGACTTTAATTGTTCTGAAAGTGGAATAGTTCATTTGATCCCGGCGAGGAATCCAGAAAATCCAATTTCACAAATTGACCTGTTTCCCTACTGATTTGGCTGGCTCACAGAGCAAATAAATGAGGAATCCTTTCATGCTTCCACGCGCAAAACCTCCAACGGCGGCCGGTCTAGAATGCCGCGGCTGTTTAACATGCCGATGACAATGGTCAATCCGATGACGGTCGCCAGAACCACCAGGAAAGGCAAAACCGTCGGCACGAAAACCGAGTCGAACACGAAGAACGCCAAAGCCCAACTGCCGGCATAAGAAAGCAGCAAGCCGGTTAAAGCTGCAAATCCGCCCAGGAAAACATATTCGATCACCATGATTTTGATAATTTGCTTGCGTGAAGCGCCTAACGTGCGCAGTAGAACACTTTCCTGCACGCGCTGAAAACGGCTGGTTATGACCGCCGCAGCCAGTACGATCAAACCGGTCAAAATGCTGAAAAAAGCCATAAACCGGATCACAAACGATATTTTACTGAGAAAAGTGTCCAGGGTGGAAAGCACCAGCGCCAGATCGATCATGGAGACGTTCGGGAACGCTTGCACCACCGCCCTTTGCAGCTCGGCAGACTTTTCCGTGGTTTGAGCGCGGGTGGCCAGAACGTAAATTTGAGGCGCGTAATCCAAAGCGCCTTCTGGAAACACCACGAAAAAATTGGCCTGAATGCGCTGCCAGTCCACCCGGCGCAAACTGGCGATGTAGGTGGTGACCGGCACGCCCTGCACATCCCACACGATGGTATCTCCGAGGGTCAGGTTCATGCGGTGCGCCGCCCCCTCTTCAAATGAAATGGGAATGACCTCGGTATTTTCTGTCACTCGTTGGCGCCAGGTGCCCGCGACGATTTTTTCGGTGTCAAACAAATGACTGCGGTAGGTGGTGCGGAATTCCCACCGCAGCAAACCACGATTTCTTCTGCGGGTGGAATCGCTTAACATTTCTTCCACCTTGCGGCCGTTCAATGTGGCCAGGCGCATGGTGACAATGGGCGCTTCCTGTACTATGGGCAAATCAAACGACCGTACCATCTCCGCGATTTGCTCTTTCTGATCGGGTTGTACGTCGAACAGAATCAGGTTCGGGCGGTTGCCGCCGCCCACATAAGTCACTTTTTCCAGTAAGGTGTCGTGCGACAAATACAGCGTGGTGATCAAAAACGTGCCTAGCCCGATGGACAGCATCAATATCTGCGTTTGATTGTTGGGACGATACAAATTGGCCAACCCCTGCCGCCAGACATACGTCCATGAACGGGGGAAAAACTTTTTGAACAGCACGGTAATCATTTTAGCCACGCCGGCCAGTACACCAAATGCCGACAGGATGGCCGCCGTAAAAATTATGCCAAAGTACCACTTTGCGGATTGGGAAATGGCGAAAACGGTGACGGCCAAAATGATCAGTCCGTACACCAGCCAGCGCGCTTTGTCTTTCGCTGCGCCGGACTGATTTTCAAAGGACGAGCGCAAGGCCAGCAGCGGCGGCACTTTGCGAATGGCCAGCAGCGGCAGTAAAGCAAACAAAATTGCCAGGCCCAGACCCAACGCCACGCCTTTGGCAATGGCGAACCAGGCGATAAAATATTCGATGGAGACCGGCAGGAATTCACGAAATACGCCAGGCAAAAAGCGTTGAATGATCATTCCCACTAAGGCTCCTGTCACAGAACCGAGCAAAGCCATGGCCGCCACCTGAATCAAATAGATGGAAAAAGTGGTTTTGGAATCGGCGCCCATGCAGCGCAAAATCGATACGTCGCCGATTTTTTGTTTGGTGTAAACATGCACGGCGCTGGCTACGCCGATGCTGCCCAAAATTAACGCCACAAATCCCACCAGGTTGAGAAAACGGTAAAGGTTCTCCAGCACGCGACTGAACTGCTGTTTGCGATTCTCCGCGGTTTCGGCACGAATGCGCTGCTGGTCCAGATGCGGTTTGAGATCGCGGATGATTTCGTCCGGCTGGCTGGTAGGCGGCAACTTAAAATAAACCCGATAGTTGACCAGGCTGCCTTTTTGAAGCAATCGGGTTTGATCCAAAAAAGTAAATGGAATATAAACAGTAGGATTGAACACGCTTGCAACCGGCGGATTGCTGGGTATCTTTTTCAGTCGGCCGGCAATGCGGAACGTTTTGGCGCCGATCTTTATGGAATCCCCGATATCCGTGGCGAACTGCAGCATGAGCGCTTCATCCACCAAGGCTTTGGGGCCGCTGCGATAATTTTCAACGGCGGAGGCGGGCGTCGCGCCGATTTCGCCATAAAACGGAAAATCGCCCTGTAGCGCCCGCACCTGCACCAATCGCGTGCCGCCATTTTCAGGAAAATACGCCATGGAAGCAAACAGAATTTCACGCGCTTGCTCACCGTCGATGCTATCTAGCCGGGCTTCTGTGGCTGCGCTGAAGGGCTGTAAACTCGACAGCATCAGATCCGCCCCCATCAACGCTTTGGCTTGCTCGTCGATAGCCTTCTCCAGATTCTCTCCGAAAGAGCCGATGGACACCAGCGCCGCGATGCCCAGTACAATGGAGGTCATGAACAAAAACAAGCGCTTGCGGTGCTTGCGGCTGTCCCGCCAGGCCATTTTAAATATCCAGACATTAAAAATTGAAATCTTTTTCATCGTGTTTAAAATATTTGAATGACGGCAAGCTCAAACTATTAATTATTAACTAACATTTCTTACTTTAAGTCATGCAACTATGTTCATATTAAATAATTAGATACGACAGGTTCACTTCATGCTGAGCGGAGTCGAAGCATGAATTACAGCCAGAACTAGTCACCCTTCGACGCAGTTTATCCTGAGCTTGTCGAAGGGCTCAGGGTGAAAGTAGAACAATCAGTAACCTCTTAATTAAAAGTTGGTTTATGAATCACGTCACGAAGTGAGAAATGTTAATTATTAATTTTTCGTTCCTTGTACACTTGCTTGATCATGCAATGCAGCTCTTTGTCTTTGCGCTTTTTTTCAAGTTGACTGTTCAGATTCTGTTTGCTTTCCAGGTAAGCCAATTCCTTTTGCAGTTTCACATAGCTCAAATATCGACTGGACTCGATTTCACCGTTGGCCACGGCCTGTAAAACCGCACATTTGATTTCAGAGGTGTGGCTGCAATCTGAAAAGTGGCATTGGCTTGCTAATTGCTCGATTTCGGAAAAAACCTGCTCGACGCCGTCCTCGCTATGCCACAATTGCAGCTCGCGCATGCCCGGCGTGTCGATGACGCAGCCGCCCTGTGGTAAAACGAACAATTCCCGCCGACTGGTGGTGTGCCGGCCGCGGCCGTCTTTCTGACGGATTTCGGTGGTTGGTTGCACGTCTGCTCCCAGCAATTTATTAATGAGAGTTGATTTGCCCACCCCGGAAGAACCGATGAAGGCATACGTGCAGCCACTTTTGATGGAATTTTTCAACGAAGCCATCCCCTGATTGTTTTCAGCGCTGACCGCCATCACTGGCACATTCGACACTGTGCGTTTGACTTCGTTCACTCTTTCTTTGAAATTGGCGTCTAAATCTAACTTGTTCAAAAGGATTACCGGTTGGGCCTGGCTTTCGTACACCATGACCAGATAGCGTTCGATTCGCCGCAAATTAAAATTGTTGTCCAGACTCTGTACGATGAATATGACGTCGATATTGGCGGCCAGAACTTGTTCTTCGATTCTCTTGCCTGCCTCTTTGCGGGATAGTTTGCTCTTTCGTGGTAAAATCTCATGAATGATGGCTTTTCTTTCCTCCTCAAATAAAGATAAAACCACCCAATCACCGACTTTTGGCCAATCCGCCGGCGAGGCTGCCTGAAACATGAGTTTGCCGGTAATTTCCGCGTGGTATTCCCCATGGGCGGTTTGCACCAGATAGCGGTCTTGGTTTTCCACCGCGACCCGGCCCGCTTCCAAGCCCTTGTTTTCAAAAGCAGCAAATTCTTTTGTCAGGGATTCATTCCATCCGAGTGGTATCAGTTGTTGCATTTTATTCTTTCTTCATTCAGAATGTTCCTTCAGTTAAAGAGATTTGCGCCTGAACACTGGAGCCAAAAGTCATAAAGGCAAATCCCGTCTTCACAACAAGAAACCACACAAACACGCTTGACGGCGGCTTTTTGTTTTTCGATTTCAGAGGTCGGCAAATGTTTAACCCGAAAGAAGTTTGGTGTTTTGAAATGACGAATCATGAAGTTTGCAGGACGGCTTTGTGGGTTAATTCTTGCGGGCTCATTTTTTCATCCGCGATCATGCGGCCGCCTTTCAGTCTCATAATGCGCTGGGTCTTACTGGCCAGCTCCAGATTGTGCGTTGCGATGAGTAAAGTGGCGCCGTGGGCCTGGTTGAGCTCAAACAACAGATCCTCCACTCGATTGCTGTTTTCAGCATCGAGGTTGCCGGTGGGTTCATCTGCAAAGAGAATTTGCGGACGGTTGATAAAAGCCCGCGCCAGCGCCACCCGTTGCTGTTCCCCGCCCGAAAGTTGTACCGGGTAATGATTTGTGCGTTCACTGAGTCCCACCTGCGTGAGCAGTTCTTGCGCGCGTTGCAGCACATTAGTTTCTCCCCGCAGCTCCAACGGCACCATGACGTTTTCCAGAGCTGTGAGAGTGGGAATAAGCTGAAAATTCTGGAAAACAAATCCCACGTGGTCGTTGCGCAGTTGGGCGCGCTGGTCTTCACTCAGGTTGCTCAATGAAGTCCCGTTCAAAGTCACCGAACCGCTGCTGGGCAGATCGAGCCCGGCGCACAGTCCCAGCAGGGTGGTTTTACCGCTGCCGGAGGGCCCCACGATGGCCGTAGTGGTGCCGGCCTCTATATTTAAAGAAATATCGTGCAGTACGATCAAATTCGAATCGCCGCTTTGATATGATTTCGTCAAATTTTGTACCGTAAGAATCGCAGCCATTTTCTTGAATTTAAATAAAGTGCAGATTGATATTTTGTTTGAATTTGTTTACATTGAGGATAAAGATCGACATTTTTAACGTAATACACAATAGTTTGTTGCAAAATAACAGGCAAGTGAAATGTAAGGTAGTCACGAAATTTAGCAATTGACTAAGTGAATAATTCTCATTAAATTTAATTCAGATGAATGTAGAAGAGCTTCTTAGTCAATATTTGGAGAATGAAAATGTTAACGCAAATCAGCAAAATTGATAAACAGGGCAGAATCGAACTCCCTGATAAAATGCGCAAGGAGTGTGGTCTTCTTCCAGAAACTGATGTGCTCATCGAATTAAAAGATGATGGAATTTTTATCAAACCGAAACTCACTACTACACCAATTACACAGAGAATTGCTGAGATGGACTTACCCGTCTCAGACTGGAAGGAAATAGAAAAAGAAATTGCAGAAGGACATCTTAAATAAATGGACGAACCAGTATTTCTGGATGTAAACGTTTTCATGTACGCCGCTGGCAAACCCACATCCCTACAAGAATCCATGTTTACGCATTTTAAAAGACATTGAAACTCATGCATTAACAGGAGTGGTTAACACAGAAATATTTCAGGAATTACTTTATCGATATAGCCACATTGGTTTAATCAAAAAGGGAATTCAACTTTGTAATGATATTTTTAAGTATCCGTTGACTATTTTTCCGGTAACAGAAGTTGATATTCGCTTTGCAATAGAATTAGTCGAACAGTATAAAAATTATGATATAACACCCCGAGATGCGATTCACGCTGCAACACTCAAAAACAATAAGATTGAAAAACTAATAAGTGCTGATAAGGATTTCGATAATTTTGAT
>JBHHXN010000133.1:0-14725 GCA_046757025.1 bacterium
GCAGGTATTAGCAAAACTAAAATTAGAAATCCAATTATTAATAGTCTCGCACTAATTGATTGTTTCATCCATTTGCCAAGCATAAGTTTTTCCTCCTTATTTTCAATATCACCAGGGTTTCACAAAACTATCCAAACCCGTTTAACCCGTCAACAGCAATTGATTATACGGTTAAGAAAGATGCATTTATGTGAAGATCGAGGTGTTTTCAATTACAGGTCAACATATCAAGACTCTTGTGGATGGTAGAAAATCGGCTGGCACCTATCAACTAAGGTTCCGAGGGGACCATCTTGTAGGAGGCAATTATTTAATCGGAAGTTCATAGACGGAAGGGTTCAAGAAACTAAGAAGAGGCGATTGCTCAAGTAAGATTTATGTAAAAATCACGACACTTCAATGGCCAACCCGACTTTTGCACCCGACACTTATTGAGTGCTGTGATTTTTACACTTTGGAGAATCAAAAGTCCTGTTCTTTTCCGAATGTTTATCATAGAAAAGGCGCGGGTGTAAATCAGGTCGTTACCCCACTCATGGCAACTGCATTCCATTGAGTTTTGCCTCAGGTTAGGGACATTGCAATTTAGATACCTCTTGTGCAATTAATATCTGTTTTAAGCGCTTTAAGCATGAAAGTTTGTACGAACCTGGTAGGCTGTTAAGAATTTGGGTGTACACGCTTTAAAGCTGGTGTGAAAATAGTGTCCTGAGTTTCATTCCCCCGAAAGCGTTTTGGCGTCAACCTAAGGATTAAATGTCCAGTTTCAGCCCTGTTAAAACCGAAAATCTGCCACGCTCTCGTTCCAAAAATTCTATTTTGGAACGCAGGTGCGGAGAAACTCTGTTTCGGATAACGACTTTACTGACAGAAACAAATCGATCTGAGAAAATTTGTTGCCAAACTGGAGGTTGGGATTTCTAAGGTTGACGTAAGTTCGCGAAAGCGGGACTGCATTGAATTATTAGCTCAAGTTTCTGATAGATTTATCCCTGCAGGCAGTAAGCAGAGTACCAGTCAGGAATGACAGTTTGAGATCGATTTAATTTATTTTGCCAATTTTTACATTGTCTCAAGTTGACTTCAAATCAGTAGTGAAACCTTTTTGCGCCCGCCGTATTTTTTTAGTAAGCGCTTTCAAAGCATCATTTTGTTTGAATGCAGGAACAAGAAAATACAAAAGGAGCTAAAAATGTTAACCCAAAAAAGGAAATCGACTACCGCCGAAGTGCCGGTGGCGTCGCTGGCGGATGTGGCTTTTCTACTGTTGATCTTTTTTCTTGTGACCACCACCATTAATGTGGATACCGGTATCGGCCTGACTTTGCCTGAGAAAAGGCAAACGCCTGTCCATCCTGAGAATGTCACGAATCTCCTGATAAATTCTGCTGGTGAGATCATGCTTGACGACAAAAGAGTCGAGCTGGATGAAATCAAGCATGTAATTCGCAAAAAAGTGAAGAAGAATCCGAACCTGATCGTGTCGGTGAAAACGGATAGATCAACCAAATACGAAAGGTTCGTTCACGCCCTGGATGAACTCAAGATGGCGAAAGCGACGCGGATTTCTTTAGCGAATTTGCAGTAGTCGCTTATTTGACGTACACAGTTTTGATATTCACGAATTCTTTGATGCCGTAATGCGCTAACTCCCGACCGTAACCGCTTTCTTTAATACCACCAAACGGTAAGCGGGGATCCGATTTGACAAAAGCATTGACAAAACAGCAGCCGGCTTCCAGCGCTTCAGCGGCAATGCGCTCGCCTTTTTCCACATCCTGCGTAAACACCGCCGCACCCAAACCGAAGATGGTATCGTTGGCTACCACAATAGCTTCGGTTTCGTCTTCTACTGTGATGATGGCGGCTACGGGGCCGAACAGCTCTTCGTCATAAGCCGGCATGCCTTTTTGAACGCGGGTGAGCACCGTCGGCGGATAGTACGCACCCCGACCCTCGGGGATTTTTCCACCGAGCAGGCAGGTCGCCCCCTTTGCAATACTTTTTTGCACCTGCTTGTGCAGCTCGTCACGCAAATCGAGGCGGGCTTGCGGGCCCATGGTGGTTTGTTCTGAGAACGGATCGCCCATCTTCACCGATTGCATGGTCTGCACCAGAAGCTGCTCGAAACGCGCCAGTTGGGAACGCACCACCACAAACCGTTTAGCGGCAATGCAGCTTTGACCGGCGTTGATGAGGCGGCTGGTGGCACAGGCGGACACTGCTGCTTCCAAATCAGCGTCCTCCAAAATCACGTACGGATCGCTGCCGCCCAATTCGAGCACGGTTTTTTTGAGCATTTCACCGGCTTTGCCGGCCACGGCCTTGCCGGCGGGCGTGCTGCCGGTGAGGGTGACGGCTTTTACCATGGGGTTTTCGATCACCGCCGCTACCTGACGACTGCCGATGAGCAGCGTTCGGAACGTGTCCGGGGGGAAGCCCGCCTTATGAAACACTTCTTCGATGGCCAGGGCGCAGCCAGGCACATTGGAGGCGTGTTTTAACAGGCCCACATTCCCGGCCATGAGCGCCGGTGCGGCAAACCGAAAAACCTGCCAGAACGGAAAATTCCAGGGCATGACCGCCAGCACCACGCCCAGCGGTTGAAAAGTCACGAAGCTTCTGGAAGCATCGGTGGCGATGACTTCTTCCTGCAAAAAAATCTCAGCGTTTTCCGCATAATAATTGCACACCCAGGCACACTTTTCGCTTTCCGCCCGCCCATCGCGGAGGGGCTTGCCCATTTCCAGTGCCATGAGTTTGGCGTACTCATCGACGTTGTCACGCAGAATCACCGCCGCTTTTTTCATCAGGCGTGCGCGTTCAGTAAAAGCGGTATGGCGCCAGGAAAGAAAGGCCGTATATGCGGCCTGGATTATCGACTGGACTTCTTCTGCCGACATTTCAGGGTAGGTTTTAATGGTTTCCCCGGTTGCCGGATTGATGGCGGTTATGCTCATGCGTTATCCTCCCAATATTGATTCAGTTTTTCCACCAGCGCGTTGTTGACGCTGGCGTCCACGGGAATTTCGACCAGATTCAACTCCTTTGACGTGATGGCCGTTTGCAAGTTTTTTTTCAGCTCCGAGAGGTTTTGCGGCCGGTAGGCCGTGATGCCAAAACTCTCCGCGTACAATTTGAAGTCCGGATTGCTGAGGCGTGTGCTCACCGAGGTGCCTCTGGACATGCTCTGTTTCCAGCTTATCAGGCCGTAATCGTTGTCGTTAAAAACCACGGTGGTGAAGCGGACGCCCAGTCGTTTGGCGGTTTCTAATTCCTGGGAATTCATCAGGAAACCGCCATCGCCCATGACCGCCACCACCTGACGCTGCGGCTGCAGCAGTGCCGCGGCGATGGCGCCCGGCAGCGCAATGCCCATGCTCGCTAGTCCGTTGCTGATGATGCAGCCGTTGGGTGTGCAGGTGGGAAAATTGCGCGCAATCCACATCTTATGACTGCCGACGTCGCTGATGAGCAATCCGCTGTCGTCCAATACTTGACGGATGATATTGAGGGAGCCGGGAATGGTGAACGGCTGGCCCTCTTTGAGATCATAGCTGGCGATGTCGTTCAGGATTTGCTCACGAATGGGTTGATACCATTCCGCATCAAATTCCAGGTCCGCATCCATCAGCCGCTGATTGAGCTCCCACAACGCTCCGGAAATATCCCCCACCACTTCCACGTCGGGAAGGTAATTGCTGTAAACTTCACTTGGAGAGAAATCGATATGAACGATTTGTTTTTCACCTGCGGCGTTCCATTTTTCAGGCGGATATTCCGCGATGTCGTAGCCCACAGTGAGGATGAGGTCGGCATTTTCCACAGCAGCCATCACAAAATCCTTGAACCCGAGTCCGATGCTCAACAGAGATTGTGGGGACTTATCCGAAATGGCTCCCTTCCCCATGAAAGTCGAGACCACAGGAATCTGGTGTTTCTCGGCAAGCTGCGTCAGGTGTTTGCTGGCCAGCTTTCGGATGGCGCCGTTGCCGGCGATGATCAGCGGCCGCCGGGCGTGCACGAGCAAGTGAATGGTGCGGTTGATGGCCTTGTAGTCCGGACTGGGACGTCGCACGCGTTTTGGCTCGATGGGCGCCTGTTTCGATTGCACGTTCAGTTTGGCGAGGTCCTCGGACAGTTCGATGTGTGTGGCGCCGGGTTTTTCATATTCGGCGATTTTAAAAGCTTTTCTAGTCACTTCACAAACAATTTCAGGAGAAGAGATCGCGGCATTCCATTTGGTGATTGGTCGAAATACGTTGACGATGTCCAGGTATTGGTGGCTTTCGTGGTGTAATCGTGTCAAGCCCCCCTGACCGGTGATGGCCACGATGGGCGCCTTGTCTAAATTAGCGTCTGCCACCCCGGTGATGAGGTTGGTCGCACCCGGTCCCAGCGTGGCCAGACAAACGCCGGCTTTGCCAGTGAGCCGGCCCCAGACATTGGCCGTGAACGCCGCGCCCGATTCATGCCGGCACGGAACGAACTCGATGGCGGAGTCTTGCAGCGAAAACAGCAGGTCTTCATTTTCTTCTCCCGGTACGCCAAAAATATAGCGAACCCCCTCGTTCTCCAGGCACTTAACGAATAAATCCGAGACTTTCATTTTTATCTTTCAGTAAATTAAGCAATGCAATTTATAGTATTACATCTGAACTTTTGCATTTTTTTGCCAAGAAAAAAAATCGAAAACCGGAAACCGAAATTCGTCGTCTATAGATTTTGAAATAGACAAGCCAACTCTGGAATTCCTTTTTACGAATTTCGCTTTTCGGTTTGCGGCTTTTCGCTGCATTAGGTAAAACAACTCTTTGAAGAAAACACCTGGCATTTATATTGTATTCCTTTTATTGTGCTGAAGGCTGCATTATCATGCCGTTAGCGTTTGAACGAAAACGATTCTATCTTCCCGAAGGCGGCCTGGCCGAGGGTGAATTCCTGCCTGGCTCGGCGGGGCTTTTCTTAGCTTTGTCGAAGGCACGCCTTCGCGAAGAGGTTTTTAAATCGTGCATTTCTCGAGTTTTCGTTCAATCTTTCATTAATCATGCGTCTGATATTTCTTTTTCTTGCTGCCGGCGTACAATTCGTATTTCTGAAACCGGCATTCCAAACCTCCGTTAAAAACCGTCACTTTTTTGGAAGGACGCAGCCCGACATGTTTGAGGGCTTCTTTATTGGCGCTCAAAATCCAGGCTTCGAATCCGTTGAAACGCTGTTTCAAACAGTCGCCGATCATCTGGTAAAAGGCGCCGATATCGGCTGATTTCATGCGTGTGCCGTACGGTGGATTCATCAGCAGCATGCCCGCCGGCTCCGGGGCTTCGAGCGCTTCAAATGGCTTCAGCAACAGCTCAATTTTGCTCTGCATTTGCGCCCGCTTGATATTTTCTCTTGCGCTTTCGATGGCTCGTGTGGATTTATCCGAACCCAGGATAAGCCCTTCGAATGGCGCGGCTTGCTCCGCTGCGGTCTGCTTGATTTTCTTCCACAAATCTGCATCATAATCTGGCCATTTTTGAAAGCCAAATTTTTTTCTGTGAAGGCCCGGAGGAACCTGGCACGCCATAGCGGCGGCCTCTATGAGCAGGGTGCCGGAGCCGCACATGGGATCGATAAAACAGCTTTTTCGGTCCCAGCCGGTCAGCAAGATCAAACCCGCGGCCAGGGCTTCGTTCAAAGGCGCTGCGGTTTTATCCAGACGGTAACCTCGTTTGTGCAGCGCTTCGCCGGAGCTGTCCAGAGAAAGCGTGCAAACATCTTTGAAAATGTGCACGTTGATGCGTAAGTCGGGATTTTCCACATCCACTGAGGGACGTCTGCCGGTTCGATCTCGGAACTGATCCACGATGGCGTCCTTGGCTTTTAAAGCCACATACTTTGAATGCTTGAAGTATTGCGACCCCACCACGCTGTCCACCGCAAACGTGGTCTGCAAATCCAGATACCGGCGCCAGTCGATTTCCCTAAAACTTTTGTAAAAATGTTCGATGCGTCGGGTGCGGAATTCGTGGATGGGTTTCAGCACCCGCAAAGCGGTCCGCAGCCACAAATTCGCACGATACAGCAGGGTCTGATCCCCGTAAAAAGTCACTGCACGGTTTTTTAATTCGATGTCACCTACGCCCAACCGTTTTATTTCATCAGCTAGAATCGGCTCCAGCCCGTAAAGGGTTTTCGCGATGAGTTTGAATTTTGGTTTGTTTTGCTGCACAGTTTTGGGCCAGTCATTTTATATATTAAAGTCAGATTCTGGCTTCTTCTATTTTATTCGTAGTATAATGACTCGTTGAAAATCTGTTTTGAATGATGATTAAAGAGTTATCATGGTTTCCCGAATTTTTTTCAAGACTCACCATGAAAAAATACGCTTCAGCCTGAGTCCGAAAGAAGTTCGGGAAAGGTTCTTTTTTCAACGCATTCAATTAGTGTTAACTCCATGTAATTTATATCTTGTTGATTCTGTTTTATCCTTTAATCCTCTCAATATAGGGATACTCGAATTTTAGCGCTTTCGATGAATTTTGATTTCGTACTCTCTAATATCAAAATTTAATGTTCCTTTGTCAATGAAAATATCTTTCAAAATCATTGTTAATTGAATTTGCATTTTCTGGATGTTAGAATTTGCGACCGCCATCTATCTAAAAAATAAACAGCCTGGTCTGGCATATTTGTGTGCATTTGTAAAACAAAGATTTAACTTGACAAAAAGAAAAAAAATTAACATATCTATTATTAGATTCACCTCCCACAAAAACATTTCTGGTGGGTCAACTCTTTTTGCTAAACTATTCTAACACATAAATGACTCGATCAAAAAAATGACCGAGTTGCAAATCATTTGTAGCAGTCATATCAAGTTCAACATCTTCCAGCGGATGTGATGAGTTTTATCCGTATTTCATCTTTTCCAATACAAACTGGGTCCAATTGCGGCACCATGGAAACTGATTTTGGATTTTCGAGCATCATCGAGTTGATACAAAAACACTTTTCGCTCCTCTGTGCAAAGGTCCCGCAAATCATCATACCAAATCAATGCATGGTTTTAAGCGATCACGCTTTTTACATACATTTGAATCGAACAATTTGCAATTTTAAGAGATAACAATGTCTTTTTTTGATACAACGTTGTCTCAATATTATCCTGCTGGGAAATAGACATTCAGAAGGTGTAATTTCTAATTCTATCTGCCCTGAGCATGGACTTTCGATTTAAATGGGACAATTTATTTTTCCTTAAGTACATGGTTTTTGGACATCTTTGTTGGAGGAGGCATCATGTTTACGAAAATCCAAAATTGGCTGAGTATTAATAGCTTTTTAATCAGCAGCATTGTTTTTTTTCTGGCGCTACCAGCCCAGGCACAGGATGATGAATTTACCATCGAGCCCGCCAGCCACATTGGCGGCAACACCACCTGCAGCGCAGTACAGGGCAATTACGCTTTTGTGGGCCAGGGCGGATTCCTGAGTGTGGTGGATATTTCCGGCGCCATCTTCAGGCAGGTGGCGTAACTTGATCTGCCCGCCAAGTCTGGCGATATCCAGATCGTAGGCAACTACGCCTACCTCGCCACCGACGGCATCAGCATCGTGGATATTTCCGATCCCCTCAATCCCACGCTGGTGGATTCTCTGCAGCTTGGCACCGGTGCGGCCGCGCAAATCTTTGTTTCGGGTAATTATGCCTATCTCGCCGCTGCGGGAAATGGACTGTTGGTGATCGACATCTCCAACCCGGCCGCGCCAAATCTTATGGGCACATTTAGCAACGGCAATCGCTTTGGGGATGTTTTTGTAGCCGGCAATCACGCTTACGTGTTAGATCAATCGTTTAATAAAATGCGGGTGGTGGACATCAGCAACGCCGCTAATCCCACCGAAGTTGCAGAAATCGACATCGTGGGCCTTAAATCCATTTATGTGCAAGGGAATTACGCTTACATTGCCGCCGCTCCAATTCCTACCGCGGGTATGCACATCGTGGACATCTCCAATCCACAAAACCCGACCAAAGTGAGTTTTTTTGAAACCGCTGAAGTAAATGGCCAGAATAAAACATTTCATTTGGCGCGCAAAGTGGCCGTGGACGGCAGTTACGCTTACATCGGAACCCGTAGCGACTCCTGGCTGTTTATCGTGGATGTTTCCAATCCGGCCAATCCAGTCGAAACCGGCAAAGTCGAGCTGACTTCCACCTGGGGAACCGTCGTGTCCCTGCAAATCGAATATCCCTCCGCGTATCTGGCGATGAATTTTGAGGTGGATGGATTTCGGGAAATCGACATTTCTAACCGGGCGGCGCCGGCCGAGGCCAATCAATACGAAAGTCCGTACGACGTGTTCTGGGTGCAGAGCGCTTCCGACTATCTCTATGTGGCTTCCCTGGCGAAACTGTGGATTTACGGCATGTCCGATCCAACGCAGCCCGCTTTTGTCAATTCCTACAACCAATGGGGCGAGATGCTGCGCATCTTCCTAAATGACACTACACTCTTCGGTCTTAATTCCGTGGATATGCGCATCCTCGACGTCACGGATGCCTACAACGTAAGTCAGCTTTCGTCTTATCAGCCGGCGGGCGGTCAGCCAGTGGAAGTGTTCGTTCTCGGTAGTTATGCTTACCTGCTCACAGAAGGCAACCCGGGCAAGCTGGAGATCGTGGATATCTCTGATCTGGCAAATCCCGTGAAAGCCGGTGACGCCAACTTACTGGGCATAGGACGAGACTTGCTGGTGACCGCTGGTAGTACCGTGGCCTACATCGCTTATTACGCCAGCGGCGCGGACAAAGGCTTCCAGATCGTGGATGTGTCCGACCCGGCGGCAGCCACGCTTCTTGGTTCGGCGCAAACTGTGGGCGTACCCATATCTATCTGGGTTGAAGGTGACTCCCTGTTTGTGGGCAGCAATACTGGCGAAGATCCCAATACGCTATGGCATCTTGAAGTGTTCGACATTTCAGATCCATCCAGTCCGACAAAAGTGACAGAAATCAGCGATGCCGGCGAAATCTGGGATTTGGAAATGAGAAACGGTTCTATTTTTGCAGGCATTGCCGGCGGCAGCGTGTACGTGTTAGCATGGGACGTGGACGCGGCGGGTACTTTGAGCATCCTTGCAATATGCCATTCCGATGACACCCGGCAAATCTCCACCACGCCAAATGGCAGCGCCAGTACGGGCTATGTGGCCACCACCGAAGGATTTGGCGAAGATAATTCCAACGGGGAAAAAGATATCAGCGGCGACGATGGCGTGGTCATTCAGACTTTCAAATTCCCCAAAGCCAAGCAGTTTGTGGCGCCAAAGCCGATGAACATCGAAGGCGATTTTAATCCAGGTCACTCTTGCATCACTGTACCCAGCGGCTTCGTGGCCTGTTCCTGTGGTTCAATCATCCCAATTGCTGCGATAGACAAGGCCCCCTTCTGTGAAAGCTATGGCTGGAATTTTTACGAATGGACCGGCTGCGCCAGCGGCAACAATAAAAACACGCAGGTGCAATGCGAGGGCAACGGCCAATGTGAAGCCATTGCCGTGTGGCACATGCCGGTGCTGGGGCTGAGCACTGTTCCCAGTACGCGCAATCTCTGTGCCAGCGAAGTAAATGACGAGTACGATGCCCTGGATTTCAATCTTTGCGCCAGCGAACTGGACGATTGGAAAGTCTCGTCGTTGACGTTTCAGGCCTCCGGCGACGGCCGGGATCACGAAGAGATCAAAACCGTCAGACTTTACTGGGAATCCACTTTGCTCGGCGAACAGACCTATCCAGCAGATGACGGCAGCATTACTTTTCAGTTTGGCGAAATTACCATTCAAAAGAACGATTGCGAAAGCTTTCTTCTAACTTATGAATTTGACAAGGAAAAGTTAGATTGTCCAATTTGCGAATTTCCCAATCTCGACGACTGCGACGAATCAAAAGATTTCAGCGTGACGGTGACCAGCGCCCAGGTGGTGGCCTCGCCGGTGAGCTACGCTAATGGTAAAGTCATCGGCGACGCAACCAGCGGGCCCATCAAGGTTGGCTGCATCCGCAACATCACCAAAGACCTTTTTTACAAGACCATCCAGGACGCCGTGGACGATGCCAATACAGACGACATCATCGAGGTCTGCGCCGGCACTTACACTGAAAATGTCGATATCCATAAAGCTCTGACCCTGCGCTCCACCAAAGGCTACAAAGAGACCACCATTCAGGCGCTGCTTTCCACTGACCATGTTCTTCATTTGAAGAGTGACAAAATCACCATCGAAGGGTTTACCATAAAAAAAGCCTCTCTGGCCGCGGCCGGAATTTTTATTGGCGGCAGCACCATCAAAAACGGCACCATCGCCAACAATTTCATCACGGGGAATATGGTGGGCGTGCACATCAGAGACGGCGCCCGGTCGAATTTTATCGGCGAAAGCCTGGAGGGCAACGCGGCAAACCTCATTTCAGGAAATAGCGAAGGCGGCATTCTGATCGAAGGCGTCGGCAGCGATAGCAATATGGTGGCGGGCAATTTTATCGGCACCAAAATAGGCGGCAAGGAAAAGCTGCCCAATGCAAACGGCGTGATCATTAGCGACCAGGCAAAGTACAACTTCATCGGCGTGGGTGAATTCGACTGGAAAAAAAATATCATCTCCGGTAACGAATTGTCCGGCGTGCGCATCGACGGTGTGGGCACGGACAAAAACAAAGTGCTGGGGAACTACATCGGCACCGACATCGCAGGGGCGGCCGCGGTGGCAAATAAAGACGGCATCCGCATTTCCGGCGGCGCCCAAGCCGACACCGTAGGCGGCACCAAGGTGTCTGAACGTAACGTCATCTCAGGTAACTCCGAGTACGGCATTCTCATCGACGGCACGGGAACCAGCGGTCACCAGATCCGTGGCAACTTCATCGGCTTGAAAAGCAACGGCGCTGAAGCGTTGAAGAACGGCGTCGATGGCATCTGGTTGTCGGCAGACGGCGGCTCAAATGTCATCGGCGGTTCAAAATTGAATGTGCGCAACATCATCTCCGCCCACCCCAAAGCCGGCATCCGCATCGACGGCTCCCACAAAAATAAAATCCTGGGCAATTTCATCGGTACCACTGAATCCGGCAAAGAGAAACTCCCCAACAAATGGGGCGTGTACATTCAGGAACAGGCCAAAGGCAGCCTCATCGGCGGCACGGGTACCTGGGAAGACAACCTCATTTCCGGGAACCTCGAAAGCGGCGTCCACATCGAAGGGGCGGGTACCGACAGCACACTGGTGGCCGGCAACTACATTGGCATGAGCCATGCGGGCGCCCGGCTCGGCAACAAATTCGGAATTTACATTACCGACCAGGCGAAATTCACCAGCGTCGGCAACAAAAACACCATCTCCGGCAACGACTCAAGCGGCATCCTGATCGAAGGCGCCGGCACCGATCAGAACAAAGTGTGGGGGAATCTCATCGGTTTAAATTTCAGCGGTAAGAGTAGCATGGGGAATAGGATCGGGATTTTAATCCGCAGAGGGGCGACAAGAAATATCATCGGCGGTAATCTGGATGAGGAGCGCAACATCATATCCGGCAACTCCCATAACGGCATCTGCCTTGAAGGAGAAGGCACAGACAAAAATATGGTTTGGGGCAACTACATTGGCACGGACAAAGAGGGTCAGATCGATCTGGGCAACTTCACCGGCATTACTGTTCATGCCAGGGCTAAAGCCAATGTCATCGGCCTGAGCGCAAATAGCACCAGCAAAGGCAACTTAATCTCCGGCAACGTCTGGGGTATCGACATCGCCAATGCCGGCACCGACAGCACCCGAGTCGCGGGTAACCTCATCGGCACCATGAAGGACGGCGAAACCGCTCTGCCGAACTACAAAGGCATTCTCATTACCGAAGGCGCAAAATACACGATAATTGGAGGGGTGAGAGAGCAGGGCCGAAACACAATCGCGGGGAATAATGAAGAGGGTATCTATATCTCAGGAGATGGAACAATAAAAAACCAGGTCTGGGGAAATTTCATCGGTACCAATAAAAATAATTCCACGGTTATGGGTAATCAAAACGGTGTGATTATTTCCCATGGAGCACAGGAAAATATCATCGGGGTAAACGATTTTGAAGGCCGAGGCAACGTCATTTCTGGCAACGACAGCAGCGGCGTTTTAATAGAAAACCAGGGCACGCTTTACAATCGTGTCAAAGGCAATCACATCGGAACGGATAAAAGCGGCCGCACACCGCTGCCCAAAATATGTACGGCGTGCGCATCAGAAAACAAGCCAACGAGAACATTGTCGGCAATGAAAAAGTGGAAGAGGCGCCGGAAGAACGCAACATTATCTCCGGCAACACCCGCGCCGGGGTTTTGATTGAAGACGCCCAGAAAAATCTGGTCGGAGGAAACTACATTGGTACCAACAAAGACGGCAGCGTTAAATTGCCCAACCAGGATGGAGTGGTCTTGCGCGGACGGGCACAATTCAATTTGATCGGCGTCCGAGAAGTCTCGTCGTTCAATTATTCCGGCAGCCGCAACCTCATTGCCGGCAATCGCGACGACGGCGTGGAGATCAGCGGTTTCGACACCGACCAAAACTACGTCATGGGGAACTTTATCGGCACCAACGACAACCCGGATATCGACCTTTCCAACAGAGTGGGGGTCTTTATTCACAATGGGGCTTATGCCAATCAGATCGGCGGTACGACTTTTCGTGAAGACAACGTCATCTCTGGCCACCCGCACACCGGCGTGATTATTCAAGATGAAGGTACCACAAACAACCAGATTCGCGGCAACAAAATTGGCACTGACTGGAGCGGCAAGGGTAAAATTCCCAACCGCTGGGGTGTGTTGATCACCCAGAGTGCAAAATCGAATATTATCGAAAAAAATATCATCTCTGGCAATGTGTTCTTCGGCGTCTTTCTCTCGGGGCGCGGCACTAACGACAATAAAATCTGGGGCAACATCGTTGGCAAAATCAGTACCTCGCTTTTGGACCTGGCCAACAAGCAGGGCATTTACATCCACGCCCTCGCCGATGGCAATATCATTGGCGGCGAAGGCGCCAAAGCCAACATCATCGCCGGCAACGACGAAAAAGGCGTGTGGCTGCACCAGGTACGGGACAATGTGGTGACCGGCAATTTTATCGGCACCGACCGCGCCGGCAATGAATTGGGAAACGACATCGGCGTGTTCGTTCAAAACAGCGCCAAAAACACCGTTAGCAGCAACAAAATATGGTACAATTGTACCGCGGTAAAACTGGCCGGCTCCTGGCAAAATCAAATCCTCAACAACGACGAACACGAAAGCTGGTGCCTGTTCACGGGACTGCACGTGAGCAATTCCAGTCCGATGGTCATCGGCAACACCTTTCGCAATGGCGCAGGCGACGCCATCCTGAGCGAACAAGGTTCCAGCCCGGTCATCCAGAAAAACAATTTCATCAGCAGCGGCGGCTTTGCCATCAACAATCAGGATGCCGGCGTCACCCTTTCTGCCACCGGCAACTGGTTTGGCGACGCCTCGGGCCCCGGCGGCTCCGGTCCGGGATCCGGCGATGAGGTGAACGGTCAGGTGGATTTTGCCAACTGGCGCGCCACAGCCGTTTCCCTGACCGTGGCGGCTGCAACAGACACCGCTTATTTAGGCAACGGTCAAAGCGATTCGGTGATGTGCTTCTTCCAGAACTGGCAAAATCTCAGCGACGTGCTCAACGTCACCGTAACCGATTCCCTGGGCTGGCTTTACGGCGCCACCGCCTACTCCCTCACTCTGCGCGACAGCCTGGGCGCCGATTCTACCGTTTCAGTAGCCGTGCCCGGCGACGCCAAAGTCGGCACCATCAACAAGATCAAAATCCGCGCGGTTTCTCAGTCCAACCCGGCGATTTCGGACGCGGATTCCTTTCTTGTCATGGTGTACAACCGCTTCCTGGCGCAGATGGAAATCTCGCCGGCGTAGGCTGTACTGCGTGCGGGCCAGACGCAGCAGTTTAAGGTGCAGGGCTACGACTCACTCGGTAACGCCATGGAGGTGGACGCGGTGTGGAACGCCACCGGCGGCAACATCGACAGCACGGGACTCTACACCGCCGGCAGCGCGCCCGGCAATTACGAAGTGACGGCCGAAGAACCCATCAGTCACATACAGGCAACGGCCGCCCTTAAAATCGAGCCCATGCTGGCGAGAATCGTGGTATCTCCGGATACGGCGGTGCTGGCCACTGAGAAGTCGCAGCAATTCACCGCCCAGGGTTTTGACTCGCTTGGCAACACAGTGCAGGTGTTCACTCTCTGGCAGGCCACCGGCGGGGAAATCGATGCGACCGGACTTTACACCGCCGGCCTAAATCTGGGATTTTACAAGGTCTTTGCGGAAGATTCCCGCAACCATTTGCTGAGCTCGGCAGTGGTGCACATCAAAACCGTCACCGAGGTGGTCCAACAGGAGAGTCCGGTTTTACCTGAAGATTTTGTGCTGATGCAGAATTACCCCAATCCCTTCAATCCGTCCACCACCATCGAATTCGGGGTTAAAAAAGCCAGCCACGTCAAACTCACCATCTACGACCTGCGCGGCCGTAAAGTCACCACGCTGCTGGATAAATTTCATCAGCCGGGATTTTACAAGGTAACATTTGAGGCCAGTGAGCTGGCCACGGGTGTCTATTTTTACCAGATTCAGATGGGACAATTTCAGGCGGTGAA
>JBHHXN010000134.1:0-14636 GCA_046757025.1 bacterium
GGGTAATTCTGAAATAGTTTGAACACTGCGGGGACATTGTTACCATTTTCGGGAATTTTGATTCCGGTGGCGTTGCCACCTGTTTCGGTACACATGATGATATGATTGACACCGACAACCCACCCTTTATGTTTACTCACAAAATCAATCGACCGCAACCATTGACTTGTGCCACTATTTTGTAAAATCCAGGTTTGACCACTATCAGATGTGGCAAAAACTTCCCCAAGTCCTCCAGCAATCCAGCCATGCCGGATGTTTGCAAATGACATATCCCATATCCCACCCCGAAACCCGCCAACATTGATTTTCTGCCACTGCTGCCCGCCGTCCGTGGTACGTAAGATGTATTCGCTTTCGGGAAGTACATAACCAAAGTTTTCATCGAAAAAAACAATTGTACGTAAAAATTTATCCGTATTGGAAGTTTGCTCATTCCAGTTCAGGCCGCCGTCTTTTGTGTGATAGATATTTCCGTCCCGGCTCACGGTCCAACCAACCTCCCTATTTACAAAAACAATGTCCCTGACAGGCGCAACCACCCCAGGTGTTTGTTCAACCCAATTGAGCCCGCCATCCCCTGTATGCAGTATCCAGCCCTGCTCACCCACGTCGCCGCCAACCACCCAGCCAGTCAGCGGGTCGATAAAATAGCTGGCCCAGTGCGGGCTGCGGCCACCCCTATCCTGGCTATGTATGCTCCAATTTAAACCGCCATCTAAGGTTTTGGCAATCAAGCCGTTCCAACCCACCACCCAGCCGGTAAGCTCATCCAGAAAACACACATGATTCAAGCGGGCATCAGTGTCGATCATCTGTTGCTGCCAGGTGACGCCACCATCCTGACTATGGAGGATTATCCCACCTGAACCGGCAAGCCACCCCGTTTGTTCATCAACAAAATCCACGCTCCAGAATTCAACCTCAGAAACGCTCTTTGTCAAATTCTCCCACTGTTCGCCTCCGTCGGCGCTGCGGTAGATTTTATGACGGTCGAGCACAGCCCAGCCATGCCTACCATCAGGGAAAAAAACCAGCTCCTTGCCAACATAGTTGCTGCTCAATTTATTTGCCCATGTCTCGCCGCTATCTGTGGTCTGAAACAAACCATCATCACCGGCCACCCAGGCCGTATCCGCATTCACCGCCGAAAGATCAGACAGGTCGCCGGTCAGGCCCTCGTCTTTCATGGCCCAGTTCAAGCCGCCGTCGTGGGTGCGGAATACCTTATTCCCCATCATCAACTGCCAACCGTCCATCGGGTTTGTAAACAGTATTTCCTGACCGCTGTAAGGTCCAAACGTGTCGGTGGTATCGAGCGCCCAGTTCCGGCCGCCATCTGTTGTGGTATAAAAGTCATCGCCAACAGCCCAACCTTTATTCGGGTCAATAAAAAAGACGCTCTCAAGATCACGGTAGTACACCGGTACGCTTTGTTGAGTCCAATTTGTTCCACCATCAGTCGTATGCAGGACTGACCCAAAATCACCTACCGCCCAACCGGTTTGCGAATCCAGGAAATAGATATCGTTGATTCGCGGTACGTTTACAATGTCAATTGACTGATGTGCCCAGGTCTGGCCGCCATCAACAGTGTGAACAATAAGAGCATCTCCATCAAAGCCATCGCCACCCGCCCAGCCGTTTTTGGCATCCACGAAAAAAACGGTTTCAAACCAGGCGCGAGTCGGGTTCTCCTGTATTTCCCAGGTTTCGCCGCCATCTTTTGTGTGCAAGATCATTCCGCCTGAGCCAACCAGCCAACCCGTGCTGGCATCAACAAAATACATGTCTCGCAAGGTGTTGCCCTGGGGTAATGGGTTAAGCCATTGCCAGCCCTGAGCAAAAATGGGATTGCTGGATAGAATTAACATGAGTGTTAAAATTGATTTCATTTCCCTTTCCTTTGTGGTGAGTGTAAAACTTAAAAGTGGACTCTTTCTCATCAGTATTGTTCTAATATTGAAATAAGAGAAAGCCAGGAATCCACTCAATCTTATTCAAGATTTTTGGCTTAATATGAATTCTGATTTGCTCCTGCAGAAGAATAACATTCCCCAGATGGCCTTAATTTATTCTTATTCATGGCCGGGCATCACCTCTCCTTTTGTCCCCGTGTACTTGGTTCTTCGAAAAAGTTATGGTTACTTCAACAACGTCATTTTCTTAACCGCCACTCTTTTTTGATTTGCAATTAAGGTGTAAATATACAATCCGCTGGGCATGGTCTCGCCAGACTGATTGCGGCCATCCCAAATAAGGGCGTGCTCACCAGCTCCCAATGCACCGTCAAAAAGCTGTCTGACCTCCTGACCGAGCAGGTTGTAAATGCGCACCTCGATTCGCATTTCGGCTGGCAAACCAAAAGAGATGCGGGTTTCCGGGTTAAAGGGATTGGGATAATTGTCGTACACCTCGATGGTTTCCGGAATGGCAGCATCGTTATGGTTATCGATGCCGGTGACGGTTGCCGGCGCCAGCACGAAGTTCACCTCCACCACCCCGCTGGCGATTTCCATCGGTGTGGATTCGCTAAAACTTTCCGCGCGGTCGTGATATTTGCTCTTGTAACCCACCTGGTTGGCTTTTACCCGGTATGTTCCCGGTGGAATGTTGCTGAGCTCGTAGCGGCCATCTGCGGTGCTGCGGGCAAACGACACCGGCTTTTCATTTTCATCGAAAAGATAAACCGTGGCATTTTGCAGGGCACGGCCGTTTTCATCGGTAATTTTACCGAAGACAGTGGTGCCGCTTTCCGGACCCGTGGTAAAGTCCGCCCGCAAAATGAGCATGGGCTGCAGGCGAAAATCGATACCGGTGGCGGGATTGACGCCGTCCACCTTCACGGGGGTTGCTTTTGCCGGCTCATACGCATCGTCAAAATACTCGCCGATGTGTCCAGGAGCAAAACTGAAAACGAGATACTCGCCCGGCGGCAAACCTTTGATCTCGTAGGAGCCATCGGCATTCACCACCGTGTTATAAAACCTTTCTGAATCCGGCCACAACTGCGGCGTAATCACGGGTCTGGCCGTCACCACGGCTATTTCCAGCAGCTCTTCGTTCCATTCGCCGGTCACTTTTCCAGTGATTACCCCAGTGCCATCGTTACGGGGCGTTACAGCAAAATTGATGGCGGTGGTTTCGCCGCCGACGACTTGCACCGGTTTGGCGTCGTCGGCAACCACGGCATTTTCATAATATTCAAATCCGCCATCCGTATAAACGGAGATCAGGTATTCGCCCCGGGGCAGCCACTCCAGTTGATAGTTGCCCTGCTCGTTGCTGATGGCAAAATACGACCAGAACCGAAACGGCGCACTCTCGAAGTAATTGAAGCCTTTGGGCGCGATCTCCACATACGCGCGGTGGACAGGCGCGCCCTGTAGCTCGTCGGTGACGGTGCCGGCGATGGCGCCGTAAAACGGCCGCAAAGTGAGGTCGAAATTTATGTCGTCGCGCAAATCGCCTTCTGCCAGCTCGATGACCGTGGCCTGGCTGCGGAATTCGGCATGATCGTACCACTGCTGACCAAAACTCTGTCCCTGCCAGAATTGCGCCCGCGCCACATATCTGCCGGCAGGCAGATTTTCAATTTTAAACTGGCCATTGCTGTCGCTGTGCGCATACGCCCAGACTGCACCCGCTGCAGCATCGGTGCTGGGATCTGCCGGGCTGAGCTCAATAAACGCAAATGGCAGCGGTTCACCGGTGTTGGAAGAAACCAGACCTGAAACCGCGGCCGTGCCAATGGCGAGCGGCAGTTTGAAGTTGATGGGGGTTAAATCGGTGGCGCTGTTCACTTCCACGGGTTCGGCTTCCGCCGGCGTTTTCGCGTCCGGCCACCAGCGCCGGACAAACTGCCAGCCGCTGTGGGCCGAAGCCGACACCAGGTAACGGCCGTTGGGTAGATGCTCGATGCGGTATTCGCCCGCCTTGTTGGTAAAAGCATGCGCCCAGACATTGCCGTGTTTATCGGGAGCAATGGAGATGGACTGCGCCTGAATGTAGGCTCCGGCAATGGGTTGGCCGTCTAAATCGGTGACTTTGCCGACGATTTCGCCCAGGGCTTCTGGCAGGGTAAGCTGAAAATCGATGTCCGCGGTTTCCTGGCCAACGGTAACCGGCACCGCGGTAGCCTCGTCGATGCTTTGGGCGTTGTCATACCATTCCTGCGCAAAAAACCAGTGGTTCCACGCGCGCGCCAGAACAAAATAATCGCCGGCAGGCAATCCGCCGATCTCATAGACGCCGTCGTCGTCGGTGATGGCATAGCCCCAACCGCTGACAAAGCTGGAATCCGGTAAGGGCGGCAGGGTGCCGCGATATCGGGTGACCGCTTCCACCATGGCGCCGGCAATAGCCTGGCCGTTATCGTTTACCACTCGACCGGAAATGACGCCGCCGCGGCTCAGACTGAAATTGATATTGGCGCTTTCGTTGGCATCCACCACTTCAATCAGCGTGGCTTCATCTATGGTTTCAGCATTCACATAAAATTCAACTAAATAACCCTCGGCCCACGCGGACGCATAATAATTTCCCGACTGCAATCCCGTGATTTGATAGCGGCCATCTTCCGAGGAAAACGCGGAACCGTAGTGAAATGGATTGTCTGGCGAGAACACGGTGATCAGGGCGTTGGCGATGGGATGATTGTCGCTTTCGCTGAGCACCAGGCCGGAAATGCTGCCGTTGCCGGGAACGGTCTGCTGCAGATGAAAATCGATTTCCTCTGTAATCTGGCCCGGCTCTACCGGCACCGGCGTGGCGTCTTCGAGATTTGCGACCTGGTCATAAAATTGCGGGTCATATCCCTCCACCAGAGCCAGTACAAAATATTTTCCAGCTTGCAAGCCTTCGATAATATACCGGCCGTCTGGCTCAACTTTAGCAAAATGAGCTTCGCCGGCGTCCGCGGTGGAATCCACGCTCCACGCCACCACAAAGGCAAAATAATAATCGCCGTCCTCAAGCCCGTGCAGCGTACCGCTGATGCCGCCGGGATTATCAAAAACCGCCAGATTCGCCGGCCGTTTTTGCGGCAGCAGCGAATCGCGAAACGCCAGGGGCGGTTGTGCCTGCCGGGCGCGCAGCAAATTGATGGAGCGAAGTATTTGTTTTTTTAAAATCTCTTGCGACGAGTTAGCGAGCTGTTTTGCCGGAATGGCATGGGTCAGAAAGAGTTGCCCAAAAATCACCATAAGCGCGATAAAGTAGAGTCGTTGTTTTTTGTTCATGATTTCCTCCATATTTTTATCAGGGTATCGGTAAAAGCATGGGGTTCAATTCGATACCGGGTTAAGTAGTGTCTGAACGAAAACTCGATTATTCATGTCATCGCGAGTCCCGATTCTCGGGAAAGCAATCTCACTATTAGGCACGGTATGAGATTGCTTCGTCCCGCACAAAACGCGGGACTCGCAATGACATCTTTATTAATAGTTTTCGTTCAATCACTAAGTACGGTTAAAATGGCTGCCGGACACCCCCCTTAATCCCCCCTCAAGGGAGGAAAATAGTTACATTCCTTCAAGGGAGGCAAATAGTTACATTCCCTCAAGGAGAGAAATAGTTTCATCACCTTAAGGGGGGAATAGTTTCATCCCCAAAACGCTTTTATCACCCTTGAGGGAAATTCCGCTAAGCGGTAGGGGGTGCCCTACAGCCTGAATAAAACGCATCCTGAAACAGGATATCATCAGCATCTCGCTACTATTTATCTCTTTTGTATGATAAGATTGACCGGTTTGGGTCGGCCGCCAGGCACGGATTTGAGCTCGGCGCCCACCATCAGCTCACCAAACAACTGCTCTCCAGAATTGTCCCTACCGTCCCAGGAAATCGCGTAGGTGCGCGTGTCCCCAACCGCCAAAACTAGCTCCCAGACATTTTCAGTAAAAAATCGCCCGTGGGCCCAATTCCAAACCAGGCTGTCGTTGGCAATGGAGGTCAATTGATTAAAATTCAGAGAAGCGAAAAAATCAAAAATCTGACCCGACGTAAAATGCAGTGTGATGGGGCTTTCGCCGGCGTTGAGGATCGACAGTTTTAGCAGAGCTTGCTCGCCGGCGCGGATGATCGACGGCGTGATTTCCAAACTTAACTGCAAACCGCTGTTGGTGATTTTTTGAATCAACGCCGCAAGACCGTCCACGATGGCCTGCAGATTGGCTGGAGCCCCGAAATAGTCGGTGGTGACGGTATTAGACTCATTGTTGTGCGTAAACGTAATGAGGTAGAAAAAAGCGTCGGCCACGCGGACGTCCACATAAGCGTTTTTTAATTGAAAGAAATCGTTTTTGATAAAAAGCTCTTTCAGCTCTACCAGCTCAGATGGAGACAGTCGCGCTACCCAGCGGGCGCCGCTCTGGAAGCTGTCATCGAATAACACTTTGCCGGCAGCGTCCACCAGCAGGTATTGTTTAATGCCCGCGATGCCGCCGCTGATTTCAACAAACAGCAAATTCTCGTTCAAGGCTTTGTTCTCTGTCAAATCCTGCTCGTCGTCCGAGCGCAAAATGGTTGGCAAATCACAGGCTAAGCAAAATAAAACGATGGCAATCATCCCTAATTTTACAAGATGTCTCATGGATTGATCCTCTGGTATGTGAATATAAATTCATTTTGCAACGTGCAAAGGCAACGTCTGTGCCAAAAGATTTTTAGGGAGGAATCAACCTGAGCTGGCAGGAAAAAGCAGCCGAAGTATCAGATTATTGAAAAACGTCTCAGAAATCTGATACTAAAATCGGTAGTCAAATCCCAGAGTCAGAAGGGACTTGCTGTAGAATCGACTGCGGATAATGGATTCGTTATTGTAGTAGGCAAAACGCAGAAGGGCGTTTAAGCTGGAATTTACATCCTTGGAGAGGTCGAGGATGAAAAAGTTGCTTTCATCGCGTTCGGTATCGATGTCGCGCAGATGAATCGGCAGGGTCTGTTCAAAATAATCTTTTATCTGGGCGGCGCCGTACCCCCGCAGCCAGACGCCTTTTGGCAGCGGCATCCCGAATATCAAAACGAATAGATGTTTGTTATAATCGAACACTTTGCTGTTTGAATTGTTATGCTGAAAGGTATAGTTGATATTGATCAAAAACGATTTAGAATAATTGAGCCCGAAGGTGAGTTGATAAGCGTCATCCTGCAGTTTGATTTCAAAAAAATCTTCCGGCTGTTCCACAGTGGAGATCAGGACAATCCGATCGTAAAACACGCTTTTAATAGACATCTGCACCCGGCCGGTTAAACGTGAAGTCAGCTTTCTTGATATGCTGCCACTAAGCTGGTTTTCGCGAAAATTAAAGCTGGGAAAATTCTGGTAGCTCAACCCTGAGAGCTTAAATGAAATTTCGTTTTGAAAATGGTAAATGGCGGGCGGGCGCAGGTAAGCTTCCACCGAGCCGGTAGAATAGTCCAGTTGGTCGTTTAAATAAACTTTCAATCTGCCGGCGCCTCTGAGTCCCGCCACCCAATTCTGAATCTTGATTCCGCTGGTAAAATCCAGCTCGTTGATCAATTTGTTTTCAATAGCTTTACCGAAATAAGTCTGCAAGCCGCCTTTGTAATTAATTTCGATGCGGGTGCGGGGACTGACACGAGAAGCGCGGGAGTGAAATAAAAATCTCAGAGAGGTGTCGGCGATTTTTCTGGCGGAATCGGAGGCGGATTCTCGAATGTTGCTATCGAATTCATAGCCCAATTGCAAGCGATTTTTAACCCGCCAGTCCGGGCTTTTTTGCGCGGCAGCGCGCTCGATTATGAATAAACTTGTAATGCATAAAACCGAATAAATCCAACTTCTTTGCCGTTTGAATATCACCAGGGTATTCTATTGTTTTTTCATGTCTTCGGCGGTCTGATAAAATACTTTTGCCCGTTGCGCTAAACTGTCGGCCCGGGTACTTAACCGCTGTTCGCGGCGGATCAGACTCGCAATGATTTCTTCAAATTCCTGCGGTGAAAGCCTGGAAATATCAAAATCCTTTTTGCTGGCGAAGATATTTTCCAACAAAATATTCCTGCCAGAAGTGAAATCCTGTAATGGCGAAACCTCTTCGTCGGTTAATGCCGTTTTTTCGCTGGCGGTGCTCAGCTCGCTGAACGATTCTTCCTGCTGATCAAAAAATGCGATATCCGTCACCAGATCCGCCATGCGATTTTGCAGCTCCTGCTCTTTTTTGAGCTCCAGCACCTTGTCGCGGATCTGCATGGATAATCGGCGCAACTTGTCTTCCTGGTCTTTCAGTAGGTCGGCTTTTCGCGCCACCTGCTGCGGGGAATCGTCCGCATCGATGTGCAGCTCGGTGATTTTGACCTCGCTTAAAAACGGTGGATTCACAGCTTGCTCCATGCGGTCTCTCTTCACACGCAAATCCGCCAATTCTCGCACCAGAGCAGCTTGTCTGTCTGGCGCCAGCTCTTTTTGCTCCAGATGCTTCAAATTTTCGTTCATAGCAACATCGTAAGCATTCAACAATTTTTTACCGGCTTTTTTTAGCTGACCGTTCAGCTTTCTCAGTTCAGAGTCGATTCTTTCGATTTTTTTGGAAATATCCTGCGATTCCTTGAAGTTTTTGTCGAGCTTTTGTCGTTGAAAAAAATTCAGCGCGGTTTTATTCTTTAACTTCTGAATATCCGCACCGTACTTTTGCACTTGTGCGGCGAGGGTGCTACGCTGCTGCTGCTTTTGTTGAATAAGCGAATCGATTTGAGCGAATGCCTGTTCCAGCTCCATCAAGGTGAGATTTTGAGCGGTCACACTCTGACTAACCGCAAGAAATACGGTCATAACAAAAATATTGGTCAGCGTTTTCAGCTTTTTGAGAAGGTTATACAATTTCATCATATCAAATGTTTTTTACATACAAAATCCGTTTCCATAAGATTTACAATTATCATGCCACATCAAATCAAACCGTATTTTTCCAACTTATAATACAGCGCACTGGTTTTGATGCCCAACCGTTTCGCGGCCGCGGTTTTGATGCCGTGGCACTGAGTCAGAGCTTTTTTGAGCAGCTCCCTTTCCACGGATTCCAGGGTCTTGTTTAAATTCAATTCGTTGTCCGCGGTCCCTGACAGTTGAGCAGCCTCAGAAAAAAGCGGTAAATCGTGCGCTCGAATGCGCTGATCCTCGCACAGCACCGCGGCTCTTTCTAAAACGTTTTCCAATTCGCGAATATTTCCCGGCCAGTGGTAGGCCAGCAATTTGGCGATGGCCGCGTCGTCGATGCTTAACTCTGCCATCTTCACTTCGGCGGCGATTTTTTTCATAAAATGCCCCACCAGCAGTGGGATATCTTCCTTGCGCTCCCGCAGCGGCGGCAGGTGCAGGGGAATGATGTGCAGCCGATAATACAGGTCTTCGCGGAAATGGCCCTGCGCGATTTCCTGCTGGAGATTTTTATTGGTGGCGGCGATGATGCGCACATCCGCGGTCAGCGTTTCCTCGCCGCCCACTCGTTCAAATTCTTTTTCCTGCAGAACCCGCAGCAGCTTCACCTGCGTGGACAGCGGAATGTCGCCGATTTCATCTAAAAAGAGGCTGCCTTTTTCAGCCAATTCAAAGCGGCCTTTTTTGCGCTTCAACGCGCCGGTGAACGCACCCCGCTCGTGTCCGAACAGCTCCGACTCCAGTACGCCTACGGCCAGGGCGCCGCAGTTGACGCGAACAAAAGCGCGCTCCCTGCGGGGACTGGCTTTGTGAATGGCGCGGGCGATGAGCTCTTTGCCGGTGCCGCTTTCGCCGTAAATGATCACCGAGGAATCCCCTCTGGCTACTTTTTCGATGGTGCGGTAGATGTCCTGCATGGCCGGCGCTTTGCCGATGATCTCGCCGAAATTGAACTGCCCCTCCACCTGTTCGCGCAGATAGCGGTTTTCCTCTGCCAGCCGCCGCAACTCCTCATTTTGCTGAATGCGCGCTAAAATCTGGTTTATTTTCAGCGTCAACTCTTCCGGCGAAAACGGTTTGGTGATAAAATCCGCGGCGCCTTTTTGCATGGCTGCCACCGCCAGCTCGATGGTGCCGTAGGCCGTGATCACCAGCGCTTCGGTTTCGGGCGATGCCTGCTTTATTTTTTGCAGAAGTGTCAGGCCGTCCATGCCAGGCAGCTTGTAATCGGTGATCACCAGGCGGCAGCGGTGGTTACGCAGCATCGCCATTGCCTGCTCGCCGTCCACAGCTTCGGCGGCCCGATGACCCAGCTTGTGCACCACCCGCGCCATGCCTTCGCGCATGGTGTCGTTGTCTTCAACGACGAGGATGTGGAATTTTTTTTTGTTTTCGGACACAGGTAATTAAAAATAAATTAAGGCAAGTAAGTTACTTTTTTTGAAAATAGGGAAAAGGAGTAAATTTTGCAAATAGATAATGCAGGAGAACATGGAAATTGCAGACTTGCAGGGGATTCACACTAAAATATTTTTTTCCATGAAATCCCCTTCGAGAGTGGTTAGGATTCTCTAAGATAAAGGATCACTTAGAAGGCTAAAGCAAAAGGGTCAACTTTTTTTCGTCCGTAAAAGGTTCTGTTTTTGGGGAATTCACGCTGAGTCTGTAGATATAGATACCCGAAGGCAAATCTCGGCCCATTTCATCTCTGCCATCCCAAGTTACTGAATGGAAACCCACTTTGACAAAATTGTCCACAAAAGTTCGTGCTTCTTCACCCAGGATGTTATAAATCTTCAGCAAAACATGCGCATCTTCTGGTAATTCGAAGCGGATTTCTGTTTCGGGGTTGAAAGGATTGGGATAGTTCTGGTGCACGGCGATTTGATTCGGAATTCCTGGCGGCTGGTCTTCTGAAGGTTCTGCAGCCTGTTTGGGCACCCAATTACCCTTTGTTGAAACGGTGTTGGAGTAATTAGACTCGTTGCTGGCGTCATCAACCGCCGTGATCTTGTATCGGAAGGTGGTTTGCGAGGCCGTGTTGATGGTCACGTCATTGTCGGTCCAGGTGGTATTGGCGGTGGTGGCCACAGAATTCCAGATAATCTGACCTGTTTCAAGATCGTTGTAGCCGCGGTAGATAGTGTAGTGGTCCAGGTCCGGTTCGCTGTTGGCGTCCCACTGCAGGACAGGGTTTTGACCGTTGCTGCCGGCGTTGACGATGACGAGGTTCTGGGTAGCGGCAGGTACAACAAAGTCGACATGAAAGGTTGCGGTCATCGTATTAGAAGAATTTGAAATATTTGTGATAGCAAATTCAGTGACACCACCTGATCGGTTATTGGTGTTTGGCGTAGTGAAGGGCGTAAAAGCCGTATTTGCAGAGGTTCCAGGGAAAGGATCTCCCGGATCACCGACCGACCATTGATTTGGGTTGACGGCCTGATTATAATTGGTTGTGAAAGCGTTATCAGCGGAAACTATAATAATATTATCAATATCGTTGGTTGTTGGAACATTACCTACAGCATTGAAAACAAGAAGACCACCCAAGGGCGTACTCCCTGCCTCCCACCAGGCCGGCATGAATCGATTAAATCCTGAATATTGTCTGTTTTCGATAACAAATTCTTCTCCACTTCCCGGATCCGTAAAGCGGTAAAAATCGAAGGTGGCATTATTGATTTGCGTCTCAACATAGCCGATAGTTTCTTGCATGTTGTTAGCAGTAATTTCAGTAGGCGTGGCCCAGCCGACGCTGATTTTACGCGGTGCATCCAAGTGGGAAGGGCATTCTCCTTTCCGGTTCGGGCCAATCCCTAAGCGATGCATAACACACCAGTCCCCCATGGGAGAAAGTCCCAGATTTTGGTCAAACCAGCGGCCATCGCATGCTTGACCAATAACATGAAAAGATTCATGGGCATGCGGACCAACATGAGTAAACGCGTTCGGTTGACTGGCAATATCTCCTAACCAGCGTTCCATGGTTGTGTAACCGCCCCAAAAAATATTATAATCAAATAAAGGTGTGCTTGAGGGCAAGCGGTTGGCTGTAATTCTGCTTTGGGTCGCCGTGCCAAAATTAGGGGAACCAAACCAGGCGATATTATGATAGCCATCACCGGCAGCGATAACACAGATGATATTATACCGACAGTTCCAGCCTGAACTAACTGCGCTATGTATAGAGTCAACGATCAAATTATCTGTTTCAAAGCCGCTATCATAATCTGCAAAATTACCCATATTAAGCCAGACCGGCACCCCGTTGTTGTCCGGGTTAATGACGTCGCCGGTTATCTGCACCAAACCGTGGGAATTTTCTTGATACCAGTCCCGCAAGCTGCCATAAACCAATTCACCATCGGGGCTTCTTCTCTGATCATCAATGTCTATTGAATAATAATCATCGGAAAACAATAGGTTCTCGAAATCGGTTACTGTATAAGTCGGGCTTGTATGGTGTGTTCCACCATTAAACTCAACCAGCAAGACTCCGATACTGACAGTAACCGGATAGCTGGGGGCGTAGGTAGCAAGAGCGGACGAAGTTCCCTCATTAACCAGACAATTCGGATCTTGATAATTATAGGTGTCACTAAAAACGAAACTGTTTACAACCAGAATTAATTTCAAAACAACAATCCAGACTAAACCACAACGACTCATTCTACTTATCATTGGTAACCTCCTTTTTAAGCTTGTTATTTGATGAAAATAGCTTTCCTGGTTTGGACAAATTTACCTGCTACATTGATTTGATAGAAATAAATACCGCTGGCCACCTCACCTCCTTTCCAGTTTTTTCCATTCCAGTTTATCTGGTATATCCCAGGCTTTTGATTTTTATCGAGTAACGTTATCACCTCCTTCCCGGTTATATTAAAAACCTTAAGCGCGACCTGAGCAGGCTCCGGTATATGATATTTGATAGTCATCGAGGGATTAAACGGGTTGGGATAGCTCTGGAACAAATGAAGATTTGAGGGTATGTTTGAATCCTCTTCCGCTATTTTAACGGAAGTTATGATTTCGCCTAAATTGCCATTGCGGCTGACTTGTTGCGCAAACACACCATTGCCGGTACCAACACCAATTTCATACCAGCAAAGAATGATCCCTCCATTGCCATCAACAACGGCAAATGGATCAAATTGTAATCCGCTGCGCACGCTGACTGCAGTATCAGAATCACCCCATAATCTGTTTTGAGTTTTGTCAATTAACTGAGTATAGAGATCTGACGATGATTCAATGTTTTGTCTTCTATCATACCAGACTAGTATCACTGCGTCTCCTGAGATGATTGCGGATTCAGTAGATGCTTTTTTAGACTCCACTAAACTAACGGGGAATTTGTGGTCCCATAATGCCATACCTTTACTATTAATCAAATGGATAAAGACATCACCTTGATCCATAGGACTTTCTCTCCATATAAAATAGAAGTTCTGGTCAGAATTGGCTACAGTGAGTGGCGGCGATGTTGGATCTTTCACTGAGTCGGCCAGAACAACGCCCTCATTCCACACAATATTGCCACTGCTGTCAATTCTTTGCGCCCATAATTTAAAAAAGGGTTGGTTGTCAAAGTAAGATTGGGTTTTGGCCGACAGGATAACCCCACCGTTACCATCAGTAGCCATTCTTCGAAAAAATGAGAATTGCCCTAAATTAACGCCTGGCCCCCACAATGGTACGATTTTACCTGTAAACTTTTGGACAATGACATCCAGGTTTTGATTATATGAAACAATGAATTCGTTACTGCGGTGACAAACAACCTCAGCCTTTATATCTATTTCAGATTCAACAATCAAAACACCTTCACTACCTAAAACCCGGCTGCCATCGCCATCAATTTTGTTGACATAAAGTTCTTTAAAGTTGTCCGGCTTGCGGTTTTCTGTCCAGAAAATAAAAGCGCCGCCTTTCTCATCTCCACATACCGCCAACGGAATCTGGTGTGCTGGCGACGGAGAGACCACCACCGCGCTGTCTCCCCAGACTCTCCCGCTGGTGCTATCGAATCGCTGCGCAAAAACCACCGCTCTGAGGGTATCCGCTACCTGTACCAATTCATTAAAAACCACTATCGCGCCGCCAACGCCATCTTCAAAAAGCATTAAATTGGCCTGGTCAAACTCGCCTATCCGTATTGGTAATCCTTGTTCGGGGAATTGTATAAAACCAAACCGATCTAAACGTTGGATGCGAAGAAGTCGCCGGTTCGGCGGCGCACCCGTCTCCCAGGCAATGTAGCAGCCACCGCTGCCGTCGGTACAAATCTGAGGGTTAATGGCGCCGCTGGCTACCTTAAGGTTTTGTGTCGGGTCGGTGGACCATTGCGAAAACGAACTTGATATACTAAAAGTCAAGAAAAGTAAAAAAGAAACGTATCTCATTTTTTAGTTAGTCCTTTTTTTTTGAATTGTGCAGAAAGATATTGCATAACTATTGTTTATTTACCACAGACTACCAAATTTATGCTTCCGTTGAGACTGTCAAAAAGTAGGATTCTGCTTCAGCCTGAGCCCTTCGACAAGTTCAGGATAAACTGTGTCGAAGGCCGTAACCTATTGTTTTTAAAACATGCTTCGACTCCGCTCAGCATGAACTATTCATTGAAAGTGACTTTTTCGACAGTCTCGTTACCAGGAATTTCCAGCACCAGGTTGTTTTTAAGATCGAGGGCTGAATCTTCGCAATATGGCATCTGCCTTAATTAGTGTCT
>JBHHXN010000135.1:0-14534 GCA_046757025.1 bacterium
ATTCATCAGCTTGACCTTTTTTGTTTTTGTTTAAATTATCTATGTGCGAAACTTGAGGTATTAACATTTAAAATATTTTTGGTTAGTCTTAATCCCAACCGGCCATTCTTTTATTCCGAATCGTATTCGATGAGCGAATGCACGGTGTAGTTGCGTAATTTATCCCGCCCTTTCAAAAAGTTTAACTCAATCAAAAAAACGACGCCGCTTACCACACCGCCAAGTTTTTCCACCAAATTGACCGTGGCTCTCGCGGTGCCACCTGTGGCCAGCAAATCATCGACCACCAGCACCCGCTCGCCCGACAGAATGCCGTCTTTGTGAATTTCTAAACTGTCCGTGCCGTATTCAAGCTCATATTCTTCGGCGACCGATTCAGCAGGCAGTTTGCCTGGCTTTCTCACGGGAACAAAGCCAATTTTCCACTTGTAAGCCAGCGCAGCGCCAAAAACAAATCCGCGCGATTCAATACCGACGATTTTGTCGATTTTTTGTGGGTCGAATTTTGCAGAAATTTCTTCAATTGAACGGTAAAAGGCTTCGCCGTCTTTCAACAGTGTGGTGATGTCCTTGAAGCCAATTCCCTTTTTGGGAAAATCGGGTACATTTCTAATATACTGTTCTAAATTCGCCATAAAGCCGCTCCTGATTGAAATTAAAATTCCACCTTAAATGATGTAAAGTGACCGGTAAAATCGCCTCTACTTTCTTGAACATGTTCGACCCTTGAAAAAGTCGGTCCCTTTTTGATAATGGCGATCAGCTTCTCTATACCATCTTCCTCTCCTTCTGCCACCACTTCCACCGAGCCATCGAACATGTTTTTGACATACCCTTGCAAATGCAAATGTTCAGCTTGCCGTACCACAAACCATCGAAAGCCAACCCCCTGAACTCTTCCTTGGACATTTAGTTTCACAGAAATCATCATATCAGGAGATCAATTCAAAAACTTTTTTAACCGCTTCATCTGCACTTTCTGCCACTACCATTGCCGGGTCAATGGACCAGGTTTTTAAGCCAATAAGGGGGACTTGAAATTTTAAACAAAATGAAATCTCGGAAAGCGTGCCAAATTCTCCGTCGATGGCGATGACCGCGTCGGCAGTTCGCACGATGATGAGGTTCCTCGCCACTCCTAATCCGGTGGCGATGGCAATGTCCACAAACGGATTGGCATCGGCTTTCTGGCTGCCGGGCAAAATTCCGATGGTAGTGCCGCTTTTCGATTTGGCGCCTCGACATGCGGCTTCCATCACCCCAGTTAAACCACCGCAAACCAAAAGCGCGTGGTTTTCAGCGATGCCTTTTCCCACTTCTTCCGCAAGTTGTGCAATTTCTGTGGAGCACCGGCCTCCACCAATGACGCCTATGATTTTTTTTGTCATAGCTACGGATACAATCTGTGCATCAATCGTGGAAATGGGATGGTTTCTCGAACATGGCTCAGCCCGCAAAGCCAGGCAACGGTGCGTTCAATCCCCAAACCAAAACCGGAGTGCGGCACGCTGCCGTACCGCCGCAGGTCGAGATACCACCGGAACGCCTCTTTGGGCAATTCGTGTTCTTCTAATTTGCGTTCTATAACCTGCAAGTCATCTTCTCTCTGTCCGCCGCCGATGATTTCACCGTATCCTTCAGGCGCCAACATATCCACACTTAACGAACGGTCCGGCTCGACTGGATCATTTTTCATGTAAAAGGCTTTCACCTGAGCGGGATAGCGGTGCACCAGCACCGGGCTTTCGAATTGATTCGAAATCACGGTTTCATCGGTGCCGCCAAAATCGTTGCCCCATTCGAATTCGATGTTGTTTTTTTTCAGAATATCGACGGCTTCATCGTATTTAATTCTCGGGAACGGTTTTTTGATTTTTTCCAGGGCCTGCACGTTTCTTTCGATGATCTTTAATTCTTCCCGACGGTTTTCCAGAACCCGTTCAACGATGTAGGCGATAAAATCTTCGGCCAAATCCATGTTGCCGTCCAGATCCTGATAAGCGACTTCGGGCTCGATCATCCAGAATTCCGTTAGATGCCGTCGGGTTTTGGATTTTTCTGCGCGAAAGGTCGGACCGAAACAGTACACCTTGCCAAAGGCCATGGCGCCGGCTTCCATGTAAAGCTGTCCGCTCTGCGTTAGATAGGCTTTGGTGTCGAAATAATCGGTTTCGAACAGCGTGGTGGTGCCTTCGCAGGCGGCCGGAGTAAATATGGGGGCGTCGATGAGAACAAAACCACGTTCATCAAAAAAGTTGCGGCACGCCCGGATTATCTCATGCCGGATTTTGAGGATGGCGTTTTGTTTGGACGATCGCAGCCAGATATGCCGGTGATCCATCAAAAAAGTGGTGCCATGCTCTTTAGGGGTAATGGGATATTCCTGAGCCATCTGAATGATTTTCAAGTCGGTTAACTGCAGTTCATATCCGCTGGGGGCGCGTTTGTCTGCACGTACTTTTCCAGAAACGACAATTGAAGATTCCTGTGTGGCTTCTTCACAGCGCTGGAAAATCGCATCCCCCACGTCTCCTTTGAAAGCCACCGCCTGAATGATGCCGGTGCCATCACGCACCTGTAAAAACCACAGTTTGCCGCTGGATCGTTTGTTGTACAGCCAGCCCGCAATCTTCACTTCTTGGTCGTCGTGTTGTGAAACATCTGAGATATAAATCTTGTCTTTCATCAAATTCTACCTTTTTCGAAATAACTAGTACTTTATTTTTTATTTACATAGCAAGAGAGGAATCTTTGCGTGTCGCATGATTTGCTCCGTGATACTGCCTAAAATCGCCTCCCTGATTCTGGAATGGCCAAATGCCCCCATCACAATAAAATCGCATTTTTGTTCCTGAGCCACTGCAATGATTTCTTTGTCAGGTTGGCCGGACTTGCCGATTAAATCTATGAGGATGCCGTACGGTTCCAGATAAATCTGAGCCTCCTGCAAATGTTTGTTTTGCATCTGCTCATTTTCACTCACAGTGACTACGCAAACCGGCGCCTGCAATTTAACCGCAAAAAAGCCTGCCATTTGCAGCGCTTTGTTTGCCTTGCTGCTGCCATCGTACGCGATGAGAATTTTTGAGATTCTTTTAAAATTTTTTGGACAAATTACGATGGGTTTCGGGCATTGCCGCGCCACCGCTTCCAGGGTCGCACCTACCATTTTGCTCTCCCAGCGTGCAAATTCACCGCGTGTGCCGATGATGAGTAAATCGACTAATTTTGATTTTTCAATGATGATGTCTGCAGGTGGGCCGTGAATTTTATCTGTTTCGAAATCGAGACGTTCTCTTTGGATGATAGAAGCACATTTTTTCAGCACGGCGTCCGCTTTGGCTTCCAACATCGCTTTCGATTCTTGCTGATATACAGTGGACGGAATAACCGGCACAAATCCGTCCGTTGCCATGGTAGTAACCCACTCAAAGATGCGCACATCCACAATGGAGATCACATTGATTTTCGAACCAAAGGCTTTACCCAATTGAATGGCGTATTTGAGCTGCGCGTTGGTGTATGCGGAACCGTCCACAGAAAGCAATATCGATTTTATCAAGACCTTATTATCCCCAATCTTCAAATTTGGCAGCGCGGGTCATCAAATCAAAAACCGCTTGTTGCGGATCTTTATTTTGAAACAGCACTTTATAGGCCTCTGTGATGATGGGCACTTCGACGTCGTTCTTTGCTGCCAGCTCGTAAGCGGATTTAGTTGTTTTGACACCCTCAGCCACCATAACCATTTCTGACAAAACCTGTTCAAGTGATTTGCCCTTGCCGATTTGCTCGCCAAGATGGCGGTTGCGGCTGTATTTGCTCATACAGGTGACGATCAAATCACCCATGCCGGACAATCCGGCAAAGGTTAAAGAATCGGCGCCTAATTTCGTACCTAATCGTGTGATCTCGGCCAACGCTCTGGTGATCAAAGCCGCTTTAGTATTGTCGCCGGCTCCGACCCCATCGATGATACCGGCCGCTACCGCGATGATATTTTTTAATGCACCGCCATATTCCACGCCGATGACGTCTTTGTGCAAATAAACTCGGAACACCGATGACATAAAGGTTTTATGAACCATTTTAGCAGTTTCGATGTTGCTGGAAGCACAAACCACGACCGTGGGAACGCCCCGGCTGACCTCCTCAGCGTGACTGGGGCCGGCTAACACAGCGATTTGATTTTCATCAAATCGTTCCATCAAAATCTGGCTGACGCGCAGCAGCGTGTCGTTTTCAATGCCTTTGGCCACACTGATGATGATGGTCTCTTTATTAACTTCACTGAATTCGCTCATCACCGAACGCACTGCATGGGATGGTACTGAAATGACGATGATTTCATTTTGAGAAACCAATGCCGGCAGGTCGCTTGAAGTTTTGATTTCCTCTGATAACAAAACCCCGGCCAGATACTTTTTGTTGACCCTGTCAACAGCAATGGACCGAATCACTTCCGGGTCCCGATCCCACATGGTAACCTCGTTACCGTTTTTTTGTAGAAGCAGAGCCAGCGCCGTGCCCCAACTGCCTGAACCAACTATGCCTACTTTTGCCAAAATTTCTCCTTTATGGGTTTGATTATTTTATCGAGCCAATTTTTTGTGCTTGTTCACCGACTGATTCACACTCAGATAAAATAAAATCCACGGCGTTTTTTTCAACAATTAATATGAGTCCCATGCCCATATTGAATACGGATTGCATTTCAGATTCTGGCACTTGACCGGCCTCCTGGATAAATCGAAAAATGGCCGGCGCTTCCCACGCATTCCAATCAATTACCGCTCGAAGATCGTCTCGCAGCAGACGGGTGGTGTTGCCAATCATACCGCCGCCCGTGATGTGGGCAATCCCATGCATCGCGTCCGATTCTCGAACACGTCGAATCAGGGTTTGATAAAGACGGTGCGGTTTCAGCAACTCCACACCGAGCTGCGATTTCGTTTCGGGGATGACGTAATTCAGATCGAATTTATTTTGTTCAAACAGGGCTTTCCGTGCAAGAGAGTAGCCGTTGGTGTGCAACCCGTTTGAGGCCACGCCAATTAAAGCATCCCCGCTCTGAATTCGGCTGCCATCGATGATGCGATCTCGTTCCACAATGCCGACGATGGCCCCCGCGATGTCAAAGTTGTGTTTAGCGTACACGCCGGGCATTTCGGCGGTTTCGCCGCCGATGAGAGTGCATTCTGCGCTTTGGCTGGCGCGGATGATGCCGCTGATAATTTCTGTGACGTTCTTCTCATGAAGCTTGTCGGCAGCGATGTAGTCGAGAATGAATAACGGTTCAGCCCCACATACCATGATGTCGTTTACGCAATGATTCACCAGGTCCTCACCCAAACTGGCAAACTGCTGCATCCGTTCCGCGATTTTCACTTTTGTGCCAATGCCATCGATGCTGGAAACCAGTACCGGCTTTTCATATTTGTCCTTGTTAAGCGGATAAAACCCAGAGAATAAACCGATCCCATGCAGATTATCTTCGCCACAGGATTGGTCGGTAAGTGCACGAATGGATGCTTTGATTTTATCGCTGGTATTTAAATCGACGCCAGCAGATTTGTAATTTATCTCACTCATTCAAGCATTTTAACTGCCGGTAATAGACATTTCTGATTTTATGAAAGAATCGCTTCATAGCTGGCGATTGATAATCGGCGTAGGTCCAATCATTTGCCACAAATTGGCCTCCACGGTATCGCAACTGCACGTCTCCGTAAATTCCTTTGCCCAAATAAATTCGATGGTCAAAGTTTTTAGTCGATGCAACCACAATTTTCGCCAACTCTAAATACGACGGATCCAAATTGATTTGACGTTTGCCAGATTGCGCAAACGCTTGTTCTAATTTAATAGAAAATAACTTCCATTCCACTAAATTATCTTTTTTATTCAATTGGGTAAAGCTAAAAAACTGCTTCATCAAATTCAGTCCCATTTCTTGAGCATAATAGGAAGTGTGATCAAATTTAAAAACTTCGCACTGATAGTCGATGTTTCCAAATTGCTCTTCGAAAGTTGAAATCGATTGCTTTAATACATCTTCATGGCGAAAAGTCGCGGCTAAAAGATATTTAACGGGTTCAGGTTCTGGCAACTCGATTTTTCTTTTAGAGTTATCCAAGGATGGTTAATTCCCAAAATATGCCCAAAGTGACCATAAAGTGCACTAACATCGACAGATAGATGCTGTTGGTTTTGTAAACAAGATAAGCCAAACCCATTCCAAACAAACTGCCAAAAATAATTCCCTCATTACCATTCGGAATGCCGATGCGATATTGCAGAAACCCATAAAAGAGGCCTTGTAACGGTATGGCGATTTTTACATTGGTGGCGGAAGCCATTCGCTCAAAAATAAAGCTGCGAAATAGGATCTCTTCGATGATGGCTAAAAATATCGCCAGTCCGAAACCGATAATGATCAGCGTGTCGATGGGCCAACCGAGTGGAACCGGATTACGGATCTCGGTCTTTCGAAAATAAATAAAAATACCATACGCCAACAAACTGCCCAGGGTGAAAAACAAAGACAATTTGAAATGTGCTTTTGTTTGGCCCGGATGAAAAAACAATCGGCTCCACTCTGGCCCTTCCAGAAAAATTAAAATGACTAAAATCGACAATACGATTATCAACGACTCGGGATAATCAATTCCAAGAATTCGAATAACAATCGAAATTAAATAAAAAATAAATAAAATTTCAATAAATTTACTAAAGCTTTTGGTCGATTTTTTGAATCGTGTGAACAGAATTATCAAAAATAAGCTAGTCAGCAACAAAAAACCATATCCAAAAAGATAGTTTTCGTAGCCAGTGAATGGCCGCCCGACTAAAAGGTAAAGACAAGAAGAAGCAAGGACGATCACAAAAGAAATGAAATTGATCATGAACTAATAATGAGTAATTTTGAGTGAGAAATAATAAGGATAGATTAGTGGTTTCAAATTTCAGGTGCTATTAGAATTGTGCCGGGGGAGGGACTCGAACCCTCACGGACCGAGGTCCACTGGATTTTGAGTCCAGCGCGTCTGCCAGTTTCACCACCCCGGCTATTCAAAAATTTGACTTCCTATCCCCCCCATGAAAAATTTTGCAACCGCGGTGCCGAGGGCCGGACTCGAACCGGCACGGAGATAAATCTCCGAGGGATTTTAAGTCCCTTGTGTCTACCAAATTCCACCACCCCGGCGCATGATTTGGCTTTTTGCCAATTAACTGAGAGGCGGCGATCGGATTCGAACCGATGAATAGAGGTTTTGCAGACCTCTGCCTTGGCCACTTGGCTACGCCGCCTTAGGCAAAAAAAGATCAGAGCCTTGCAGTGAAAACCCTGATCTAAATAGTTGAGCGGGAGACGGGATTCGAACCCGCGACCCTCACCTTGGCAAGGTGATGCTCTACCAGCTGAGCCACTCCCGCAACGCTCTAAACGTGCAAAATATACCAAATAATTTAAAAGTATGCAAGCAATTTTTCAGAAAATATGGTTATTCTTCAGGCGGCTCACTCATCCGATCCAAGATTTTACGTCTTCTATTACGTACGGCTTTGTACAGAGTTTTGTTCTTTCTGCCAAACCAGAATGCGATGAAAATTAACAATGAAATGATTGCAATTTTTATCATTTGCGAGTATAGTTATATTAAGATTTGATTAAATTAAAATTTTTCTCTTTCAAGATCAAGAAAAAATTATTATATTAAGTGACTATCCTCTAAGCTTTTATAACTTCAAAGTTCTCTCGGAGAATTGATTATGGAAACCATTGATGTGAAAGAATTGATTATTACTTGTGAAGCCTGTGGAAATGTAAAAAAGTTTACTGTGAAAGATGAGCAAGACTCTCAACTAATATTTAATGAATATTCCTGTGAAAATAATTGTGGAAGAAATCTCTACAGCTTTATAACAGTAGGTACACTTAAAAGAGATTGAAAATAACATTTGTTAAAGCACAAGCCAATATGCTTAAATTCTAAAAGTTAGGAATTAAAAAATCAATCCCCAAACTAGAATCAGCCTATTTCTTTTCAATTGCAACAGTTATTAGTTTGGGTTAGCATATTCAGTTCCCCTGAATGCCATTTTCAGAATCCTATTTTTGACTTTCCTGTAGAATATAGTTGATATTACTTTTTAAAGACAGTTTGGAAGAAAGTTTGATAGAAAAACGAAAGCCCAACTTAAGAATAAGTTGGGCTTTTTTGTGGAGCCGATGGGGATCGAACCCACGACCTCATGACTGCCAGTCATGCGCTCTCCCAAACTGAGCTACGGCCCCATATTTGTTCGTAAAGATCTGAAAAACAAAAACCGCTGAATTCACTTTTTCCAGTCAAACTCTTTGAGAAGCTTTTCCGCGATCTTTTCCGTTATCGCTTGAGTATGATAAAATCCATTCCAGAAGCGCTTGCGGATGATATCTAACTTTTTTTCCTTTTCGGATTTGACTATGTTAGTTAGTTCTCTAGTGATTTTAAACACTCCCCTTTCATTTGACCAAAAGTCTTCTTTACAACACGCAATATAAAATTGACCGTGTGTAAAATTTCCTCAATGTTAAATTTCACTTTGGTGCGTGTTTCTTCAGGGATGTTACCTTTAAATTTACACCAACTTTTCTTAAAGTCAAGTATTTTTTTATGTTGGCCGTTAATTCTTTCTAATAATTTCAATTTTTCATTATTTGTTTGCAGAAAATGAGCGAAATCATCCGCTTGCAATAATTTCGATTGACTGATAAAGAGGTTTTTTATGGCAGCCAAGGTGTGGGATTGTCTTTCCAATTCCACTACAACGATTTTGAGAAATGCCATTTCTAAACAAGAATTCACGATTTATCCACGGTAAAACGCACAGCCAATTTAATAGGAATATCGTCATACTGTTACCAAAGCTTTACATTTCTTCGCAGCGGGTAAATATTACTAAAATTCCGGGATTTCTGACGCTTGTTATTCCACCGCTGTTTACGGGATGCTCCAATTTTTTTAACAAATTACATCAAAATTGCCGGACAGCACGCGATCCAGATTGCCGGTACGCCAGAGCCGAACACTGTCCCGCACCAATGGGGAAGGCGCTTCCCGGTAGCGCCGGACGATGGCTAGTTTTTGATCTTTCATTTCAGAAAAAATGCGCAGAGCGTCGGCGCGATGAGCCGCTGAATCCGGCCCAAACGGCTCTTCTGGTTGAGGCGCAATTTGCACTCGCACTTTACATCGTACAAATCCGCGACCGTTGCCGGGAATCTCCAGTACATGCAATCCTGCTTCGGCTTCCAGGATCGTAAAAGCGGCAAAACCGCTAACTGAAAGCAGGAGTCGATAAGGTTGTTTTTTTGCGCCACCGGTTTCTTCCAACACAATCAAGTGCATCTTTCTGATTTCTGCCCATTGTCGATACATGACACCCAACTGTTTAGCGAATTGATTGGTTTGCACTATCTTCTTACCCGATTCCTTACTGGCGTTGATCAATAAAAAGGCATCGCGGGGGCGACCTTGTTCCAGGCCCGCACAAGCCGCGTCGATCAAATAGATTTGCTGGGCCAAGCGCTGTAAAATGTTTTTCGAGTAACGGGTTCTATCGCCGCGGTTGGAACCAACAATTCGATTTAGCAACGATGCCGCTGTGCTGAGTCCGGTCTCGATTCGGTCCATGTACTCCGCCAAACCCAGAATCGCGAACCGCTGTGGTGAATTCCAGAAGTCGGAATTGGCGGTCTGGACCAGCGCAGATTGTTTTTGGTTCTGCCATTCATCGCTTTCCACCTGCGATTTAAGACGCTTATACTGACCTTGAAGAAATTCGACTTCTCCTGCGGTGCCGTGTGTGTCGAGTATCAACTTTTCAACACGAAAATCTTGTTCGGAAGGCATCGTTGCATTTTCTTCCGGTTCCACATCTGTTTCCAGCATTTCCTCCGGAGCATCGGGATCGATAAATTCCACCTTAATTTGCTGACCTTCGCTGCGCACAAAAAGAAATTGATCGCCTTCTGGAAATTGATGATTGACAATGGTTATGGCCAGCGGCGACAGCAAATAACGTTCGATGGCGCGTTTAAGCGGTCTGGCGCCGAGGTCGTAAGTGAATCCTTTTTTCAATAAAAAGTCAATGGCAGAATCGTCCCATTCTACCGCCCAGCTGCGTGTACGTAATCCTCTTCGGGTCAACACTTGATTCAATTCTTTTTGTAGAATTTGTTTCATCTCAGACGTTCCCAGAGGTTTAAAAACCACTACCCTGTCAAGGCGGTTGATAAATTCTTTCCGGAAGACTTTGCTCACGGCGCGCTCCACGCTGCCGGCTGTGAAACCAGCACGGCCGTCTGAGAATCCAATGCTGGTACCCAACGGGATATTCGCCCCCAAATTTGACGTCAAAATAATGATGCTGTGGCGGAAATCTGCCGTGTTTCCGCGAGTATCCGTGAGCCGACCATCATCAAACACCTGCAGAAATAAATCCCAAATGTTCTGGTGCGCTTTTTCAAATTCGTCCAGCAGCAGCACCGAAAAGGGCTGATTGCGAATTAAATTCACCAATGCGGTTTTTTCTGTCGTTTCTTGCTGACTTCCGAGCAATCTGGAAAGACTTTCGGGAGTCTGGAATTCGCTCATGTCCAACCGAATCATGCGTTGTGGTGAACCAAATAAAAACTCCGTGAGCGCTTTCACGATTTCTGTTTTACCCGTACCAGTCGGGCCCACAAATAAAAACACGCCCTGCGGACGCGTGGGATCGGTCAGTCCGGCTTTTATCATGGCCACGCGCTCAACCAGACAGTCGATGGCCTCTTTTTGACCGAGCACTCGTTCCTGAAAAAACTCCCGCAGTGCCTGCAAATCCAGCCCTTGGCGGTCATCGAGGATGTTTGCAGGCAGACCGGTGAGCTGTGTGAGGGTGAGCAGCAGCTCATCCCGAGAAATGGGCTCGTTGGACTTGGTTTCCTGTGATAAACTGCGTCTGTGCGTGAGCTTCAGTAATTGCAGCAAGTTTCCCGGCAGCGCTCGGTCACCCAGATACTGTGTGGTCAATTGCACCGCTTCCGAAAGCGTTTGCTCGGAAATACAGGGCGCTCCGTCTGGAAGTTTGAAATTGACCAACCACTCTCTGGCCACCCCCGTCGCTTCCTGATTGCTCAATGGGTTGATGCGGTAGGTTTCGATGATGGACGTTAACCGCGGTTTCATCAATAACAATTGTTCAAAACTCAGGGGCCGGGTTTCACCGATGATGGTGATTTCCCCGTTTTCCACATAAGGCAGAATGTAATCCAGCACACCAGTTGGGCTGTATCGGTTGCGTCCAGCCCAGGCTAATTCATGAATATCCGGCACAATCCAAAGCACTTTGCGATCGCCGGAGATGTTTCTCACCAATTGCAGCAGCCGCTCTTCCAACTGCCCGATATAAACTCGACCGGACAACAAATCCACTCCACCCGCTTCGAAAATCAGCCATCCATGCAGACGCATGCGCTCGGCTAACACCCGCAAAGTAGCGGTTTTGCCCACGCCGGATTCGCCGACTAAGATACCCGAGCGAGGAGGTTGTTTCATGAGAGCTGCTTCCAGTGCATCCACGTGCGCCTGCAAATAATCGTGAGGGATGATCCGATTTTTTTCAGACGTTTCATTCCCATCCCAAATTCGGCCGAAAGTTTTTAAAAAGTCGATATTTACATGCGTGAGGCGCCACTGCTGCAATTCTGCCATCAAACCAGGGCACAGTTTTTTCCCGCCAAGTTTGTCCAGCAGCTTTTCAAGATTATTCACTTTCGCAGCGGTAAAATTATTCAACGAGGCACCAAAAGTCGGCGTTTCCCCCTCTTCCTGCCGGTCCGTGATGAATTCTTTTAAGATTGCAATCATTTCGCTGTCTACCCACCACTCGTCTTCGATGTTGCCGATGTGTGCCAGTAACGCTCCCACAACGGGTTCGGCAATGCGCTCAGCCAGCACCCGAAAAGCAAAGTAGCGGGTCCAGTAATTGCTTATGTTGATGGAGGAAAGTATCGGGGTCAGAATTTCGTCCCCATTTTTGCGGCGGGCCAGAGCAGCCAGAGCCATCCAGGCTACATAGGAATTCTCACCGGTGTAGTAGGACAGCAGTTCTTGCGTCGAATAATTCAGGCTGTTGAAATGGTCAATCCCTTGCTTAAAAGCAGGAAGGTGGAGTAGGTCCCGTGGATGTGCCGCTTCTCCACTTTCATTTTTAAGTTGCTCGGCGATGGCGTACAGATCGGTGGGATTCTTTTCAACGGGATATTTTTCCTGATTGAACCGTTCCCGGATGATAGAAAATATGAAATAGGCCACACCACCGATTATCAATACGATGAAGAAGTCCATGAGTATGAGCGACACCTCCTGTTTTAAAACTCGATGAGAACCGTTCTTGAGATGCAGGATGAAAGGAATTGTGTTTTAGAAATGCGAGATGTAAAGGAATTGGAAAATATAGGATGATTGCTCAGAAAAAGCAAACAATTTGTGAATTTAAGCAAATAAAAAAGCTCCCAGAATACGAGAGCCTTTTTACACCCCTATTAAGATATTTTTAGTACGCCAGGAGGGACTCGAACCCACAGCCTTTGGCTCCGGAGGCCAACGCTCTATCCAGTTGAGCTACTGGCGCATAAATTGTTTCGCGGCTTGCACGGTGTTTTGCATCAGCATGGCGATGGTCATGGGACCCACGCCGCCCGGCACCGGCGAAATGGCCGCGGCTTTTTCCACTACGCTGTCAAATTCCACATCGCCAACGATGCGATAGCCTTTCTCAGCAGCCGCGTCCTCCACCCGGTTCACGCCCACATCGATGACCACCGCGCCGTGTTTTATCATGTCAGCGGTGATCACTTCCGGCCGGCCCATGGCCGCGATCAGAATATCCGCCTGCGATGTAATTTCGCTCAAGTCGCGCGTTCCCGTGTGGCAAACGGTGACCGTGGCATTGGCACCGGGCTTCTTTTGAACAAAAATGGCGGATAGCGGCAGCCCCACAATCTTGCTGCGACCGACGATCACCACGTGTTTGCCTGCGGGATCGATGTCGCTGCGCAACAGCATTTCGTGCACGCCCAGCGGTGTGCAGGGTACGAAGGTCTTCTCCCCTGCTACCAATTTACCGCGATTTTCCGGATGAAATCCGTCAACGTCTTTCTCCGGCGTCACAGCGTTGATCACGCGATTTTCATCGATGTGCGCTGGCAGCGGCAATTGCACCAGAATGGCATGCACTCGATCATCCTCGTTCAGCTCGGCGATGCTGGCCAGCAAGTGCTCCTGCGAAAGGTCTGCTGGAAAATCAATGGTTTGCGAATGTATCCCCAGTTCCTCACAGGCACGCGATTTCATTTTAACATAAATTCTGGACGCCGGATTCTCCCCTACCAGCACCACGGCCAGGCTGGGAGGGCAGCCGCGTTGTTTTAACTCATCGACATCCTTTTTCAAGTGCTGCTTGATTCCCGCCGCGATTTTTTTCCCATCTATTATTTTTGCAGTCATGGCGTTCAACCTGCTTACGGCAAGCTAAGTCTTTCAATGCTGGTCGCTTTACCCGTCTCGGCAGCGATGGACACCACCACCGCGCAAAATTTCAGATCATTTTCTGCTGTTAGATAACGACTGGGCGTCTGTCGAATAAAGCGATTGATGGCAATTTCTTTTTTCATGCCCAAAACCGAATCATACGGCCCGGTCATACCGGCGTCGGTGATGTAGGCAGTACCCTCTGGTAAAATTTTTTCATCCGCCGTTTGTATGTGGGTGTGGGTACCCACCAGGGCGCTCACTTTGCCATCCAGATACCAGCCCATGGCGACTTTTTCTGCCGTGGCCTCAGCGTGAAAATCGACAAAAATAATTTTCGTAAATTTTTGAATGCGCTTAACCTCGGCCAACCCTCTTCTAAACGGGCAATCGATGGAATATAAATAAGTTCGTCCTTGGAGATTTACCACGGCTATTTTTACGCCCTCTGTCATTTCCACAATGGTCGAGCCGTGACCGTAATTTCCATCCGGATAATTTAACGGCCTGAGTATGCGATCGCTGTTTTGCAGCATTTCATAGATGTCTTTGTTGTACCAGATATGATTACCACTGGTAATGACATCGATACCCACATTAAAATAATTTCGGGCAATTTTTTGAGTAAGCCCTTTGCCGTTGCAACCGTTTTCTCCGTTAGCAATACAGAAGTCGATTTTGTACTTCTCCTTCACCGAAGGGGTAATTTTCGAAGCAATCTCTAGGCCTGGTTTGCCAACGATGTCTGCGATAAAAAGAATTCTGACTTCTTTACTCTTGCTCAATTTTTTAAGTGCGGTTTTAATCTATTACATTGACATGAATTTAAACAGATTGATATTAAAAATCAACAACTGATTGAAGATTGTTTAGTGTCGATCTGTAAAGAGCCTTTTTTTGTCATTCCCACAATCTTTAAGCAGGGATTTTTTTAGGGCCATTTATTTGACTTTTGGTTAATTAAATCGAAAA
>JBHHXN010000136.1:0-14407 GCA_046757025.1 bacterium
CGAAGGGCTCATGAAAGGCCCCGCTGAGCCAGGCAGGAATTCACTCTCGGCCAGGAGGCCTTCGGGAAGATTGGGTGGTTTTCGTTCAGTCTCTATTTATATACACCGTCTTCGGTTTGGTGCAGAATTATCAAGCTCAAAAGCCCATTTGGTAGCTTGTTCAATAATTGCCTTTTGGGGGTCTAAAAAAGTGCAGCACAAAGATGAGCAGTCCATAAATTTCTAGTCGGCCCAACAGCATTGTAAAAGTCAGTATCCATTTTCCTGTGCCCGGTACGTGGCTAAAATTACTCATGGAACCCACCGTGCCCAGACCGGGCCCAACGTTGCCGGTGGTGGCCACGGAGGCGGAAAAAGCCGACAGCATGTCCATGCCGACGGCGATCAACCCAACTGAAGCGATGAAAACGATTCCTAAATAGGCGATGATATACAGAATGCCCATGGATAGAACCTCATCCGGTACCGGATTGTTGTTGATGCGTACCGGAATCACCGCATGCGGATGCTGGATTTGCTTGATTTGTTTGGCCAGGGCTTTGAATAAAATAACCACCCGGTCGGTTTTTATGCCGCCGGAGGTCGAGCCGGTGCAGGCACATTGCAGCGAAAAGAACAAAAGTAAAATTTGAGAGATTGGCGGCCATACCGATGAATCGCTGTTGGCAAAGCCCGTGGAAGTGCCTACCGAGACGATTTGAAATGCGGAGTAGCGTAGCGCCTCTCCCCAGCTCTGGTAAGACGCCCCATGCACATCGATGGTTGCCATGAGCACGCCCACCATCATGGCTGCGAGGTAATATCTCACAACTGTGGATTTCCAGAGATTGCGGGATTTTTCGAAGACAGTGGCGAACAAGAGTGCAAAGTGAATTCCTGACAGTACCATAAAGATGAGGATGACGGTTTCCATGGCGAGATTGTTGTAATGCGCAATGCTGGTGTTTTTGGGTGAAAAGCCGCCGGTAGCGATGGTGGCAAACGAGTGCGTGACCGCATCGAACAGATTCATGCCGCAAAACATCAGGGCGATGGATTCCAGCACGGTTAAGCTGAGATAAATGGTCAACAAAACCTTCAATGTGGTCTTGGCGTTGTAGCGAAAATTTTCCCGCGCTAATTGCGACATTTCCATTCGGTATAAAACCAATCCCGCTATCCCTATGGAAGGCAGGACCGACAGCACAAACAGGATGATACCGATGCCGCCGATCAGGTGTGTGGCGGAGCGCCAGAATAAAAGCCCAAGAGGCAGCGCCTCGATGTTGCTTAAAATGGTTGAGCCGGTGGTGGTGTAGCCGGAAACGCTTTCAAACCAGGCGTTAGTAAAAGTAAATTCGCCGCCCCAGAGCATATACGGCAGAGTGCCCGCAAGACAGGAAAGCAGCCAACTGGATACCACAATAAACAATCCTTCGCGATTGGTAATGTAATCAGATGGCGGCACAAAGATGAGTGGAAACGCTCCGAACAACGCTGAAACCAGCGCGCTGTACAGCAGTGGAAAAGTGGAGGACTCGGAATTGAGAATCGAAATGATGGCGGAAATGAGCAAAAACAGCGCATTAAATAAAAGCACGAAGCCAACGTATCGTAAAACGACATGCAATCTCATTGTTGCGCCTCAGGTGTTTCGAGAAGCGCACACAGCGTTTTGATGGCAAAAACTAAATCCTGAAACTCATCTTGGCTCTCGATCTCAATCTCGAAGGGCACCTTGCGTTCGACAAATTTCTTCACACGTTTGGTGATCTTGACGATGGGATCGGTTACATAGAAATGAACAAAATAATTGAAGATCAGAGTAAAAATAAGCGCGGCGACGATGGCTACCACGCCGGGCATGATGGCACGGTTGGCGCGATTTTGCAGCTTAGAAGCGGTTCCGTAAATGCTTTGTTCGTTTAGAAGTAACAATTTATGGACCGCCGCCTTCACATCAGAGAAGGCGCGGTGCATTTGGGCAAAATACCAGTCCAGGTCGCCTTGCTTGTTCGTTCCAACGATTGGCCTATCCCAGAGCTCTTTGTAGATCTGGTAAGTTGCTTTTATGGAGTCGAGGTGTGCCGCTTCGCCTGGAATAGTGAGATTTTGTTGTGCATTTTTGAATTCATCTTGAAAGGCGCTATCCGCCTGAGTTAGAATGTTGCGGCCCTGCTTCCAGTTTCCGGAGAGCAGCAATAAAATCGCGCTGTCCTCTCTTTCAAGCGCTGCCATCATCTTGTTGGCCATGTTGATGCTTTTATAGTTTTCATTCAGCAGTTTGGGCACAGAAGTGCCAAGCGAGGTGATTTCATAGATTGACCAGACTCCGGCGATCAATAACATGGTGGCTAAAATCAGAAATCCAGATAAAATCTTTAAACGCAAGCCCATGGAAATTCTCCGAAATAAATTAGATTGAATACGGCTATCCAGTTAGCTCAGCAAACCTCCAGAATGGTCATTCTGAGCGATCCCGCTCAGCGGGAGAGCGAAGAATCTCATGCTACTGAGCTTGATTGAATGAATAAAGTTTGGTGGTCTGAGATTCTTCCGTCGCCTCGCTCCTTCAGAATGACATTTTCTGAGTAAATTGGATAACCGTATAGATTGAAACGGGCAATTAAATCAGCGCGCAAATGTAATAAATCAGAAAGCGATTTACAACCTTATTTTGATTTTGTTGGCTCATTTTAAAGTTTCAAAATGGCCGAAGGGACGGCGAGATTTCTGCAGTACCAAAGGATCATTGCAGACAGAAGCGCGGTCGATAAAGGTGGATGAGTTTTTTTGGGGGGGGCTTGCTTGAAATCCTGATCACTCAAAACCGTGTTGGATTCGAAATGACAACCATTTTCATCGTTTTCGTCCAATCACTATTTAGAAATGGGTTATATGTAATTGGGAGATATTTACCCATTCAGGAAGTCGGCCATTTTTATTGATGATAATTGGTGGAATCGTTCGGAATTTTTGGACAGCCACGCTATGCCCGCTTTGATCCGAATCCGATTTTACACAGCTTCCTGTATATTATCGCGGTCTAATTCCTTCCGAATGGCGTTGGCTAAATTTTTGGGTGAAATGGGCTTGGGCACGAAGCCGCCGGCGCCCAACGATATGGCTTCTTCGACTCTTTGTGAAACCGCAAATCCGGAGAGAATGATGGCTTTCTGGGTGGAATTGTATTTTAATATCTGCCGGTAAGTCTCGGCGCCATCGATGCCATCCATCACCATATCGAGGATGACCAGATCGTGGGGCGTATCCTGCACAATTTTCACCGCCTCTTCGCCGCTGGTCGCTACGCTCACCTGGTACCCCAGGCGCTGCAAAAGATGGCTGGCCACCTCTCTTTGCACGGGGTCATCATCCACAACCAGAATGCGTTCTCCCTTGCCTTCTAACATGGTCGAGCTTTCGGGTAGTTCGCTTTCTGCAGTTCGATAGACTGGGAAATACAGTGAAAAAGTCGTGCCTTTGCCGAGCTCGCTGTCGATGGTGATGTAACCTTCGTGATCCTCTATGATACCATGTACGATACTCAAACCCAGCCCGGAACCGCGCATGCGATCCATCTTCTTTGTGGTGAAAAAAGGATCGAAAATTTTGTTAAAGATTTTGGGTTCAATGCCAGTACCCGTGTCTGTTATTTCAGTTTTCACATATTCACCGCGATTGACCGTTTGATATCTTTGCAACGGTTCCTCCAGATAGACATTTTGGGTTTTTACAGTCAGCACCCCCAGCCCTTGCATGGCTTCTTTGGCATTGATGATTAAATTGGTAAAGGCGCGTGTAAGCTGAGCTCCTCCCCCTTTTATCTTCAGAATTTCTGAGGTGAAATCCGTATTCACCACCATTCCGGGAGGCAGTTTCAGTGAATTCAAAATGGTCTGTAGCAGGTCGTTTAAATCGAGTACCTCCATGCTGTAATGACCGCGTCGGCCCAAAGCGAGCAATTGCTGATTTATTTCGGCGATTTTGTTGGCAGCGGCCTCGATGTCGTCCACCAGCTCCAGCGCGGAATGCCCTTTGGGCAAATCTTCGCGAATCAGAGTGGGGTAAGCTGTTAGAGGCGCTAGCAGGTTGTTAAAATCGTGGGCGATCTGGCCGGCGACCAATCCAGCCGTTTCCAAGCGTTGTGAGCGGGCGATTTCATTTTGCAAGCGTTTGCGTTCGGTGATGTCGCGCACCACCACTTGACCGGCGGGTTGGCCGTCGTAGATGATAGGGATGGCCACGACCTCCACCTCCACCTCCTTGCCATCTTGCTGCCGCACGATGTTATTTTCAAAATAAGAAACCTCGGTGCCTTTTTCCAGTATTTCTCGCACATGGGTTTTCAAGGCAGTTCTGGTTTCCGGTTTGATGAAATAGAAGACCGGCTTACCGATGATGGCTTTTGCGCTGCTGGCCCCGATGAGTTTGATGCCGGCTTCATTCACATAGACCCATTTGCCGCCGCTGTGCACCGCGATGGGAACAGGTGAAAATTTGATCAAACGGCGAAATCTTTCCTCGCTTTCTCGCAGTGCTTTCATGGCTGCTTTTTGCTCGGTGACATTGCGCGCGATTCCTCGCACAGCCGCGGCCTGGCCATTTTTCGTGATCAGGGAATTGCGAAATTCAAAAACAGAGTCCTGCCCATCCTTGCTCGTCAGGTGGAAATGTCCGCTGGTCTGACTTCTCTGGCTGATTTCTTTTAAATAAAGTTCCACATCTTTATGGTATTTTGGAGCGATGATATCTTTCAGTGTTTTACCGATCAAGTCTTTTTTGTCATAACCGAGAAATTGACTGAGGGCGGCATTGATTTTCAATATTTCGCCATCGAGGGAATGGATGTACACGATATCGGAAACGTTATCGAACAGGTCACTGTATTGTTTTTCGCTCTTGCGCAGCTCAGCCATCTTCTCTTTTTGTGCGGCAAGAAATCGACGTTGACTGGAAATAATGATGAGGATCATGCTGGTGCCCAGCATCAACAAAACTATAGTGCCGACGATAAAAGCCCACCATAATTCAAACGATGGTGAAAACAAACAAAGCCTCCTGCGTAAAATAAATTTGAAATGATATTCAACAAGGAATGGTGAAAGGACCAGTTACCGATGAGGTTGCTGAGTGCGAACGAAAGCAAGTTGCCGGTGAAATAGATCAACACTGCGGAGGCCACCCAAAAACGCTCATCCCGAAAAAGGGATTTCATACTTTCTCTGTGCACCTCGTACATGGTTAGCGCCGCAATGCCCACCAGAAACACGCATTCGAGTGAGGCGGTGTAATTATCTGGTTGATCAAACTTCTCAAAAAATATCTTTGCAATGATCCAAATTACCGCAAACATCAGAATGCTCAACCGCAGCACTTTTTTAAACACGACGTTTTTCTGCCACGATGAAAAAATTAAAACCAGAAAACAGTATTCACCCAAAGTGTAGAAATGATACAACCAGATATTGGGGGCTTTAAATAATATCAAATAATGGCCGATGGAATCGATGAAGAAACCGAAGATAAACATATAAAGAAGAAGCCTCAACTGCAAATTCAACCGAGGAAATTTGTACAGGCCACAGAATATGGGGATCAGGCAGGTTAAGGATGAAAAGTAATCAAAATAGCTCATTTTAACTACATTTATCTCGATTTAGCAACATTGTGCGACAAAAAATATAAAAAGCCTTTAGCGGTCGTAAAATGATTCCCACGAACAAATAAAATCTCAAGAATCTAACAATCTTCGCAACTTCTTCAAAGTTTCAATATACAATTTTCAGACCCATTTGTCAAATTAAATTAATGTTTTTTACGCGGGGGGCATTCTGCGCAGAGCTGCGGTTATCAAAAAACTATCGAGATAAAGGTGCCTCCGATACACAAATACGACTAATTCTTTCTGCATCCAGCACATTTTTCAAAATGTCACTCTCAGCGAAACAATTGTTATTGAGTTAATTAGCAGTATTTATTGGCATCGGAGGCTTGAGCTAAATGTTAAAGTTATTTAATTCAAATGTCCTCGTTATTTCCAATTTGATACAATGAACCATTAGAAATTGGAAGACAATTCCATGCTCAGCAACGGACTGTTTAAATCGTTATCTTCCGGACAGTAAGGTGGGCACATGGCGCTGCGCTGTGCCAGCAATCCGTTGATCATGTCGTTACCGTTTTTGTCCACACCCACTAATACGATATGCGGCAGTCCATCCTTATCCAGACCGTAATAGTATCTCAGACCCACGGCGCCGTCTTGCTGTAAAATGTTGATGATGGCGTTTTTGCCAAAATAGCCGCCAATTACCTGGTTGGGAGTAATTTGTTTTTGAAAATTCGCGGTCAGCTCACTGGCCTCAGAAAGCGAAATCGAATGATCTTCCTCACCGTTAAATTTCACTTGCGGCATCTCTTCTTTTGTAAAAATGTCCGAATAGGTGAATACTAAAAAGGCACAGCTTACAACGATCATCAGATAAACGAAAATGGATTTTCTTGAAAATAACATAACACACCTCCAAAAGTTAAAATCTAAAACTGATTTAATATACTCCATTAATTTAGACAAAAAACGTCATCGCCACCAAATGTCACCAACGGGCGGCGATTTGTTGAGAGTACGGAATGATTTTGACATGATGCCTGACCCTCCCTTGATTTTAAAGTGAAGTGAACTTAATGAAACGGAAACTCTAAATCATCCTGTAGTATATGATTGTTTTTTAATATTTTTGCTCAATAATCCACACGGATCAATCCTTGTGGAAAAACCTAGAATAAATCAAATAAATTTTAGAATAGAATTCGGTGAGCGGGCGAGATGAATGACTTCAGAAGAAAAACGAAACGATGGTTGCGATTGAATTTTTTCTAAAAACGAAAGTCGGAAACTCAGTGATCAAGATCTACTGAATGCAAAAACGAGTCCGAAATAGTTTGTTCAAATTAATTTCAGTTGTGTGTGTCTGTTTATTAGACACTTTTGCGGCCTAAAAGTCTCCATCATTTTCAGCACTTTTTCAGTTTAAATTGAATATTCGGCATAACTCAATCAGACGAAATAAATAAATCGATTAATCAAAACCAGATTAAAAATGAATTCAAAAATTCCACGGATTCGTTTAAAGAATAATGAACTACGTGCTTATTTAAGCTTGGGTTTTATTTTTCATTTACAGGGTAGCGGATGGCTTTCTTTAGCTCCGCCATAAAATCCGCCCGGGGAATTTCTATGGCGCCAAAACTTTCTAACAGCGGTGAAATGATTTGAACGTCCATCCAGGTTACCCCTTTTTTCTTCAGATAATTTACTGTTTCAATGAGCACAAACTTGGAAGCGTGCGTTTCCTGGTAAAACATGCTTTCCCCGGCAAAATACTTTCCGATCAAAACGCCGTAGAGCCCCGCCACCAGCTCCCCATTTTCGTTGTAGGCTTCAAAACTGTGAGCGTAACCGTAGTTGTGAAACTCGATGTACGCCTGTATGATTTCGTCCGTGATCCAGGTGCCTTGCTGGCCCTTGCGACGTTTGCTCTGTGCACATGCCTTGATGACAGCGGCAAAATCTCGGTCCACCTGCCACTGGAATTTCGCCTGGCGCAAATATCTTTGCAGTCGGGACGGAATTCTAAAATCGGCAAATTTGATGATAGCTCGAAGCGGCGGCGCAAACCAGAGAATGGGCTCATTTTCATACGGCCATGGGAAAATACCGCTGCAGTAGGCCAGCAGGAGCGTTTCCACGTCCAGATCGCCTCCCATTGCCAATAAGCCCGATTCGTCCGCCGATTCCACTGGCGGAAAATTCAAAACCATATAAAATTCAGATCAAATCAGATTGATTGTCTCATGCCTCGAGTGGCGTACCTTTTACCATCTTTTCATAAAAGTCGATACATTGGCGTACGTACAGGCGCTTAACAGAATATTTATCCGGGAAAAAACTGCGTTTAAATCCATAAACGATCATATTTTTTAAGTTTTTAGGTGTGATTTCAAAATTTTGCAATGCCTGCAAAATTTCATTGGTGACCGTGGTTTTGCTCACAGTACGATTGTCTGTGCAAAAACTGACGCTCAACCCCTTTTCCATCATTTTTTTAAAGGAGTGATCCTTAATGCGCGTCAGAGACGGATTCGTCTGCAAGTTGCTGGTTAAACAAACTTCGATGGTCACCCGCCGGTCGGCAATATATTGGCACAGCTCATCCACGTAGCGCTCCCGGTCGTTGGCGTCGCCGCTGTCAAATTTTGACGTATCGAACAGGTATAAGCCGTGCCCGATGCGGTCTGCGTGCAGTTCGGTGATCGCTTGAAAAATGGAGGGCGGTCCGTAATCTTCGCCAGCATGCACGGTTTTCGCCATGAAATTTTCGTGGGCGTATTGAAAGGCCCGCCAGTGGTCTTTGGCTGGATTGCCTTTTTCTGCACCCGCCAGATCGAATGCGACGATGGGAATGCCCATTTCATCGCGGATTTGCACGGCGCCTTTGGCCAATTCCAGGGAGCACAGGCTGACGATGGTTTTCATATCAGAATAGGATAACGAGTTGATAAAATTCGCATAATATTCTGAATACGCTCCGAATGAACGCAAGGCACATACGATGATGCCATAATTGAACTCCGGTTCCGAAGTTTTTGCAATTTCAGGGCGTTGGTTAAACTCTTTTTGTGCTTTCAGCAGACCCTTGTTAACGCTGTCCAAAACCGTTTTCATGCTCATGTCTTTGTTGATATGCAATTGCGGTGCAAACCGCACTTCCAGATACCTCACCCCTTCGTTTTGGTTGTCCAGGGCCAGCTCATAAGCGATTTGCTCGAGATATTCCGGTTTTTGCATCACCGCGCACGAGTAGGCGAAGGTCTTGAGATATTCCTCCAGATTATCGTATTTTTCTTTGAATAACAAATCATTCAATCCCTCTACCGTGAAACTGGGAAGGTCGATATTTTCCTTTTTGGATATCTCGATAATGGTCTCCAGACGAATGGAGCCGTCTAAATGCAAGTGCAAATCGGTTTTGGGAATTTTTTTGATCAGGTCGCTTATTTCATCGTATTTATCATTTTGAACTTTTATGGGCATAAAGATTCCTTCAATTAAAAATAACCTCGCTTTTACCGCTACCTGGTAATGTAAAATATTTTTCTAAATGAAACAAATTGAATTTTTACTTTTTTAAAATTATTTTCTTACTGCTCCGCTGTTAGTCTTTAGCTTTTGAGCTTTATACTGATATCATCATTTATTGCAACTGTTCAATCTGTCAGCCCGCAATTGTGGGATATTTTTTGAGTCTGAGAATTATTTAACCAAACAAATGAGAGCTAAAAAACAAACAACATTCCTATAGGATGACAAAACCGGTTGAACCGTTACCATTTATTTTCTAAAGGTAATTTATGGAATTACAAATTCGAAAGATGGACGCAAAACCCTTGCCGGAAACCGTCAGAAACCTTTTGATTGCCTCGGTTGCCAATCACGCAATAGCTGTAAAATTTATTTTTATTATTGCACAAAATTCCTTATATTACATTACACGGTAAGAGTTTTAAAGATTTCAACTCACACTTTTGGGGTGGAGTGTTTCATTTCTAATAATCTCTAAAGCTCTTTCGAAAATTGCAACATAAACGCTTTATTCCAATTTTTTTAAAAAGTTACCTTTTAGAATTTTGCAAAACTACTTGTTCACCTTTACCTGCAGGAAGCTAATGAGCCTGTGTGAAAAGTCAACTTCCGGGCTCTTGTCATTCCCCGCCTTGCGGGACAAGCAGGAGGATTCTTTTTAGTTTTTAAGTAACGTGCTGTTTATTAAAAATATCCCGCGGTTGCGAGATGACAATAATGGCGCATTGGGTTTTTAGCCACGATATCACTTTTTCACACAGTCTGTAAAGTCTGAACACCTCTCCATCGTTGGATTTTGCAGAAGATAGATTTACCCGTTTGAAAGGAGCTGCCTAATTGATCGTATCCAAACAAAAAACAGCCCAAGCAATTAAGCTGGATTTACAATATATTACCCTGACCAGAGACGCCATCCTGGCCGATTACCATCTGGCGTTTCAAAGCCGGCAGGCCAGTTTGCTGGGTCGCCGGGAGGTCATGAGCGGCAAAGCCAAATTTGGCATTTTCGGCGACGGCAAAGAATTGGCGCAAATTGCCATGGCAAAAGCTTTTCGAAAAGGCGATTTTCGTTCCGGTTATTACCGCGATCAAACCTTTATGTTTGCGGTGGGCATGTCGAATATTCGGGAATTTTTCGCGCAGCTCTATGCACATGCAGACCTTGCCGCGGATCCGGCCAGCGCCGGCCGCGCCATGAATTGTCACTTCGGTACCCGCAGCTTAGATGAAGAGGGAAACTGGCAAAATCTCACCGAGATGTTCAACTCCGCGGCAGATGTTTCGCCCACTGGCTCACAAATGCCGCGTTTGGTGGGACTGGCTTACGCCTCGCGGCTGTACCGGGAAATCGACGCGTTAAAGGCATTTACACAATTTTCAAAAAACGGTCAGGAAGTGGCCTTCGGCACCATCGGCAATGCTTCCTGCGCCGAAGGTATGTTCTGGGAATCGGTCAACGCCATCGGCGTGCTCAAAGCGCCGGCCGTGATCTCCATCTGGGATGACGGCTACGGCATCTCGGTTTCCAACGAACACCAGGTAACCAAGCAAAATATCTCCGAGCTACTGACAGGTTTTCAGCGCAATTCGACCTCCAATGAAGGTTTTGATCTTTATACCGTCAACGGCTGGGACTATCCCGCTCTCGTAGAAACCTATTTGAAAGCCGTGGAACGGACGCGCATGGAACACGTTCCGTGCATCATCCACGTCATGGAAGTGACCCAGCCGCAGGGGCATTCCACCTCAGGCAGTCACGAACGCTACAAGCCCAAAGAAAGACTACGGTGGGAGCTCGAATTTGACTGCATCAAAAAAATGCGCGAATGGATGATCGCAGAAGGCATAGCCAATGGCGAAGAATTGAATGAGCTGGAAAAACAGGACGCCGCGCTGGTGAAGAAAATCCGAGACCAGGCCTGGGAGGCGTTTCAGGCGCCTATTCACAAAGAAAAAGCGACGCTGCTTGCCTTGATCGAAGAGCTCACGGATGGCTCGTCCAATTCAAAATCCTTGCTGAGTGTAAAAAATAAACTCAAAAGCAAGTCCAGTCTTTTCCGTAAAGACATCATGATGAGTTTGCGGGAAACGCTGTTTTCGGTGAAAAATGACGCCACCGCAGCCAAACAAAAATTGTTAGACTGGAAAGCGCAACAGGAAGCCGTAAATCGCCAACGATTCGGTTCCCATCTGTACAGTGAATCTGCGGAATCGCCCCTAAAGGTGCCGGAAGTGAAGCCTGTCTATTCCGAGCGCTCTCCAATCATGAACGGTTTCGAGCTCCTGAACGTGTTCTTCGATAAAGCCCTGACGCGCGATCCCCGGGTTATCGCTTTTGGTGAAGATGTGGGTCAGTTGGGCGGCGTTAATCAGGGGTTTCGGGATTTGCAAAACCGCTACGGCTCCCTGCGCGTGTCGGATACCGGCATTCGAGAATGCACCATTCTGGGGCAGGCCATTGGCATGGCCATGCGCGGCCTGAAACCCATCGCAGAAATTCAATATCTGGATTATCTTTTGTACGCGCTGCAGATCATGTCCGACGATCTGGCCACCCTGCACTGGCGCACCCGTGGCGGGCAAAAAGCACCGGTGATCGTGCGTACCCGCGGGCACCGGCTCGAGGGCATCTGGCACTCCGGCTCGCCCATGGCCAGCATCATACACCTGCTCAGAGGCCTGTATTTGTTGGTTCCCAGAAATATGACGCAAGCTGCCGGCTTCTACAACACTTTGCTGCAATCCGACAATCCCGGCATCATCATCGAAGTGCTGAACGGGTATCGTCTGAAAGAAAGGCTGCCCGATAACATCGGTGAATTCACGGTGCCGCTGGGCGTTCCAGAAATATTGAGAAGCGGCCGCGATGTGACCATCGTGACTTACGGTGCCTGCTGCCGCATCGTTCTGGAAGCGTCCGAGCTTCTCAGCCAGTGCCAAATCGATGCCGAAGTGGTGGATGTGCAATCCCTGCTGCCGTTTGACCTCCCCCAAACGCTGCTGGCGTCGCTGCAGAAAACCAACCGCATAGTGTTTGTGGACGAGGATATGCCCGGCGGCGCCACCGCCTACATGATGCAGGAGGTGCTGGAAAAACAGGGCGGCTATAAGTGGCTGGATTCGGAACCCCGCACCGTTTCCGGCAAACCCCACCGACCGGCCTACGGCTCCGACGGCGATTACTTTTCCAAGCCAAATGTAGAAGAAATTTTCGAAGCCGTTTATGACTTGATGCACGAGAGCGATCCGGATAAATATCCCATCTTTTATCGATAACATCAGGAAATTCCCCAATTTGAATGATCTACCTGACATAATAAATTAATAATTTGGGAGTGATGCATTGAAAAAAGCTTGTAACTTACTTATAAAAAATCCGGCCTTTGACATTTATTTCTGTAAATGATATTTATTCAGGAGAATGCGAATGAAAAAGAGTCCAAGAAGACGGTTTTTCGAGAGAATGTTCCTGGTATTTGTTGTGGCCTTTATTGTTATGTCTCTATGGTCGCATTCTCGATACGCGCCTCCAGAGGGCGTCGTACCGGAAGCGTTTGAGAAGACTTATGTGCCAACCGCTTTGATTGCTGATCTGGACTATATGTTCGCAACCTTTGAAGCGGTGCATCCAGATCTCTATTTTTATACCCCGGCGGAAACGTTGCTGGCGTTGAAGAACCGACTGGCTACGATACTTGACCAGCCCATGACTCGGAAGGAATTCTATCCCGTGGTGGCCCGGCTGGCGGCCGCTGTCGGCGATGGGCATACAGTGGCCATTGCGCCGAGGGAGGAAATTGGACATGATTCCGACCAAGGCGGATTATGGTTCCCGTTCGAACCTGGCAACTTCAGCGAACGCGGTTTGCAGGTGGAAACCATTTATCTGGAGAATTGTCCGATTCGGCCCGGGGACTGGATTACTGCTGTCAACGGCATCCGGTGGATTCCCTGTTTCAGGTATTTCGGTTGACCAAGAGCGGAGAAAAGAGGTTCTACCGTGAGGATCGGACATTGCGAAATTTCGACCTCGACCTCACGCCTTTCCGGGTGAAATGACGCTCGCATGAAACCGCCACCTTGAACGACGTCACCACCGAACAGATCCGCAGCTTCCGGCAGCAAAAGAAAACCACAATTCCGGACTACGCTTTCCAGCGCCTTTCCGACAGCGTCGGCCATCTCGATTTCCGACGGATGCATGATCTGGAAAAGTTCGAAACCTTTCTCCAGGAGACGTTCGACGAAAAACAGCGCCGGCCGATTCAGGGCCTGATCATCGATCTGCACAAAAGCGGCGGCGGTGCCACTTCGTTGGGGCACACCCTCCTGTCCTACATAACGGATAAACCGTATCGTATGATTGCCCGCATGGAAGTGAAAGTCAGCAAGCAAAAAGAAAGAGACCTTAGGAAATGATACCCACTTGGTTTCGCTGGATTCCGCTGCCGTATCTGCATCCCATGGGACGGAAAATCTGGGGAACGCCGGAAGGGGACAACGTGGTGTGGTAAATTGAGCTCGAGCGACCGCCGGAAAATCCTTTACGATATCGCGGCCCAGTGTGCATCCTCATCGGTACCCGTACATTTTCCAGCGCGCAAAAACTGACCAATGCCATCAAAGATTACCGGCTCGCCACGCTCATCGGTGGGGAAACCGGCGGCAACCCCTATGCGTTTGGTGAAATGTATCTGTTTCGACTGCCCAATACACGGCTCGAACTGGGAATCTCGACCAAACGCGATGTGCGGGCCAACGGCGACGCCCACTGGCAGCGCGGCATTTTACCAGACATTGAAGTGAAGCCGACACTGGCGGATTTGCAGACGGGCGGAGACATGGTGTTGGAATTCGCCAGAGAATGGATTCGGCAGCGGGCGGCATCCAAAACCAGCCTCGCGTCCCTTGAGCCCTGAAGGGTAATTTTATCAAGACCCGGCAAGCTACAGCGCAGTCGAACGATTCTTCCTGTAACGGTCTGGAGGACTACTTAGCTGATGAGTTCACTTCTGTCATTTTATGACAAGATATTTTAGCAAATTAGGAACAAAGAATTAGGCGCTTAGCGCCAGACATCGACAAAATTTTGTCGCAAATATTCAAAATAATTTTGCCACGGATGAACCCAGATTGACACGGATACAATTTTCGGATTATTTATTGTGCAGAATAATTTTACAGCAGAATGATTTTAACACCATGGCAAATAATTGCAAAACATAAAGGACTCTGTTGATTAAGTCCATTTTTCCATCAAACTTCATGCTGAGCGGAGTCGAA
>JBHHXN010000137.1:0-14255 GCA_046757025.1 bacterium
GATGAGATGCTGGATTATCCCCGGGTTAAAGAAATATTCAAAGAAGCGGCTGATAAGTCTGCGGATGAAATAATTGCACATTTGAATGAAGCTGGAGAGAGATGGAGTCATGGCAGACCGCAGGATGATGATATTACCTTTGTAGTTTTGAGGTTAAACAAAACCTAGACCCGTAGTAGATTGATTAGAAATTGCTTTACAACCAAACAAGGGTGCAGTAGTTGATGCGAGGGACTCTGTTTCTTGGGTAGCTTTAGTGCTCTTTCAAGGTTTTTTTTTCAGCAAAAACGTCATGTGCAAATTCGCTTCGCGTAACTCAAGCAGGCCGTTATTTATGAGTGTAGTAAATGTTGAACTTCTAACTGGATCAGTCAGGTTGTGGATTTTTGGCTGCGACCGCCCGCTTGAAGAGAAACACATCGAGCCATTCGCTGATCAGCTAAATCGATTTCTCCCGCAATAGACGATTCACAAAAAAGAGCTGGCCGTGGACGAGTTGCTGCGATATCATCAACTTCTGATGATTACAGCGGATGAAAGTACCACTGCGGCCACCCGTTGTTCCATCGATAGTTTGATGCAATTTCTGCACGAATTGGAACGAGAATTCAATCGCTATCTGGTAAATATGCATACGCAGGTTACGTGTCGAAATCAGGACCAGACTATTCAATGCGTATCAGGAGAGCAGTTTAAGTTGCTCGTGGAAATAGGCTCAATTGATGACGACACCATGGTTTTAGACAACACCATTCAGACCATACAAGTTCTACACAACCACCAGCGGGAAATGCCGATGAAAGAATCCTGGCACCGGCAGGCGTTGGGTCAATTGGTTTGATCAAAGCTCAAGCTATTACCATAATAGAATTAATCCCGAAAAATCATTCCGACAAATGTTTGTGTATTATAAAATGAATGTTTGTGGTAAAAGGAGATTTGTTCAAAGGCCAGTTTAAGCGGTTTATGGGTGGGAGAAATAAAAAATTGCCTGGCACCGAGACCTGAATCCACGCAAACAGTTTCAGGTCATTGGTCCAGGCTTTATGAAATTAGTGTTTAATCCAGACAGCGCGGCATTCCTGGCGCCATTGCTGACGGCGAACCTCATCGCGTCGCAATAAATAAGCGTACCAACCCCCAAGAACCGACATGGCACTAATTACTAAAAAATACAGCATAAGGACTCCTTTAAGGCGATTAATATTAATTCATCAGTCATTTCATTTGTTATCTACAAAGACGAGTAGTCAGGCGGAAAGTTACTGGATAGGCAAAATAATTGTAACGGCTGCCATGACTTTATTTTTTTTGATCTTATCAGAAGTGTACTTTGTCTGATTTATTCCAATGAGAAAACCATTGGGTAAAGGGTATAAGGTATAAGTGTCCCGTGTCCCGTCCTGAAATAGGTTGACTTTCACTTCTACTTGTCTTATTTCGATGTGTCGCAATTAACTTAAACTCGCCATCACTAATCCTTGAAATTGACAGAAATTCTCACTATCTTAATTCCGCAAATGGCTCATGCATTTCCGTGTGAGTGAAAAGCCAATTTTCTAATGTGGAGTTTAAAATGGCAAAAGCGATCTGGAAAGGCCAGGTTTTGGCCGAAAGCGACCAGTGTGAAATAGTCGAGGGGAATCATTATTTTCCGCCGGACACCGTAAAAAAAGAGTTTTTCACAGAAAGCAAAACCCATACGATTTGTCCATGGAGGGGCGAAGCCAGCTATTTTCACCTCGAAGTGGAGGGTGAAATCAACGTGGACGCAGCCTGGACTTATCCGAATCCCACAGAGGCGGCACAGAATATCAAAGATTACGTGGCATTCTGGCGTGGCGTGGAAATTCAAGAATAACAGGCGCCATGCAGCAAAAGAATATTACCGTTGAAAAATCGGCGCGCTATTTTGTGGCGGGAATCCCCGGTAGCGCCATCAAAGAAGTCTGGTTTGTCTGCCACGGTTACGGTCAGCTCGCTGCGGATTTTTTGAAGCAGTTTGAATGTCTGCAAAAAGCGCAGCGCTTGCTGGTGGCGCCTGAAGGCCTTTCGCGCTTTTACTGGCAGGGATTTAGCGGTAAGGTCGGCGCTTCCTGGATGACCCGGGAAGATCGGCTGCAGGAAATCGCGGATTACGTTCGCTACCTGGACGCGGTGTACAAAGAGGTTGTCGCGGATATCGAGCATGACGAAGTAAAAGTGGTGGTACTGGGTTTTTCCCAGGGCACGGCTGCTGTGTGCCGCTGGCTCATGCTCGGCAACGCCCAGGCCGACCGTTTGATTTTGTGGGCCGGCCAGATACCGCCGGATTTGGATTTGAACCAATTTCGCAACCTTTTTCGGAATGGTCAGTTGTCTTTAGTCGTGGGGCGGCAAGACGAAATAGCCAAACCCGAACTGATTGCAAAAGAAGAAGCGCGCCTAAATCAGCATCGCATCCGGTATGAATTGCTGCAATTTGATGGCGGACATCATATTGAAGCTGAAGTGTTAAAAAAGTTGGCCCAAAACGATTGGGCGTAAACAAAGAAGATTTGATTCTGGAGGAAAAAATGCGAATCGTTCTGGTACTGATTCTGTTCTTGATGTCGTCCCAACTGCAGGCAGATTATCTGTATAAAACGACCCTGCTGCGGGCGGCTCCGGGCAAATTATTAGAACTCATCCATTTGCTTAAAAGCAGCGCGGAGATTTATTCAACCGCGGGTGAAGAACCGCCGTTTATCATCCGCCACAGTCAGGGTGACCACTGGGATCTTTTGCTGTTATTCCCCATGAACAATTACTCGGATTATTACGCTGCAGAAAAAATTGCCAACCGAAAACAGGTCTTTGATGAATCAGAAATCGACGAAACCGCATTTAAAAAGAAAATGGCATATTGCGTTGCTTGGCAGGAAGAGGTGTTTGTGTATGGGCCGCCGCTTCAAGAAGTGAAGAATGCTTTTCAGCAGGCCAATTTTTTTCATGTAGAAATGTTTCTGGCGCTGGCTGGCAAACGCGCGGAGCTGCTAAAACAGCGCAAAATGGAGAATGTGTATTTGAAGAAACTAGCACGACCGCAAAACCAGATTTTTACACGCGATCAAGGAGCAGCCTGGGATTTGTTTACTATTGGTTTTTATCGCGATCTCAAACATTTTGCTGAAAGTGCGGATATTCCTGAAGCGAAAGAAAACGAAGCGGCGCGAGCTGCTGGATTTGAAAGCGTCGATCAGATCGGCCCTTACTTGAGAACGCTGATCCATCGTCATCAGGATACGTTAGCGGTGGCAGTTAAATAAATAAAGGTAGAAAAAGTGCGGCTAGTTCAGCGCTGAAATTTTCACAATAAAAAACAAAAAGTAAAAATGAAAGGTGGAGTGGTAATGAAGAAAACGGTAACGGTTGTTATTTCAATTTGTGTTTACTTGCTTTTATGCAGCGCTTTGTTATTGGCACAAAAAAGCCAGAACCATTTGCCTCGCCTGCAGGGTGTGCTGGGGAAATTGGAACTTGAATCTTTTGAGGGCGCAACGTTTCCACCGGAGGGTTGGAAAAAAGTGACCAATCTGGGTGGCGTGGGCTGGCAGCAAGGCGCGGCGGGAGCACAGATTCTGGGGTTTGATTCCACCTCGGTGATTGACGCGGCCCCCGGCGGCGGTAATTTCGTGGCGTACGTGAGCTGGGCTACCGGCGACGCGGATACCGTCACCACCACCGGTCAGGCCACAGACCAGTGGCTCATCACCCCACAGATCACCGATGTTCAGCCTGGCGACACCCTGCGGTTTTACTTGAAGCATTTCCGAAGATTCGTTGAAAATCTCGATGTGTTGATCTCCACTGCTGGCGACAGCTTGGCGGCTTTCGACACGCTGGTTGCCACCATCCGCTTTTCAGGCCCCGGAAATAATAATTGGCAGGAGTATGAATATGCACTTACTGATTTTGTGGACACGGGCGCGGATATCTTTATTGCCTTTCGCGAGCATGTCAGCGATAATAATATCGATGGGGACGCGCTGTTTTTAGATCTGGTGGAGGTGCAGTCTTTGGTCACCAGTATCTCGGATGAATCCATCGCGCCGAGGGAATTTCATCTGCTGCAAAATTACCCCAACCCCTTTAATCCGAGTACAAATATCGCTTTTGCGCTGCCCGATCGTGCACAGGTTACTTTAAAAGTTTATAACTTACTGGGACAGGAGGTCTTTACCGCTTTGGATGGCCAAACTTTCGATAGCGGCCAGCACACGGTGCAACTCAATGCCGGATTTCTGCCCAGTGGAATTTACTACTATAAAATTGAAGCGGGTGAATTTATGGCGGTGAAGAGGATGACGCTGCTGCGCTGACTGTTACGATTATTTAAAGTTACCTTTACTCACACGGTTGTTTTATTTAATCGAAAGTTCTTTTCGGAGTTCAAGCTTAAGAGGCTGTGTGAAAACATGGTAAAACAAGCCTCTGGCCTGTTAATACAGGTCGATAATTCAAGCTAAGTTCTTGTTTTCTTTGCAATCCATTCATGCAAGCAAGATGCTTACGTTTCATTTTCACACAGGCTCTTAAGAAACTGTGTGAAAAGTCAACTGCGGGCTTTTGTCATTCCCCGTCTTGCGGGACAAGCAGGAGGAATCTTTTTAGTTTTGAAGTAAAGGGCTGTTTATTAAAAAGATCCCGCGGTTGCGGGATGACATTCAAGATGTTTTTGGTTTTTAGTCAGCTAATGACTTTTCATCCAGGCTCTAAGACTTGAGCACTATAAAGGCTAACGTTTCCTGAAAGTCCCGGAAACCCATTCACTATGGAGCCTATTTTCATCACAACGGTATCTCGATCTATGATTTATTTGCGCAGGAATTTTTTTCCCTTCATACTTACTTTCTCGTTTTTAATCATATCCAAAGCCTTAACACAAGACGCAACTTCCAAACACATCCGCCACATCGAAATCAAACGCCAGGATGTCTTCCCCGAGATCACTGGCAAACCCCGATTCCTCTACCAGTGGGCCAACAGTCTGCACATTGTGACCAGAGAAAGCGTCGTTCGTCAGGAGCTGCTTTTCAAAAAAGGCGATGTGTTTGACCCGGAGCTGCTGGAAGAAAGCGAGCGCAATTTGCGCCGGCGAGCGTATTTTGGCGAAGCCTTGGTGAAAGTAAAAAATGAAGAGCGCGATTCGGTGGACGTGCTGGTGGTGACGCAAGATCAATGGTCCACGCTGTTTTCTACCATCATCGAACAGAGCGATGGTCGGACTGTGCTGGGCGGCGCCGTGGAGGAGTTCAATTTTCTGGGTCTGGGAAAGCAAATTTACGCCGAGCTGCAGCACGAACGCACCGTGGGCAGCCAGTGGAGTTTCCGATACACCGATCCCCAGATTCTGGGTACTCGCTGGACTACGTTGCAGTCCTTCGTCACCGGCCCCCTGGTGAGCCGGTATTTCGGACAACTCGTGCGGCCTTTTTATGCTCTGGACACCAGATGGGCCTTTGGCGTGGCAGGCAGCGTCGACGATTCCATCGTGCGCATATTTGAAGCCGGCGACGAGCGCAATCGTTATCGCTCCGAGATCAACCAATTCAGTGTGTTCGGCGCCCGGGCTCTGGGCGGCCGTTTCACCAAAACCCGTTTACAGCTCAGGTACCGTTTTGCCGAACGCGACTTTTCCACCATCGGCGAAGATCCGCTCGTCATCGATGAAATTCCGACAGACGAGCTCATTCACAGCCTGTCCACGCGCCTGAGCTTTGAAAATCTGCACTTTGTGAAAGAGAAACAAATCGACAAATTTCTCCGAACCGAAGATCTCACCCTGGGCTCCTTCACCACCTTCAACCTGGGACGCACCGGTTTGCCCATTCCAAAAGGTGTGAAGCGATTTGAATTCAGCGCCAGCCGGCGGGAAGCGCACCGAATTTTTCACAAGCAATATCTGATCGCCCTTTTGGGATTTCAAACGCTTTTTGAAAAAAATACCATTGGTTTTTTAAGGCTTAAATATTACAATAAACTACTGCCACATCAGACCCTGGCTTTGAATTTCGAAATGGATTACGCCATCGATTTTGAAGTGCCGCGGCCGTTTCTACTGGGGGGCGATTCCGGCTTGCGCGGATTTCCTGCTCGGGAATTTACCGGCGACAAGAGAATGCTTTTCAATTTCGAAGACCGTCTTTTTAGTTCACTGAACATTTTGACGGTGGCTTTGGGCGGCGTGCTGTTTTTCGATGCGGGACATGTCTGGTCGGAGGAGCAGTCCGTAAATTTACGCGATCTCAATTACAGTGTGGGTTTTGGACTGCGGCTGGGCTACACCAAATCGCCACGCTCGCGAGTGGGTCGCATCGATTTTGGCTGGCCGCTGAAAGGGGGCAGCGGTTTGGGTATCACCATCGGCGTGGATCAGCAGTTTTCCATCAATTGAAATTTGACTGAAAAATGTCTCCTGTGTCGTTGGCAGGAGAATAGCCATCCCTTGTTTGTCTTGCCCTGTGCTCCGTTCTGAGTGCGGTGGAAATGGAATCCAGGTTTTTTGAACCCAAACTGAGCGATTCATGACGATGGATTTTTCGGTGTTCCAGCCCCGACTCAATTACCATAGAATTAAGGAATCGGGGCATGCCGGGGTGAGGGGGAATATCACGCTAAAGCGTGAACACCTGTGCTGGAGTTTCGGAACGGCACATAGCCTGCGCCGTTGCTCCCTTTAAGCGGGACATAAAATGGAATAACACTTTATCACTTTCAATAAACAATCAAGAAACCAAAAGTAACGGCGTCAGGTTGATGCAAAGCATAGACTAGTAGTGCGATTCCTTATTATCAGTGCAGTCATTGCGAGGAGTGTAACGACGAAGCAATCTCCTGATATTCAGCAAGTTAGGAGATTGCTTCGCTGCGCTCGCAATGACAATTTGTTGTAACATTAATTAGGAAACGTTCTACTAGATAGAATTTATTATAGATTAAGCCATGATTTAACTGAACTTCCTACCTGAGACAGTTGCGTACTTGAAAGCACGCCTAGTTTTTTAAAAACTTTGCTCTCGGAATGGTTAGTAGATTTTGAGCATCAAAAGCCCTCGGATGCAAAAATGGTACTTTGACTTTAACCTCAAATCTCGAACCGCGAATACTTGTTGTATGTGGAAGTACCGTAATTAATGCTCGATCTTCATCCTTGTAAGCAACACTCAAAATCAAACAAGGGCGAACTTTTGCAGCCAGTCCGAGATCAAAGAGCCAGATTTCTCTTCGGCCAGGAACGGACTTAACCATCCTTCGATTCTTTTTGGTCAAGTTCTAAAAACAGGTCCTCGGCATTCATCACAAGTTCATCATCTGTCAATGGCGGGAAATCAAATTTTAGACTACGTCGAAAAATTTCAGTAGCGACTTCCTTTTTATCTGCTTCAGAGAGCCGCTCGAACGATTCAATGACAGCTTGGGCATTCAGTGTCACGGTTATTACTCCATTTTTTTCAAATTGATATTCTAATTCAAAAATATAAGTGAACCGGAACACACTTTCAAGTAAATATACTTCGTCATTAATAATTGCTTCTTGATAGAACTATCAATTCTCATCTAAGTTATTCTATTTCAAAACTAACAAGATATTTTCATACCCTGACGCAAAACGCCACACCTGGACGAAGAACCTTAGATCAAATAATTTCAGTAGAAAGAATCACCCTAAATTATCATTTTTAAATCTGAATATTTCACGAGAAATTGAGACGCAACTTGTCCTTAAAAGGAATCCCGATTTTATTAAAAAAAACTTAACCCGCACCTCCGCCGGCGCCGCCTGCTCCGCCGCCTCCGCCGGCTGATGCGCCGCCTCCCACACCGGCCGCACTGCCCATGGTGGTGCTGGCAACCGACACCATTGAGGAAACGGCGTCGGCAAATCCGGCGGGTGAGCCGGGGCCATAAGAGCCGATATACCAGGGGAAATAATTTGCACTCTGCCAGTCAGGAACAGACGTCAGCAGTTCTTTGATGGCTTTTGTGCCGATACCCAGGGCAACTCCGTAAACAAAATATTTCTCAAAATTTGCCTGTAGCTTGCTGCTATCTCTGCGGAATTCATATTTGGTCAAATATTTTCGAAAGGCGGTTAATTTATGCCGCAGCAATTTGACTTCTTTGGTGTACCTTAAAATGGTAAAAGAAAGTCCGAGCAGGATGACACCTGAAATGGTTGCGAGCAGCCCTATTTCCCCGAAGAAAATAATGCTCAAAACGCCGGCAGCGACCACGAATAACGACACGAGCACGGAGTAAACGATGCCTTTATAACTAGAGCTGTCATAGAATGGTTGGCCGCCCCATTGCGCTTTGATCATTTTTTTCCACTCTTTGAACCATTTTGTCACTTTGCTGCGCGTTTTCCTGATTTTCTCCATTTGAATTTCAGAGGCGCCGCCAGCGACTTCCTCAAAAATAAAGTCGATGATATTTTGCTCGAATGGCGCTAATTGGCTTTTGTCGCTTTGAAATTTATCTCGATTTAATTTCAAATTGTAGAGTTTCTTTTTCGTCGTAAAAATCGATTTCTTTTCTACCTGCTGTTCTTCAATGGTTAAAAAACTGCGATTGGCCAGATCCATCAACGTGGCTACCATGGCGCCGGCACCCGTTTGCTGTGCAGAATAAACATAGTTCGCCACGGCCGGTGAGATTTCCCGCGGAATTTCTGAAGTGATTTTCTGACGAAAAGGCGCCGGATGCGCTCGTCCGTATTTTCGATACAGCAAGAGAAAAATCGCCAGTCCCACGGCCGCCGCCGCCACATTTAGCTGCAAAACCGTACTGAAGTGCTGATCTCTGAACGCCTGCTTTTGACGGGCCTTTTCCCGCAGGAGATTGGACGCTTCTACCCATTTCCTTTCCTCAGCCAGGATTTGATCCCGTTGCTCCCATCCACTTTTCTTGCGGGCTGCGGAAACCCAGTGGGTTGGAAAAATCACCCGCACTTCAAAGTGATTGTTTCTCGGCAGCGGTGTTGCCCAAAAACGCAGTTTGCCGTTTTCAAATCGATACTCGCCGTTTAAGGAGCTGTGCAGCCAGGCGCGAACTTGCGACGTGTCCGCGGGTTGCGGCAGAATCAGCTTCACTTCCACCGAGCCCGTGGGTTTGGGTCTTTTGGCACGGAGAAATTTATAGTAAAACTCAGCCACATCTTCATGGATGGTCACCGCGTTTTCCACCCGGTATTTGAGCGTAAAAGTGCGGACTTCATTTTTTGCCTGGTAGTACCATTTCACGGAAAATTCATTTTTATCTTGTGACATTTGGTAAGTTCCGGGCGACTTTTCACTGCTTTGATAATATTCACCAGACTCATCGTTTATTGAGAAGTCCGTTACGCGGCCTAATTTATCGAGTGGGAAATTATAATCTGCCCAGCGGAATCGTCCCCGGAAACGGTAGGTGCGCGCTTCCTCGATCAGCAGGCTGCCGTCGGCGAGAATTTCTGCGCGGATTTGAATGTTATCGATGTAATAGCGTTTTGCCGACCAGCCGTTCTGGGTAGTTAGAAGGGTGGTTAACAAAACCAAAAATAAAAGTGTGGCCATTTTTCGAAACATGATTTGCCTCTTTTAATTTTTATCGTATTGTCATAATTTAGGGGCCATGATTGAATATTGCAACTTAATTCTGGAAGCCGAAAATCGGAAACTGAAAACCGCAAGTCGGTAATCAATTTACGAATTCCTATTATCTATCGGGGGATTTCTACCCACAATCCGCGATCGGCCTTCAGCGGCTTCCTGGAATTCGATTTTTCATTTGGGGGTCTTTATTCCTAACGCAGCTTAACGCTGCAAACAAATTCTATTTTCCACGCAAAGCCGCGAAGCCCGCAAAGGATGTCAATATATTTGTTCTTTTCTTTGCGAGCTCGGCGGCGTTGCGTGAGATTGTTAAAAGACTTTGCTAAAAGAACAAAGATTTTCGGGATAATAGAATAAAGATATGTAATTTAAAATGAATTTCAAGAAATAATTATGAAGCGCTATTTTGTTGTTGAATTAGCAAGTCTAAATGGTTACTTTAAATTTGATTGGTGTGTGAATGGCGGGAGAGGAAGAAAAGGATGGTTTTTATGGTAAATATCGGCATTTCCAAAAAGCGCTTTCTCACAAGATGAAAACCTGCAAGCGCCCTCGATGCGCAACCCTTCTGTCTTTTCTGCCAGTTATTTTATAGAGATTTTTCAGTCGAAAGCGCGATTCCCCGCAATCAATTGTTTCGATTGATAAAATTATCGATCGATCAAACGAAAGGATACCGAATGAGCAAAAACCCCTTCAAAGCTGTATTCGATATAAAAAAAGAAGAAATTCCTTTTTCCATTTTGATGTCTTTTTATTTCTTTTTAGTGATTACCAGCTTTTGGATTCTCAAGCCTCTTAAAAAATCTATTTTCATAGAATTTTACGATCAAAGCGGTTTTGATCTTTTTAGCTGGCACATGCTGGCCTCGCAAGCTGAGCTATTAGCCAAAGTACTTAATATGATTGTCGCTTTTATTGCAGTAGTTGTTTTTTCCTGGTTGGCAAATAGATTTATACGGCAACAATTGAGCGCCATTTTCTCACTCTTTTTTATCGGGTCTTATTTAATTTATGCACAAGTGTTAAATGATCCAAATAATCTGATTGTCTGGACATTTTATCTTTTCGGCGATCTGTTCAGCACGTTGATGGTCGCCACGTTCTTTGTATTTCTCAACGACAGTGTCAGTCCTGACACCGCAAAACGTGCTTATGGGTTGATCGGCTTTGGGGGAGTAGCAGGAGGCGTTTTTGGTACGTCCGTTGTTCGGGCTCGAATCGATGAATTTTCCAGCAGTAACTGGCTTATGATATGTTTAATTTTAGCGATTATAATTATAGGCGTAGCATTTATCGCCGGCAAATTAGCGACGAAACGAGATACCGAAAAATTAAAGAATGAAACGTCTCCGCATCCAGAAATTTCTAAAAAAGGTAATCCCGCATTGGAAGGAGGAAAGCTGGTATTTCGTTCATCCTATTTGCTCGCCATCGTTGGGATTGTTGGGCTATATGAAATGGTCTCTACGATTATGGATTTCCAGTTTACGGAAACCATTTCTCATTATCTGGATGGCGATGCCATTGGCCGGCAATTTGCCACCGCGTTTTTAATTACAAATATCACCTCCATGTTGGTGCAGCTATTTCTCACCAGTTTTGTCATGACACGATTTGGTGTGGGTGTGGCGTTATTATTCTTACCTGTTGCCGCCCTGACCTGGTCAGTCGGATATTTAGTAGCGCCGATTTTATGGATTGGCACAACCTTAAACACCGCAGATAACGGTTTCAGCTATTCAATAAACCAGTCGGCCAAAGAATCCTTATATGTACCCACCACCAAAGATGAAAAATATAAAGCCAAAGCTTTTATCGATATGTTCGTCCAGCGTTTTGCCAAGGCACTTGCAGTTGGAATGAGCTTGATCATTACCACTATTTTTGCAAAATTCGAGGCAATTCGCTGGCTGTCTCTACTTTCACTCGTTATTTTGATAGTCTGGATTTTTGCAGCACGTTATGCCGGCCGACGGTTTGAAGATTTGACCTCCAAGTCATCTTTGTAAATTGGTATTTGAATAAAAATGTTGGGCTTGGAGACATTTGACAGGAAAACAGGCGGCACGTTGCTACCAGGGACTGCCCACTTCCAGGATGGCAAACACTTTCCAGCCTTCGTTGCCGGCTGCAAAGCCCACTGAGAGCGGGTGCAGAGTATCGAGGTAGCGGAAACCGAAGCCAAAACTTTGATGCAAATCATGGTCGAAAAGCTTTGTTGGATCCGAGCCGGTCAACGCCATATCCGTCAGTAGAAAACCGGCCAGGGAGTTTGAAAATAGATAAATGTACTCAAGATTGAGGGCAGTCAGAGCGAAATCTCGAAAGCGCTCTTTGGAAAATCCCCGCAGACCCGACCTGGAGCCCGCTTCCGGCAAGGCAAAATAGGGAACAACGGCTTTGTCGTCGGAAATCAAATATTCAATACGACTCCCGATGCCAATCTGGTTATCTTTAAATAATGCCAAATTTAAGTAAGATTTAAAATTGAACCGAAGGTAAGATCCTACTTTGGTATTTGCTGGTAATCCAAATTCCACGTAACTTGACCAATGGTGATCCCATACGGCTTTCCAGTAATCGACGGCATGTCGGTCGATGAATGTGAGCCGTGAAGTGACGTATTGCGCGTCATGGGCATTTTCAAATTCGCCACCTGCCACCAATTCCGTTTGAAAATTCCACACGCCGGCCGACCATCGCAAAACGGTGGACTTAGAAATCGCGTGCTGCAATTCCCCACCGATAAAATAGGATGCATATTCAATTTCTTCTCTATTTTCTTTTCGGCTGGTGTCGGCCAGGCCATAAAAATACTCGTCGTCCGTGCTTTTGGTTTTTATCAGTAAACTGAATTTTGTATTCTCGGTTGAAATGGAATTGGCTTGATAGCGAAACTTCCAGGAGATTTCCGAAAAATTTTCCATTTTCAGGTGGTGGAACATTCTATCGGATTGGTTCCAAAAAGTGCCGTGCTCTAATTTTGTGCCCAGATACGGATCAAACCAGTCATCGAGCGTGACATACGGGAAGAAGCGGGTATCTTTGCCAATGGTGAAACCGTCCAGCAAACGATTGGCCAACCTGACTATTCTGGGTTTTTCAGGCGATTCCGGATTTTCGTCTTCCTGCGCCAGTACTTTGACGCCGAACAGGAGGCCGGTTCCCAAACAGCAAAAGACGATTTTCAGAAAAAAACCCCGTATTGGGTGGTGTGAATTTGGCATGTTTTAACTTTGTTAGAAACTCAACTCCAGAATTAAGAGTGAGAACAGCAGAAGGATATGATGAGCTGTCGTATTCAGGAATCGCTGAAAAGAAATCCTGGTGTTTGGGACGAAAAATATGCACTACGAAAGATAAGCTAAATAATTGAATATTACAATCAAAAAATGGCCGTGACAGTAAATATCGAAATATCTGGGAGGCGAAATTAGGTTCTATGTTGATTTGAGTGGGTAACGTCCAGCACAAGTCTTTGATGACGGTAGTCTATTACGCCGAAGGCGTTGTACACCAAAACCCAGGGTGCCCACCTTCAGGGCACCCTGGGTATCAAAGCAACCCATCCACCAGGAACCCCAACGGGGTTCCACAAAGCCTTGCCAACTCTGCACTCTACGTTTCCAGCCAGGCCGAGGACGAACGTGTTAGTTCACGCATGAAATCTGAAATCGTCCCTGTTTTAGCGTGTCGAGTCATAAGGGGTACATGGTCTTCAACACTACCAATTTTGAGCGCAGGACAACTGAGATTCTTGCAAGTGCCGGACGTGTAGCTGTACACTTTCTCTCGCAACGTCTTATCTGTCAAATAAGGGGGTCTGTTTTTGGTAGAGAAAACGATGTGCAAATAAATCTGCACTAACGATTTCGACATGGTGGCTTCCATTATTGTGGAACCCCTTTAGGGTTCTCCATTGTGATTATCACGTTTTCTCTCGTTCGAAAACCAGGGAATGGCTGGTTTTTTAAAAAAAGATTTCAGTGCGCTTCAGTGTCCTTCCGTATTTCATTTGTGGCTGATTTCGCACTGGCGGCTGCCGCAAAAAGAGTTTGAGGCCGGGAAGGTGAGCCTGGCGCTGCCATTTAAACTGGCGGCGGTGAAGATTTTCAAAACGGTGATTGAATAAAATAGTCCGGTATTGATTTGATCACTTTTTCACAATCAGATACACGCCCAATAAAACAAGCAGTAGAGGCAGAAACGGTCCCAACACAAACAGCGGAGCAAATACCGCCGTCAGCAGGCCGGCGACGATGGCAAAGGGTACCAGCATCAAAACCAGCGCCACCGCCAGGATGGCGCCAACAATTTGAAACGGAATACTCAAAACATAAAAACCCGCTTTAAATATCCATCCCAGCAATTTAAAAAAGATGATGAATCCCGCGAGCATGAGTAAAATGACGGCCAGTTCCATGGTTCCTCCTGTTCAACATGAAAAGCGTTTCCCCAATTTTACGCACTTAACCCCAAAAGGGTTGCGTTGGCTCCCAGCAAACCTTCCAGGTTTTTAAAACCTGGAAGGTTTAACCGTGAGGTACGGCACACTTCTAATCGAACTCCATTGAAAAAAAATCATTTTTTTAAAATATTTTGAGCGGATTTGGCCCATTTTGTTGTTTTTATATAATG
>JBHHXN010000138.1:0-14059 GCA_046757025.1 bacterium
TTATTATTTTTATTTTATCAAATATGACTAAACTCAAAAAGACAATATCCTGGGGCATGCTATTGCCCGTACTCGTATTGAATTTTTCGCCTGGGCTGGCAAATTCGTGTTCGTCTGTGGACGCTAAATCACAAATGAACTGCTGTGCCAGCATGAAAATGCAACCAGGCGAATTGAACCTCGAATTCACGACGTCTTCTTGCGTATGTCATTTAACCGGGAATGACAATAGCGCAATACCAATTGTAAATACAACGATTAACACCAATCTGAATTCAAATGATCTTGTACAAAATATCATTTCTATGACGCCCTCATTGGGGCGAAGTTTAACCTCACTTGAATCGATATTTATTCATTCTAAATTTTCACTTAATCTCAAAAATCCCCCCAAGATCTATATTCTCAATGCGGCTTATCTAAATTGATTCCTCTCTGAAGTAAGCGAGTTCATATCCAGCAACTCAACAATTATCATTTTAGCATTCAAATGAAAATTCGATTTATTTTGTTGGTTGCAATTATTCACGTAATAAATTTTTGTGATTTTTAATTGCAATTTGAATAATAATGATGGAGACTATCATGAAGGTCATTATATTTTCATTGATTTTATTTGTGTCGTTCAGCATCTTTATTGCATGTCGTAAAGAAGAAAAACCAGAAATACACTCGCATGAACAAGAAACCATGCATTCGCACGAAGAGCCAGGAACGGAAACAGCCATGGATGCCGATATGGTTATTGACCCGGTCTGTGGCATGAAAATTAACAAAGCCGATGCATACGGAACAGTTGAACATGATGGCAAAACTTATTATTTTTGTATGGAAGCGGATAAATTGGCTTTTGAGAGAAATCCTAACAAATATATCGCCTTTGAATAATCAACTTCAATTTTAATCGGGATTACTCACAGCGATTGAGAGAGCAATCCCCGAAAAACTTAGAAAGGAAAATTTCAATGAGTTTACTAAAATCGACACTTTTGGCTTTATTGTCAATCAGCGTATTGATCATTTTAGCGTGTCAAACTGCTGAGAAACCGGTTGAAAAATCCGCCATTGCTGAAAATACTGAAGCCATGGTTAATTTAACTCTCGAAGAAAGATTAGCAAACATTAAAAAGGATATCCATCTGGCTAAGGAGGAATTAGACTTAAAGGATAAGTATGATTGCTGCATAAGCCCGGCCTGCGACTGGTGTTTATTGAAAGAGGGTTCCTGTGACTGCCGTGATAATTTGAGAGATGGCAAAGCCGTCTGTCCGGGTTGCGGATTGGGATGGCACAATGGCAGGGGTAAGTTGAGGGGCGTTACAGCCAGTCAGGTTAAATGGGAAATCACTCACGAGCATGCAGAAAGTGCGCATCAACATTGATCCTGAATAATGGATGTTTTGATTGTGAGTGAGAAATCTTATGTGGGTTAAAGAATAGATAAATAAATCGAAATGGATATTGATAATGCTCTATTTCATAACCATAATATTTATTTTGCTCAATGCGGTCTTATCATTTGGACAGGAATCAGTCAAAATCGAATCGGTTTCCCCCAGACAAAATGCCCTGCATGCGCCGAGGGAAGTTAGCATCTGCGCCATCTTTACAGCCCCTATGGACACTGCAAGTATTACTGGCCAAACGTTTCTTGTCCGTGGCGAAGACAGCGGCCCACAAACAGGTATGGTATCGTACGATTCCAGTACAAACACCACTTCCTTTAAACCCAATACCCCCCTTTTCGCCGGCGAGGTTGTGACTGTGACGTTGGCGAATAAAATTCAGACTGCCGAACATCAGCCATTTGCCGGCTTTACCTGGCAGTTTACGGTGGAAGCATTTCAGGCGACACCGCCGTTTTTTGCGGAAGGCCGGAACGTGCGACTGCCACAGGCTCAGAAAACCTTATATACGGTTGATGTTGACGGGGACGGAGATTTGGATATTATTAGCGGACAACGAGCAACGGATGAACCTGTTACAGTCATCAGGAACGATGGCAAAGGGAATTTCTTGCAACAAGAAACTTATAAATTAAGAGTTGATGCCCGCTCGATATTTGGAAATGACTTCGATAATGATGGCGATGTTGACCTGGTCGTAACAACAGCTCTTACAGAGGGCACGATAGCTGTGCTTTTTAATGATGGTAACGGTTTTTTTAACAGAGTTACCAGGTTCACTCAATCATCTAATGATTCTTTTGGTACTGTTCGCGTACATGACGGAGATATCAACAACGATGGCTATGTTGATTTGATATATGTTTCAGTTCATCGCGATTCAGCTTTTGGATTGGTTGGATTCATGAAAAACGATGGTACTGGCAACTTTACTGAAACAAACCAAATCAAGCTGCGAAACAGACCTGGCCGACCAGTAATAGCTGATTTTAATAACGATGGCTGGTTAGATGTAGTTGTAGGTATGCAATTTACTGTGGGGCAGTCAGAGTTTTGGAATGGAATGGGAATTTTTTTGAATAATTGTGATGGCTCTTTTGCTGAACCTCAATACTATACTTATTTCTTACGTACTGAGTCACTATATTCCAATGATTTTGATGGTGATGGTGATTTGGATATCGCTGTTTCGATGAATCCGGAAGGCTTGTTGATCTACTTGAACGATGGCCAGGGTGCTTTCCCTGACTCGGTTGACCTCAGAGAGCGCGATTCAGTATTCAACATCTGGGGCGCAGACTTTGATGGCGATATGGATATTGATCTTTTAGAAACAGAAACCCCAAGCTTACCGGATGTTTTGTTACCTGTGATTCGACTGTACAATAATCCCGGAGATGCACAATTTTCAAGTTCTAATGCGGATATTCTGAAAATGTCTGACCTGAACCGTGGCTACGGATATCGGCCTGACGGTGGCGACCTGGATGGCGACGGCGATATCGACCTGATAGTGCCGTTCGATTCCAGTGGCAGTTGGCTGAGTTTTTTCTTTAACCAGGCAGAGCCGCTGAGTGTTGAAGATGGTGCCGCCAACGTCCCGGATGATTTTGTCCTGGAGCAAAATTTTCCCAATCCGTTTAATCCCGAAACCAACATTGTTTTCGCATTGCCTGCCAAAGGCCGGGTAAAGCTCACCATTTTCAATGTGCAGGGTAAGAAAGTCATCACATTGCTGGATGATAAAATGCACGCTGGGCAGCATCTGCTGAAATGGGATGGCAAAAATGACAAGGGACAAACTGTTGGCAGCGGCGTTTATTTCTACAAACTCGAAGTTTTCCAGGGAAGGTTAAAAACCGGATTGAAACAATTCACGGATAGCAGAAAAATGCTGTTGCTAAGGTAAAAAGATGGAAAAGAAAGGAGGATAGGTTTACCCACAAAAAAAGCGGTTGGGAGCGCCGGTCAAACGTTACCTAACCGCTCGTATGTCCTTGAAAGGGTCCTTGTCCGGATGGTAGCCGGAGACAAAGGCCAGAAAAGCATGGCATTTCTGCTTCTTGCACTTTCCTCGTTTCAAGGTTTATTAATGTAACAACATCATTTTGGCCAATCAAGGAAAATTTTTGTCAAAAGGTAGTGTCAAAAGTTCTATGAAAAAGAGGGGGGGGAAATGAGATGGGAGTCTTGAATGAGATTTTGCAGGGCGTGGGTGTTTTGGTGCAGGCGTTTTAGAGGCATGGGGGTAGCTACTGGTCAGACGACAAGGTCGTTTGGGAAGGCCGAAGTGACCTTCCCATGTAGCCACCCATCCGGCTATCCCTCGGCGGGTCGCTCGCCAGCGTTGCCCGCTTCTGTTTCACCGGGTGTTTAAAGATTAGGGAATGGGTTTGGGAAGTCAAGTATTTTTAAGCTGCGGCGTGTTGCCACGGCGCAGATACTCTTGCCATGTCGATGATTTTACACCATTTTTCCTGAATGGTTTCGATGAGTTGGATTTCAGGAATCGGGATGGGGACGTTATAGTTAAGCGCCATATGCGGTCTGAGGAAGTTGTAATGGGTGACAAACAAAGTGGTGAGTGCGACGGCGCCGTTTTGTGATTTAAAGCCACTGGCCGCACGGATATGATATTTGTAGGTTCTATTGAGTCGTTCGATGAGTTGTTTGAAATGGCGATAGAGTTCGGATTCGGAGTCGAGGTTTTGCAGTCCAATGACTTTGTGATGTTGGATTTGGTTGTCGGGGTCTCTTTTGGCATTGATGAAGTGTAGTCCCGCCGGATAGGAAGGATTGCCATCGGTGATGAGGGCGATTTTCTGAGTTGGTTTGGCGGTGCGGATGGCTTCGGTCATCGCCACGGTAGCCGGCAGCGTGTCGCGGGAATTGGCGAGATGATAAGCGGTAATTTTGTGATTATGCGCTGAGATAAAAAAGAACGTGAAGGCATGTTTGCCGCAGATTTTGACATACGTTTCATCGCCGGCGTTCTCATCGTCGATATCGCCCTTAAACTCAAGGTTGAATTGATGGCAGTAGGGTGCGGCCGCCTCGGCATAGTTGAGTACGGTTTGGTAGGAGATAGGGATTTTAAAGACCTGCCTTAGGATTTGGGCGGTTTTTCTGGCTGCGATAGCAAAAGAGATGTGGAATGTGAGCACAAGACCGAGGACGTTGGGGCTATTGTAGATTTTATCGAGGTCGACTTTCGAGGCATCGGGCGCGGCATGCAGCAAGTGTTCTTTGGTAAAATGAAATTGGCGATATTGATAACGCAGCTTGAATTGCGAGGATTTGGTTTTGCGCAGCGCTCTCTCTTGTGAATTGAGTTTTTTGCGGGCTTTCAAATAAGCCGGGCACTGGTCGTTGTCGCATTTGTAAATGGTGCAAAGTTTTTTCCGTTTCCAAAGGTAAAGGGCGTGTTTGCAATGAGGACACCAGTATTTGGTTTTGGGTTTTCTAAACGGCTTGTCAATTTGGGAAAGATGGTTGCAGACCTTGCAACGGATTTGTTTGCGAAGCTTGCCGTCATTGAAGTAAAGAAATTGGGCCGGCGCCTAGCAGTTTGGACACGCACAGCGTTGCGGTACGGTTTGCTCCGAGCCGCGATGCTGCACAGGCGTAAGCGGATATCCGTGAGCCTGTTGAAAGGCGACCAGCCGCTCTTTCCAATTTTCAGATGGCTTACTTTGAGGCTTGTTCTCAAGGGGTCTGAGCGGATCTACATAGAAGTTCCGGTAGTTCGGATGTTTTTTTTAAAGTCGTCTTTGGGCTTAACCTCAGGGTTGCGGTTGGCAAGCACGCCCTGTAGCTCTAAAACGATACGTTCGATTTGTTCGCGGTCAAACTTCGAACAAATCCAAATGACGAAACGGGATATTCGGTCCATAAGCTTTCTCCACCTAAAAAACGTTCTAATTTAGGGGGAGGACAACAAAAACGCAAGTAATTATCGAAGAAAACAAAACTTAACTGAAATCTTAAGTTAAAACTTTTGACAATACGTGTCAAAAAAAATGGAGGTTCAAAATGAAAACCCTACGTTTTGTAATAACACTAGCTTGCGCCCTGATGCTAAGTGCAGCCCTCTTTGCAACTGGTGTAAATACGAGTTGGATTACCTTTACCCAGCCAGACGGCACAACGTTTATGGGCCGCACCGTTGGCGACGAATTCGAATCTTTTAGCGAAACGCAAGATGGTTATCGCTTCGTAAGAAACTACGAAAACAAGTACTACTATTATGCTGTCCTTGCTAACCCCGGTGATTACACACCTTCAAGGTTTCGAGTCGGTATTGATAAGCCGGAAGGCATACCGAGACACCTGGAGCGCACCGCCGAAAGAAAGCGAGTACTGGCGGCCAAGCGAGCGCGCTTTGAAAGAGAACTAGATGTTGTACGTGCGGATACGCGCGCCATGGCAGCTTCGGTTACGTATACCTTAAAAGTGCTGCTGGTGGAATTTCAAGATGTAAAGCACCGCAATCCCAGCCAGGATGGTAAACCAGCATACACATTTCAGAATTTTGAAGATTTATTCTTTTCGTCCGGAACTTATACCAGTTCTTCACCCGATGGTGAGCAAGTTTTTGGCAGTATGCGAGATTATTATACTCAAATGTCTGCCGGTAACTTCACCTTGAGTGGCAATGTTTTGAACCGCGACGATGACAGTGACAATGTACCGGACTGGTTGGTACTCGATTACAACAAATCGGCTTATACTGGCTCCCGAAATGTTCGTACTGACGCTCTGAACAAAGCCTCGGCAGCAGGTCTGAACACGAGCACCAACAGCACAACGAAATTAGTCGTGGTCTATGCCGGCAACATTTGGTTGGCGGGGAGTTTGTGGCCTTCGGCAGGGAGTACCCAATATGTTACGTGTGAAAGATTTCACTGGAACGATAGGGGCACAGATCCCACCGATGCACCGTTCTCTCATATCGGTATTCATGCTCACGAATTTGGGCATTTATTAGGTTTCACCGACTTATATACGACCATAAATGGAGCCTGATGAATGTGGGTAATTATAATGGACCTTCTGGTATAGGGGGACGCACAGGTTCAGCGCCAGCTCCACTTAACCCGGAATTCCGGCGCCAACTCGGAGTTTCGACCCTGCCTATTAGCGGTTCACCGCAGACCACGCAGGCAGATTACAGTTTGCAAAACCCGGAAATATTTCAAATCGATGATCCGCATACTTCATTTTACTGGCTCATTGAGAATCGACATTTTCAGGACAACGATCTTAACAGTTACTTGCCTTCAGCATTTCCTAACTACGTCAACGGTCAGGGACTTCTGGTTTGGCGAATGGATGCACTTGATGATGATTTCCCAGAACTAATTCCAGCCGACAACGATTTTCATCAGGTTCCAAATGGCACAGCCAGTCAGGGTGACCACGGCGACTTCTTTCCCGGCGCAAACAATAATTTGCTATTTGCACCTACTACGATTCCGAGTTCGGCTCCAAGTGATGATGATGTGGCGTTCGAAGTCAAATCGGATAATGGTACAAGCTTCACAGTTGATTTTTATAACTCAAACGCCCCTAATCCGCCACCTGACGCACCCAAAAATCTGGTCATAACCAACGTCGGTCAAAATGGAGAGAATCCGGTCCTGCAGTGGGACGCCAACACCGAACCAGACCTGGACAACTATAATATCTACCGCGGCTACAACGATCTTGAAACCGGTCAGATTATCTGGAATTCTGTGGCTACCGCCACCAATACCACCTGGACCGACTATGACGTGACCATCAACACAGCATCGCAAACCACCTTCAGATACAAGATCACTGCTGTCGATAACGCCAGCAACGAGTCCGATTACTCCAACACCGTCTCCAGAAAGGGTACCTGGGTGCCAAAACAGGCTGTAGAATCATCAGAAGACCAGGCTCAAAATCTTCCGAAACAAATAACGCTGCACCAGAACTATCCCAATCCTTTCAACCCCGAAACAGAAATCCGTTTCGAATTGCCAGAAGATGCTCGCGTTGTGTTAAATATTTATAACATCTTAGGTGAAGAAGTGCGATCCCCAGTATCAGGTAACATGGAAATGGGTTTCCATTCAGTAAGCCGGGACGGGAAGGATAAAACGGGAAATGACTTGCCTTCGGGAATCTACATCTATAGATTCAGTGTGAAGCCGAGCAATATTGCAGGGAAACCATTTACGGCAGTTAAAAAGCTAACCCTTTTGTGTTAGTTTTTTTAGTTGCTATTGTAGTCACACTTCATTTATGTTGAGTGGATGAGGGGTCTGGGAAAAAAAATATTAAGGAGAGTTTCGTGAATTCAATAGGTACTTTCAAACAGCAACTAAAGCGCTTTTCAACATTTCACCGCTCACGTAAGCCGATGGTTATTCCGGCGTTAAAATACAACTGGCTTAGCTCTTTTTACGATTTCATTATGCAAAAGCTGATGAAGGAGAATAAATTCAAGCAGCAGCTCATTGACCAGTCCAGGATTGAGCACGGTTATCGGGTTCTGGATTTAGGCTGCGGCACCGCCACCCTGACCATGATGATAAAAACGCTGCACCCGGAAGCGGAAGTGGTGGGATTAGATGGGGATGCCAAAATTCTAAAAATTGCTCGTAAAAAAATCCAGCAGTCGGAGTTGGACATTGAGCTTAAGCAAGGCCTGGCCTTCGAAATGGATTTTGAGGATAGGTCTTTTGACCGGGTTTTGTCGAGTTTGCTTTTTCATCATTTAACTCCCCGACGCAAACGAAAAGCCTTGAAGGAGGTCTATCGCGTGTTGAAGCCCGGCGCCGAGCTGCACATTGCTGATTGGGGTAAGCCGCAAAATGCCCTGATGCGCAGCGCTTTCTTCTTGGTACAGTTACTCGATGGCTTTGCCACCACCACTGAAAATGTGCAGGGGAAATTGCCTTTTCTTTTAAAGCAGGTTGGTTTTCAAAATGTCGCCGAAAAAAAGAAGATCAACACTGTTTTTGGAAGTCTGAGTTTTTATTGCGGATTACGAATTTGATGAAGAATTACGCATGGTTTTGCCGAGGGTCTTTTATAAAAAAGGCAGGTGATTAAGAACCAATAAATTGAATGGACCATTGCGTTCAGAATTTGAGATTTTAAAAAGACGATTCAAATATTATTAATTGGGAATAATAAAATGAAATGCCAAAACTGTCATAACACGGTAACACGAAAAACCAAATATTGTCCACAATGTGGTGAACCAGTTGTTGCGAGGACTTCTGCGCGAGAAGCGCCTCCAAAAGCAAAACTCCCACTGGGGCATGCTCTGGGTTTGGTTGGACTGGGGATCATTTTAGGCTACGCCATTTTACAGTTTAGCTCGAATTCTTCCAGTCCGACTAATCAACCTGTGGTCAATTTTCAAAATACAGCAGCGGAATTAAACACCGTCGTTCTGGATATTGCCAAAGAGTTTATGTGTCCCTGCGGAACCTGCAGTGATCCTTTGGACACCTGTACCTGCGATCACGAGAATGGCGCTCTGAAGGTCAAAGGTTTCATCGCGCAGCAAGTGCGCGCGGGCCATAAAAAACCGCATATTGTTGAAATGGTGCAGACAAAATATGGTGGCTTAAAGAAAGAAGCCAAAATACAGTTCAAACTTGAACCGCCAGTCAAGTAAGATATTCTAATATGTATCCAGCCGAAGAATTCTCTTTTCCGAAAAAATGGGGTACCTTTCGTCCCAAATTTATCATTGCCCTGGTAGCCATTCTGACATTCTTAGGCGTGGTAGTTGGATATTTCGAAATAAGCCAAAGCCGCAAGGGGATTATGAACCTGCTGCGCGAAGAAGCACAAACTGTAACCGAAGCGCTGGCCATTAGCGCTGAAAATGCGGTGCAGTCTTATGCTGAGGTGGAATCGCTTATAGAATCCCAATTATTCAAATTAGGACAAGTGGTGATTCAATTACAAAAAGAAAAAGCGCTAACTCAAAAGCGATTTGAAAAAATCATGACGCAAAGCGGTGTGGCGAAAGCTTTTTGTGTAAACTCGAAAATGAATCTGCAAGACTATGTATTTCCTGCCGACGCCATGGCGCATTTTGCACCCGAAAGTGTGGTGCAATTTCTAACGCCTTTATTCAAAGATACTGTAAATAGTACAAGCGGCCTGGTGGAAGATTGGGATGGGAAAATCCATTACGCAGTTGGAGTTAAATATACAACAGACACAGCCTGGGTTTTATGCGCTGCTCCAAATCTCTTATTGGATTATCGAAAGCGAGCCGGGATTGGGCGATTAATTCAAAATCTCGGTGAAAATGAAGAAATCGCCTATATTGTTTTACAGGATGATGAGGGGCTTATTTCGGCTACGAAAAATATTACTTCTATTTCGAGCCTTGCCAGCGATTCGTTGTTGCAGCAAGTGTTTTTAAATAGCCGCTCTTTCTCAAGAATACAGGATTTTGAAGGTGAAGAAGTGTTTGAAGTCGCCAGACCTTTTACCATAAATGGTGAGATTTTTGGATTAATTCGTGTCGCCCTGAAAATGGATGTGGCAAACCAGGCTGTCACCCGAACCATTCAACGAGCCGTCGTCATTATATTAGGATTCATCGTGCTTGGTGTTATTTTATTTAATTTTCTCATGACGTATCAAAATTACAATCTGCTCACAGAAGCCTATTCCAAAATTCAAACCTATACGGGCAATATTTTGGAAAACATGGCAGATGCAGTGGTTGCAGTGAACCGGAGTGGTCGTATCACTTTGTTTAATCGTGCAGCGGAAAAATTATTTGGCCGGACCTCAAAGAATGTAATTGGACATTCTTGTCAGGATATTATTGGTGAACAAACATCGCTATTGGATCGAACTTTGTCAACCGGACAGGAAGTGCGAGATCAAGAGGTGGAGTACCAACTCGAAAATGACCAGGCAACTTTATCCGTCACCACCAACCTGTTGCGCGATCATCAGGATGAAATTGACTCTGCTGTGGCAGTTATAAAAGATTTAACTGAGAAAAAAGCCTGGGAGCAACGACTGCGCCGACAGGAAAAGCTCACCGCCATGGGAGAGCTGGCTTCCGGCGTTGCGCATGAAATCCGCAACCCGCTAAACGCCATCAGCATTATCGCGCAGCGTTTTGGATGGGAATTCAAACCCACTGAAAACGAACAGGAATACCGCGATCTCGCCAACTCCATCGTCTCGGAAACGCAGCGAGTTAGCAGCATCATCGAACGCTTTTTGGAGTTTGCCCGTCCGCCTGTGCTGAACCTGCAGCGACATGATTTGCCTGAAGTGCTGAGAAATGTTTTCACTGTGGTGGAAAGCGAGGCCAAAGAGCAGGGGGTCGCTCTGAAATTAGACGGGTCTGAAAGCGTGGAGCTGAAACTCGACCGCAATCAGATGCAGCAAGTGTTTCTGAATCTGTTGCAAAACAGTTTGCAGGCAACCCCGGCCGGCGGTACGATTGAGGTCAAGATTAGCCGGGACGGTGCGGACGCCATGGTTGAAGTGCGCGACACGGGCAAGGGCATTCCCCCTGAACATTTGAACCGCATCTTCGACCTCTATTTTACCACCAAAGAAAATGGCACGGGTATGGGGCTGAGCATTTGCCACCGCATCGTAACCGAGCATGCCGGCCGAATCGAGGTGAGCAGCGAAGAGGGCAAAGGCACGACGTTCAAAATATACCTGCCGGTATGAGATCATCTAACCGGGCTGGTTCGGCCGCCGCAGCATGAATTTGTACCGCACATTTGACTAAAAAGAAACTGATTGGAAATGATCGATTACTGTATTTTAATCGTTGATGATGAACCGACACAGGTCAAGGCGCTGGCCGGTTTCCTCAAAAAACAGGGCTATCCTGTGGAGGAAACCACATCGGCTGCAGAGGCCCTGAAAAGGGTGAGAAACTCGCCCATCGACCTGGTGCTGACCGATTTCAAAATGCCGGAGAAAAACGGGTTGGAGGTTTTGCGAGACGTGAAGTCAATCAATCCGGAAGTGGATGTGGTGCTGATGACGGCTTACGGCAGCATCGAGTCGGCCAAACAAGCCCTGAAAGCCGGCGCTATCGATTATCTCACCAAACCCATTGAGCTTGTACAGTTGGAGCTAGTGATACAGAAAGCCCGTGAGCGCAAACAGCTTATCTCAGAAAACCAGCGTTTGCGCGAGCAACTGACTGAAAAGAATGGATTCAAGGGCATCATCAGTCAAAGTCCGGAGATGGAGGAGGTACTTAATCGCGCGGCACGCGTGGCTGCAAGCAAAGCCACGGTACTCATCCGCGGGGAAAGCGGTACGGGTAAAGAGCAAATTGCCCGCGCCATTCACGCCGCCAGTCCGCGAAATGCCAGTCCGTTCGTGGCGGTCAATTGTGCCGCTCTTTCCGAAGGCGTGTTGGAAAGCGAGTTGTTCGGCCACGAGAAGGGCGCTTTCACTGGTGCGGTTCGCCAGGTCAAGGGTCGGTTCGAGCGCGCCCACGGTGGCACCCTGTTCATCGATGAGGTCGGGGATTTGCCGCCGTCGGTGCAGGTGAAGCTGCTGCGCGCCATTCAGGAGCAGGCGTTTGAACGGGTTGGCGGCTCGGAAACCATTCAGGTGGACACGCGTATCGTTGCGGCCACCAATCGCGACCTGGAGAAGCTGATTAATGAGGGACGGTTTCGGGAAGATCTCTACTATCGGCTCAATGTGGTGACGATTGTCATCCCACCGCTGCGCGCCCGTCGTCGTGACATCCAACCACTGGTGGAACATTTTCTGAAAAAATTCGCCGAGGAGAACGGCAAGCGCGTGCGGGAAGTTTCAAAGGAAGCCCTGGATTTGCTGATGAAGTACGATTATCCCGGCAACGTGCGGGAGCTGGAGAATATGATCGAACAGGCAGTGGTACTGACCCGCGGCGAGGTCATCACCAGCGCTGATTTGCCGTGGTCAGTACAGGGCCTGAAAAGCGAGGACGAGCTGGCGTCCGCGACCCTATATGAGAAAGTTGCGGTTTTTGAGCAGAAGTTGATCCGCGATGCCTTGGAAAAGGCTGGCGGAGTTCAGACCCGGGCCGCTGAGCAGCTCGGTCTGAGCGAACGCAACTTGCGCTACAAGATGAAAAAACACCGAATGAAATGAAGTAAACACACCGTTACAAACTGAGTGGGATCGTGCTAAGGTGAGATGATCCAACGTGGTTTGCAACCTTGTTTAGTTATGACGACAAGTTAGAAACTCAACCACTGCCCAGGGAATGCTGGCCGGATTCCTGGAACACTCAGTTATAAGCTGTGTGGGATCTTTTGCCAGCGGGCGGGGTTCAACAGACCAATTGCCTGACGTAGTCAAGGATATGTTAAACTTTTAGCTCTCCGCAGACAGTTATTCATCTCGGTTCAGAACCTGGTGCCCCTATCCCCAAACCACCTATAGACTTAGATAGAAACATCCCTCTTCGGTAAACTGTTTAGAGTGCCACGGCACTTGACATTTTACTTGACTTTTTGAGTCATGTATTGTATATTCAATTCATCAATTGAGAAATGTATTTATAGAATAAGGTTTCTGATATGACCGGACGTGAATTCAAAGATGTAGTCTTTGAGCAGTTTGCCAGGATAGCCCACGCTTTTTCAAGCCCCAAGCGGCTGGAAATCATCGACATTCTCGCTCAGGGCGAAAGGGATGTGGACTCATTATCCCGACAGGTGACTATGACTGTTGCCAACACCTCGCGCCATTTACAAGCCCTGAAAGCGGCAAGACTCGTAGAGACCCGCAAAAAGGGGGTGCAAGTGATCTACCGGCTTGCCGGCGCTGAGGTCATGGATTGTTTTAAACATCTGCAGTACTTGGCTGAGAAGCGCAGCACGGAAATCCGGGAAGTGGTCCGCCTTTTCTTTGAAGAACGCGACGGTCTGAAACCCATCTCTAAAGAAGAGCTTTCAAAACGCATCCGGCATAAGAATGTGATCATTCTGGATGTGCGGCCTGTGGAAGAATACCAAAAAGGCCACATTACAGGGGCGCTGTCTGTGCCGCTCTCGCAGCTTCAAAAAAGGCTGGATGAGATTCCTCAAAACTGCGAGGTCGTCGCATACTGTCGCGGTCCGTACTGCGTTCTTTCTGCCGAAGCCATGAAGATCTTGAGAAGCGCCGGGTATAAGGCCATCCGTTTGAAAGAAGGTTTGCCGGAATGGAAAGGGGCGGGACTCCCAGTGGAAGCAGCTTGAGGCATACTCTACCGCTAAAAGTTTGAAAAGGCGGTTTCAAAAAGTTATTCGGGATGCGTTACAACGCTGCCTTTGTCTGGAAGGTATCGGAGCTCGACCACAGATTTCGACTGGACGTTGGCATGGCTCCATACCCGGGCACTCCAGGATGGGCTAGATCCAGCGAGTCTCACAGCGTTAAGGACGGAAGCCATTGCGGCGATGGAGAATGCAAAAGACCTCACCGATCAGTAGGCGGTCAGCTATTTCCAGGCAACAGAGCGTGCAATCGAGAATAAAAGTATTTACGATAAAAAGTAGGTTTGATGAAACAGTCAATTGACACTATAAATGAAGGAAACCGGGCGCTTCAGGCTAAATATAATGTTACAGCCTGGTTTTATGACATTTTGGATTATCCTTGGGAAAGGCTGTATAGACGTTGGA
>JBHHXN010000139.1:0-13858 GCA_046757025.1 bacterium
TGACGGCTGATAATAGCACCATGGTTTGGACCACAACAAAGCAAGTCATTTAAATATTTGCGGCTCCGCCGCGCTAGGAATTATTCAGGTTCAGTGATTTCAATGGCCTTCGGTGTTCAAAACAAAAATCAACACGGAATTCACCGAATGACACTGAAAGCGAATGGCACGTTATTCTATTACCGCCAAAAACTTTGTTTTTTCAGCAAAGTTTTTAACAGGCTCACGAAAAGCCGCCAAGCTCGCAGAGAAAAGATAAAATAATTTACACACAAAACCGGCACCGGGTTTTTGGCTATGGGTAGTTATTTTTTGGTAATTATGTTGAGACTCCCATTTTATCCGGCAGTTGGGTTATAAAAACCATTTTAGATAGTGGTGTTTTATTTGCTAACAGCCAACGGCCAATAGCGATTCGCTCAATAGAGGTTAAAATTAATTTGCCCTTAATCATTTTGTCTTTTTGGTTGCGGTGCCGCTGCTTTAGGAATTATTCAGGATAAAAAATTATGTGAATTCAGGCTGAGAAAATAACTTAAAAACAATTGATTACACAACTGAGAAACTTGAGTAAGACAGTGTTAATTTCCCCTGATGGCGATGTTCACATCGATTCCGAACTCTTTCACCGAGGTTTTTCCCGAACGTTTGCTGTTGGTTTGCCCGATTTCAATAAACGCTCCGCCTCGGACCTGCGTACTGAATGAATACGTCAATCGCGGCGAAACAGACCACCTTTCGGTTTTATCGGCTTCTTCAAACAAGTCGGTGCCATCCGGCTGGGTTTTACTCTGTTCGGTGATAACGCTGCTGGCGGTGAAAGAAAATGAAAAATCGATGGAATTTTTCAATTCGGCTTTGTTGAAAGGCCAGATAGGCAGACGAAAACCAGAGCGCTTGGAGTAATTCGCCGTAACTGAAATATCAGAACGGGTGGTTCGCCGGGCGCCGATGCCGCCGGCTAAGCTTCGGCTCAATGAAAGAGATCGATTCATCTGGATATTGGCCGTGATGCCATTTTTTAAATTCAAATCTAATTTACCAAGCGGTCGAAAGTTTGTGGTAAAATTCTTTTGAGTATCGTTTTCAGGAGAGCCGTTCCAGGTGATATCCCGCTGGCCGGAAAAGGCATGGCTGAAGGTGACGGTTCTAAAGAACTTGTTAAATAGAGGGAATTTTTCCAGCCCCGAAATCCGTACCGTCCATTCTGGAAACGGCATTTCAAATTTTTCCAGCCAGCTATCGGTTTTACTGCCGGAAATGGTGGTGGTTTCGTTTCTTTGCTCGCTGTGCTGAAACGAAAGTCCGACGTCCAGCGCCCGGCCGAAGGCTATTCCCGAGCTGGCCCGCAACGATTTGTTCAGACTGTATGTGGCGTTATTAGAGCTAAGGGTACTATCGGTAGCCACGCCCGTGTCTTTTGACAGGCCCAATTGAAAATCAAAATTGGGCATATCCGGAACCAGACCCAGTTGTGAGACATTTTCGCGCTCGGTGTAATTCACAGAAATGTCCTTAATCTTGGATACCAAACCGCCTACCAGCTTCAAAGGATTAAGAGAAATGCCCGAAGACTCGTCCTTTTCCTGCGGCTGAAAAAGAACTAATTTTTTGGGGCCCGGTTCGCCCCTATCGGGATTTGGCCGGCCACGGCTGCCAGGCCGGCCTCTTCTTCCGGGTTGTGATGTACTCTTTTTACCAACCCCAAAAACAGACCTGGCAAATTCCTGTAATCGCAAATTAAAATCCGCTGAACGCGAAACGTTGACACGCGCACTGCGGCCGGTCGTGCGCTGTTGAATATTATTGTTGAAAGTGTAATTCGCTGAATAATTAAATGTGTTATTCAGCCAGCTAAAAATCTTGGGATTGTATCGTGTGGTAAACGTCTGAGCAACATTCAATTCTTCCACATTGCCCTTCACGAGATCCATGAAACTGGACTCGCGCATGTCGGCTTTGTGGGTTCGGCTGTAGTCCACAGTCAAACTTTCAAAAATCCGCATATTTGCGCGCACGCTGCGGTCCACGTTGAAGGTCTCGGTTTCAGATACTTTTACGGAATCTTGTTTGGTGATATCTGCAACTCTATTCTGCGACCGTTGCTGCGTTTTTGAGCCGTTCACTTTGAACGAAACATTTTGAGGAGTATAATAAAATTTCGTACCCTTTAATTTAGATAATAACCAAAAGCCGGGAATCCACGCAAGCGGTCGAATATAATTTTTTTTACCAAAATTCAGACGATAATCCAGATTGCCGGTCCACGAACTGGTGTTGGAAAAGTTTGTGGTCGGGTTTTCCAGACTACTTTCTGAGCGCCCAATATTCATTGAAAGGTTGTCCAGGGTATGCTTTAAAAAGAAATTGTCCGATTTTACCTGTCTTTTAAATGAAAAATTAAATCCGTTTTGATTTCGAACCGACTGCACGGTTTCCAGAACGTCCGTTGATAAATCACTGGTGACCAGACGGTCTTTACCGGGAAAATATTTCGGCGTGGATTTGCTGTTTCGGTAATTTAGATTGAGCGGCATGGCCAGACCCCAGGATTGCGGTAAAAAATTGTCCAGATTGACCGTAGCATTTAGACTGGTGCTCAAACTGTTGTTGCCGCTGCCAAATCGCTGGGCAACGTTATGAAAATCAGCATCCCGGCGTTCCACTTCCCCGTTGATGGTGGCAAAATTAGCGATTTTCATATTGGCACGAAAGCGCATAGCCATGCCCTTTTCGCGCTCGACATCCGACAAACGCAGCTCATTGAACCAAAGCTCGCCCGTGAACGGTTCCAGGTGGTTATTATTGATAATGCCGAGAATCAAAGTTTTAATATTGGTCAGGGAGGGATTCCCCACTTTTCGAATGGATTTATTTTTACCGAACCGCCGAAAGGGATTGCCCAGTGAATCCACGGTGGTGGTATCCAAACTGGTAAATTCCTGAAGCCGAATGTTCATGTGGTTTTCATCGTGCCAGCCTTCGTACACCGGCGACCGATATTCGTAATAGTTGTTGACGTCTGCACCAAATCGAAAAAAGTATTCTATGCGGCTGGTGGTCGATAAAGTATCCGAAGGAATGTGTTTACCATCGTTGGGGCTGGAGGGACGACCATACACGAACATCTTTATTTTATCATAATGGATGTAGTTTTCTCCCTGAAACAGACTTTTTTGAGCCACGCCCACGTTGCGACCGCTACCGATGTTCCTACCTTCGAGATTGGTGGCTTTCAGAACCAAAGACTGCTCGCGCGCTTTCACCTTCGTCACCTGATCTTCTTCGCCTTCCACCCCGATAGCTGACAGCGTGTTAAAATAAAAGGTGCTTTCGTGCGTGTTTATTTGCGTAACCGCCACAGTGGAATCCTCTGAAATCACCAGTCCGGAAGTAAGATTAAATTCATCATCCGTGGTTCCCAGTTCCTTCCACTCGCTGCCCACCATGTTGATTTCTGCAATGCTGAAAGTTAAGGTATTAAAATCTTCAATCTCATCCACCCAGATACGCACAAATTCGATTTGTGTGGGGTTGGGGCTGCCGACTTGCAAAGAGTCATTTTCCGTATCAAACGGAATACGATAAAGGCGCCAGCCCTTTGCGGGGTTCCCACCCACGATTAAAGAGGTGTCAGCATGGGTTGTGTCCATGGAAAACGAATACGTATAATACGCATTGGAGCGATCGAGCACCCCGTTACCGTTGATATCTTCGGTATCTGGCCGGCGTCCTCCCTGATCATTGGCGTTGTTTTCGGTGCCGATTATGGAGCCTTTACCGTCGTTCTGGATGTAAATCACGCTTCTTTCCTGATAAAACCAATCGTCATAACTCCACGGTTCGTCGGCATCTTTAATTCCAAAATTATGGATATCCCAAAAATCGTAAAGCACTTCTTCCTGCGGTTTATTTACAAACGCCGGATCGTCTTTTGGAAAGTTTAACTGCGGTGGGTCTGGTTTCGCGACTAAATCGATGCCCACGTCTTCGCCGTCGTCCAGAACGCCGTTTCGAAAACCCCCTGCGGCTCTTAAATCTTCGGTGTCCAGTTTTTCATTGGGAATGACGTCTTCCGAAATAGAGCCTAAATCGATATGCAGCCGGCCTTCGGTGGCCCGCACCATGATCTCGATGAATTTCGTTTGCGATTGATCGAAAACACCAGGAGAAAGGGCGCGCATAATGCCGCCCCAGGTGCCGGCATGAGGTTTGGCCGGGTTATTCGGATCCACGAGATTTTGGTCCGGAAACAACTGAAAAGTCAATACGTCCACACGATTTGAAACGTTGGTATTTATTTCGCGCTTGGGATAGATTTCTTTGATCCCCACCTGTTGAAAGGGATTGTACCAGATATAATTCACCAATCGCTTGTAATTGTGCAAGCTGGTGTCGGGTTGCGAAGCCCGGGTCCAGTTTTTGCGCAACACCCCCAGGCTGATGGTTTTCTTGGCGCCTTCAAAATCATCGATGTAGGCGACGCCGTGATTGTCGCCGGTTTTTGAATTGTTCAGCGTATTAGGCGTTGGCAGTACTTGAGCTATCTCGCCTTCAAAGTCCAGAGTGGATTCTCCTTTGGCCCGCAGGATCGGCAAAATATCAAAGGCTTTACCGATAAAATTGGGCTTAAAATTCAAACGGGTGTTGATGTCCCAAACCAGGTTACGAATGGGTCCGCGGCCCACGCGCACTTTGCGGTCGAGAGTGGTTTCATTCAAATACAAAAAGGTCCCGCCCAGGAAGGAATTGCCGCCCAGGTCATATTCCGCCCGCATACCCAGAATGGTTTTCTTCTCCAGCTGAAAAAGTTGATTGCGCTCGTAGGAAATGTCTAATTGAGAAGCCGGGTTGGTGGCTCTTTCGTCCAGGATGGTCAGGGAGCCGGTGAAATAGTCGATGGTGTAATCCCGGCCGTTTTCCAGTTCATCGCCATCCAGAATGACTTTTTCAGAGCCTTCGATGACGTTAAATCCCAAGCTGAAATTGGTACTGCGATTTTTGGTGGTGATTTCGATGATAAATTTACTTTGCTGGCTGATGACGCTCTGTACGGTAGTGTCGTAAATGGCCCGGGTGCGTTTCTCTGCCGACAGCGGATCGATGACCTGGCCACCGCGGGTATAGCCTTCAGGATCGAACGGTCGTAAATCCGGAAAATGCAGTTCACCGTTGAAAAAATCAACGATGGTAGGATCATTGTAATCGATCTGCCCATCAGGACTATTTGGGTTGCCATTTTGGTCCTTGTTGTCCAATCCGAAAATTTCGATCCACTTTCGAGAACCGTCGGTTTCTTGATCCGGTCCCGAGGGAGGATCGAAAAAGATTTTTACATCGAATCCCTCCTTTTCGATGTTGGGTCCGCCCAGCGAATAGACATGCTTCCACTCCAGGTCCCAGGTTTGATCTCTGGGCTGCGGATTTTCCGGTTTGATCAATTTATAAATGATGGTGTTGTTTACGGTGTCGCCAAACACTTTTCCGTCTTCGGTGGTGTAGGTGACCGCCAAAATTTCATCTTTTGCGATGGGACTGTTCAGGCGGATGAACCCGAGGTTGGGCTCGATATAATATTGATCCTTTTCCAACCGAATGAAATGAGCAATATCCGCAAAACCCGCTTTCACTTCGACGGTGTCGCTGGCTTGTGCATTTAAAGTAGCCCAGGCGCGAATATTCTCATCCGGAAACTGGGTTTCGTAGCCAGCGGCTGCTTTGTACACTTCAAAATTTACAATGGGGCTCGCAGAGGTAAAATGATTGCCGTCCGCATCAAAGTTCTTGTATTCTTCGCGATACTGAAAATCCAGAAAGAAATACTTATTGCGTACAAATTGATAATCTTTGATTCGCCGGGCGCCTTCTTCAGCCCCACCCGAAAGCGAGATTCTCTGGCTTTCGCCTTTTTCCTGACTGGCGATGGTAGTAATATTCAAATTCCCCAGCACCATCTGACTTTTGATTCCGAATAAGCCGGAATTTTTACCGCTAAATGTGACATACCGGGTGCCAGGAAGAGATAGTGAAATATTTCCCGCCTCAATTCTCTGAATAATCTCATCGTCGTATCCCTGATAATTCAGGCGCACGTTATTTTCAAAATCAAATGCACGCTCGCTGTCCTGATCCACATTCACTGTGACTTTGTCGCCGATCTTGCCGGTAACAGAAAAGCGTTGTTTTTGCTCCATTTTGAAAGTGGTATTCGCCCCCTGATTGAAAATGGTTTTCACCTCACTACGATCCTCTCTGCGCAAACCGGCTTTGATGCTGATATCGCCGGTCACATTCAGCCCCACACTGCCGCTGCCAAATATTTTTTGAAAAGCGCGGCTCTTTATTTTCACGGGGATATCCAGGTTGATACCTCCGGACCCCCGCCTTGCTTCGCCTGTGTCAGTAAGATGTTGTACAGCGTAATCAGACCAGGCTCGCTGCAGCCGGTCTTCCCGTACCATACTGCGATAATGTTCAAATGACATCATCAGCGGGGGACGTATGTCCTCATCTAATATTTTGTGACGTACTACCACAAAGGAATCAAAGGACTCGATTTCAACTTCTTCCTGAACGATGTTGTAGATGTTTGGAGTAGAACCCGGAATGTATCCATGTAGAGACCAAACGGCTTTTCTCTTACTTTTCAGAGAATAATCAAATGAATGGTAGGAAGACGAAAGTTTTAATCCAAAGGCATCTTTTGGATTGGCATAAGCTTTCGCGCATTCAAATATATGAAAAAATGCTGGAAGTGAAAAGCATAAAATAGGCAGAACAATGCTTTTCGGCATCGTGAATTTGTTAAACACCATTTCCCGAAAAAATAAGCAGTTTGATATAATGACTTAATGTCGGTTGATGCAAATTAATTCAATAAAATCGAATTGATAAATTACATTAAAAATGCAATTAAATAAAAATCCTATAGCAACTGCTCGATTGGGCCTCCCGGGAAATTAGTAATTAATAAATTTGGGGTAAATCTAAATTTAACAATAAATATTTGAATTGCAAGAAAAAAATTGCCGTTTGAGCACATCCTCAATTAAGAGGAGGATTTATCATTCTATTTACTAAAATTTTTTCTATCCTGAAAAGTCGCAAGATTTGCGAAAAACCAGGTACGCTGTCCTTGTCATTCTCCGTCATGCAGGAAAGAATTGATGTGAAATCGGAGAATTTATCCTATCAACATTGTGAAAAGGCAGTTTCAATAAAGCCTTTTTTGAAATCAGTTATCAGGTATGCATTCGCTTCACAATTTTTGTGATTTATCCAGGGTAATGAAAATCTCCATATAAATATTATTAAAATCTTGAAAATAACGTATTTATTAGATATATTTCTAAAATTTTTATCCAAAGACCATGCTTAAAACCCTGCCGAAATATATCATTCGAGAGCATATTGGACCGTTTTTTTTAGCGCTCATAACCATAAAATTATTGTTCATTTTAAATTTGTTATATCGGGATTTGGGTAAATTTTTAAGTAAAGGAGTATCCTTATCCGTCATTTTAGAATTTTTGTATTTGAATCTGGCTTGGATGATCGCGCTTTCTGTGCCCATGGCGGTGCTCACCGCCACCATTATGGCGTTTGGAAGACTTTCAGCCGACAATGAAGTGACCGCTATCAAAGCAGGTGGAATAGGGCTGTTCCAGATCCTGCCGCCCGTGATCCTGTTATCGGCGATTTTAGCCTATTTCTTAATCTGGTTCAACAACAACGTGCTGCCGGATTTCAACCATCGTGCTCGCCTGCTGGCCATGGACATTGCCCGTAAGAAACCGATGATCAATCTGGAGGCGGGCGTGATTTTTACCGATATTCCCAATCACAATATTCTGGTCCAAGCAGTGGAGGATCGGGATTCGCTGTCGTATGTGGAAAACATTGTCATCAACGACGAAAGCGAATCGCAGCTCATCAAAACCATCATTGCTGAAAAGGGCATTGTGAGATTTCGTCAAAATACTGGCATGCTGGAATTCATGCTTTTCAACGGCGAAGTTCAGGAGGTGAATATCAAAAACCCATCCACGTTTAAAAAGTTGGAATTTCCGAAACACGTCATCAAAATTGCCATGTCGGATATCATTTTAAAAAGAAGTCAGTCCGAATATCGTGGAGATCGGGAAAAAAGCGCCGAGGATCTTCGCAAAGACATTCGAGAAAACCAGAAAAAGATCGTCGAACGAGAACAAAAAATTTTGGAAAGAGTCCACAATCACTTCTCAAAATACAACAGCCCGCTGAACGCCAGCCAGAAACTTCTGAAAAACGTCATCTCCAAACACCAGCAATTGAAACAGCAAATAAAAATCGATTTGGATATGATCAAAAGTTATAAAAAATCCAGCAACATTTTTGCGGTTGAGCTGCAAAAAAAATATTCCATTCCGGTGGCGTGTATTGTCTTCATCTTTGTTGGGGCGCCACTGGGCATTGTCATCCGTAAAAGCGGCTGGGCCGCCGGCGCGGGTTTGAGCATCGGATTCTTTTTGTTATATTGGGCCTGTCTCATCGGTGGAGAAATTTTAGCAGATCGACGGTTCATCACCCCATTCTGGGCCATGTGGAGCCCCAATCTCATCGTAGGCAGCGCTGGCGTTTTTCTGATGCTCAAAACCGCGTTTGAGTACAGATGGAAGTGGCAATTAAAATTCACATCAAAATTATTTTATGTTAAAAAACCCCCGGCGCATGCCACTTCCCAAATCACATCTTAAATCGACATTTGCCATGCGAATTTTAGATTGGTATATACTAAGGCGTTTCGGTCTTACCCTGTTGTACGCCATACTTTCTTTTATCCTGATCGTCATCTTCGTGGATCTGGTAGGCAATCTTGGCAAGTTCATCGATAAAGATGTACCAAAGTTTGTCATTGTAAAATATTATGTTTTCTATATTCCGTACATTGTGATGCTCGCCCTGCCCATTGCCATGCTTTTGTCCAGTTTGTTCACTCTGGGGCACCTGTCCAAATACAACGAGCTGACCGCCATCAAATCGGTGGGAATATCGTTGTACCGAATATTGCTGCCGGTATGGCTTTTCAGCACGCTCATCAGCCTGTCGGCCCTGACGCTCGGCGAACTTATTGTTCCCGGCGCCAATCAGGAAAAAACCCGAATCGATAAACAGTTTTTGGAGCGATCCAGAAGCCTTACGCCAAACCGTGTCTCCAACATTTTCTGGCGGGACAAAATGAACCGAAGGTTGTTTATCGGTCATTATGAAAATCGCCAGAAAGTGGCCCACAAAGTGACCATTCAAAAATATCAGGGCAGTCAAATTGTCGAGCGCATAGATGCGCCTAAAATGCAATGGCGGGATAGCACCTGGGTTTTGATGAACGGCTACAAACGAACGTTTACCAATAATCAGGAGCTGGCGGTGCCGTTTGATAGTTATGTCGACCACAACATCGATGTCAGGCCGGAAAAGTTGCTTCAAGTGAGAATTGAGCCGGAGGATATGTCGTTTGCAGAATTGCAGACTTTTTCAAAAGAGGTCAAACGCAACGGTGGAGATCCAAATAAATGGCTGGTTGATCTTCACTTTAAAATCTCCATTCCGTTTGCGAATTTTATCATGGTGCTGTTCGGAGCGCCGCTGGCCTCCAACAAAAATCGCAGCGGGGCTATTTTCGGATTTATGGTGAGTTTGCTGATCTGTTTCATTTATTACGGCTCCAACAAATTTGTCCAAACCCTGGGGCACAACGGCATCCTTTCACCCCTGATGTCCGCCTGGACCACCAACGCCGTTTTTTTTGCTGCTGGTTTACTACTGACCATCAAAACCCGGAAATAAGCTCAAAATCGGAACATCCAATCAAATGCAAAACCCACGCCACGTGGGGAAAACATCCCGCCTTTGCTCGAAATGGCAAAATCAAGACTGCAAAACGAAAAGTCGAAAGCAAAACCAGCCGCGGCAGAAAATCCGCGCTTGCCACCCAGCGATAAGCCCGCACGCACTGGAAAAAAGTTAAAATACCGTATTTCTGATCCGAGCGCGATCTCGGGGGTGGTGGATACGCCCGGCGCTTGGCTAAAGCCCTGTCGATAATCCAACGAAAAGGTCATTTTACCCATAAAACGTGCCACGCCCATTTTGATTTGAACAGGCAGTCCTGAGGTAAAAGAACCTATCGAAACGGTTTCATCCGAATTCACAACAACAGAATCGATTTCGCTTTCTTCAATCTTTTGAACGGTCACAGAATCCCCTTCAAAAGTATAGGTAAAGCGTTCATTGTCGGTGCTCCAGCTAATACGGCTAAAGAGGTTGGTTAGGCCAAAACTGAATGACCACTGATTGCCCAGGGTCGCAGCGGAACCGATATCCAGAGCCAAGCCGTTGCCTCCCAGGGAATGGTCGATGACAATGCGGCCGCTGCTGTGAATGCCGTCGATGTTGGTTAGCACCGAGCTGCGGGCTTCGATCACTTTTCCGTATGCATGCCCCCGCAGGTATTTCACCGAAGCACCCACGGTGAATTCGCTAAAATAGGGCACTTTAAACGGATAACCACCAGAAAGCGCAAAACTGGAAACGCCCCAGCCTTCGCCGTAGGTATCACCGACCTCATACAGCCGGCCAAATTCATTGCCGTTCAAAGCCAGCTCGACAATGTCTTTTGAAAAGGCAATGTCTGATGCGGCCAGCGCCGAAGCGGTGAAAGCAAAGTTCCGCACAGCAAATCCGAGCGCCTGGACTTCGGTATCAAAATCCACTTTGACGCCTTCGGCCGGAATGCTCGACAAGATGTCTTGCTTGTCTTGTTGAGAAAGAAAACTGCCGTTATAGAGGTCATACTGTTTTTTGTTAAAACTGTTGTTGTGAAAATTCATACCAACTGAAATTAAATTGAAGCGATAAGTTCGTTTGGTCGAGAGAGCTAAATTGGCCGGATTCCAAACAGGGGATTCCACGCCGCGTGCCAACGCGGAATAGGCGCCACCCATGGCCATACTGCGAGCATTAGAAATGCCCGCCTGTGCCGACAAATTGCCAGCCGTGCTCAGGTTCCAGGCTATAAAAGAAATAATCACATAAAAGAATATTGATCTTCTGCTGCACATGATATTATTTTCCACTTTAGTCTTGATTAACTTTAATTTTAATTTTGCTGTAGGATTTAATCTGCAAGTAATCCGAAGCGCGTACTTTCACATACTGGCCATCGGTACCCTCCAGATTGACCCGGACTCCCGAATACAGCGGGGTCATCAAAAAGGTGCGCATTTCTTCTTCTGTCAACGAAAAGGTGATGACGCCATCCATGGCCTGATCCACGTAACCGCTGCCGTTCACCTGAGCGGCGTCGGCTTGCAAAGGACCGATTCTTAAATTTGGCGACGTAAAAAGAGTAGAGTCTTTCTGGCAAAACAGGATCTCCACACTGGCGCCCAGAGGTAAATGATTGGAAATTTCCGCGTAAAAAGTCCCCGATGACAAATTCTCGATAATGTCTTTTTTGACGTCGTCTTCGATTTCCAGTTCATTGACATCCGAATCCACGGTTTGCGGTGGTAGTTTCAGTGCAATCGGCGCAGACACCCGCACTTCGCCATCGACGAAATCCTTCGATGAAACCGTACCAACCCAGTTATCATCGCGAATGGTTACCTTACCATCGATGCGGATGGTTGAAGGCAAAATGCTGATAAAATCATTGATATTGCTGTTCTGACTGTTTAAAACGATAACCGTGGTCACCGGCGAGCTCGGCTGTAATGCCGGCTGCAAATCTGCATTGACATTCAAATATGAGGTGGCACCGGCATCGTTTCTCCCTTCGATCACAAATCGAATATGAGCAGGGAAATTGATAGCGTTGTGCAATTTCAGCTCCAGCTCTGCGGTTTCAAAAAAGATGCTGTCCAGATCCGCCGGTATTTCGAAATCGATCTCTTCCTGATTCACCTCAATTTCTTGATTGCCGATTTTACCCGTTACTGAGGAAAAAGAGACTTCCGTGACGTGCAATTGTGTGTTCACATCATCGGTGGCGCGCACCAGTACCTGCTCGTTGCCGGTATCGATGGTTCGTATGGTCCAATGGTAGCGGATCATCTGCTCGCCAAAATTGGCCAGTTGCGGTTTCAAATAATATCCGGATAAATCGATCACGATATTTTCATGGGTGTTTCTCCGGACAAAAGACGAATCCTTTAACGAAAAGCCACTGGGGGTTTGAAAATCCGGCAGCTCATAGATGACCCAGGCATCGATGGGCAGTTTGCCGCCCAGATCCAGAACAATCGAACCCTGTTCGACGCGCGCCTCCATGATAACCAGCGAATCAGTAACCGTAATGTTATCGTGATTTGAAACGATTTGCTGTGGAATCTCAGCCAACGCTTCTCGGGCTTCGATTTCGCTGATTTCAGCCATCACTTCAAAATTGCTGTATGCATCAATGTAAACGTCTTTACCGTCGCTGCCCGGGGAATTTCCTCGCAGGCGAATGGCCAGTTGATTCGATATTTTCTTGCTATTCAGATCCAAAATTAACTGGTCGCTTTGACCCGGCAAAATTTGACCAACATCGCCCGAAGAGGTGATTAACGTATCCGATATCGCATCCCAAAGCTCGACGATCAATGGCGCCCCAAGCGGGATGACCAGTTGGTTGGCCACTTGAATCTGAATTTTTCCTGAGTCAATCATAGCGTAGGAGAATCCGTCGTAGGCATCCAGCGTTTTTTTATTGGTGGCAAAACTGAATGCGCCAACCACGACGATCTGGCCGTGTAAATTTTCTGCCTGAGAATAAATTTCTCGCAATTCCACAAAAGTGTTTTCGGAGCCCGGAGAATCGACGGTAAAAGAACCCAGATCCAGCGTAAAATTATCCTGTTTTTCTTCCATGTTCAGTTGATCGCCCACGGTGTAGGCATCCAATTCCGAAGTCTCCTCAAAATATAAGCCGCCGTTGTTGTCCAACTTGATGGCCTCTTCGTCATCGGCAATTTCCGACATGGTGTAAACTTTACTCACCAGCGGAATGGCGACCTCCACTTCCCAGGAAGGTGCGCTGGGTTTATCAAACGAGCAACGTGTAAAACTAAACAGTACCGCCAGCATAAAAAAATAACCCCATGATCGCCTGATTCGGTTTGTCGTTTGTCTGTACACTTCGTTTTTAAATTGAATATTTTTACGCATATTTTACCTCATATCCAAAGGACAGTTTTTCGAATAGGTCAAGATTTGATTCTAATACTTCGGTAAAATCAAGCGTTTTCTTTAAATTGTTTACATTTATATATAAGGCTCATTTTATGACCAACTTCTGTATTTGGCCCAGTAGGAGCGGAAGGTTTTAAGTAGCAAGTCTCTGCAAAATCCGAGCGTCCAACAGGAGGACGCATTTATAGGCCGCCCTGAAGGGTATAAAATCCGCAGGATAAACTAACAACACTTCTCCGATAATCGAACAAAGGACAGTACCGCTAATATTTTGAGGTGTCGGTTTTGAACAACGAAACGCTCTTTCCGTCTTAACCAATAACCGAAGTTCCTGAAAACTCAATAACCTTCTGCTATCTCGTGAGTTTCATCTTTTCGTGGTAATTTTTTCTCTATATGATTAAGACACATTTATGCTCTGTTCATATCATTAATTCTATGAATTTTGGTTCTAAATCATTTTAAAATTGAATTTCAGCAGCGGTCATTAAAATTCTATTTTAAAAGTCTCAAAAAATATTTGAAAATGGTTGAAAATCTAAAATGGGAATCGTGGTAAAGTCGGTGGCAAACAGGTACCCAAAACGTGCGCAATTATAGTATTACTTCTGAACTTTTGCATTTTTTTACAAGAAAATGGCTAAAT